>JBPPMD010000111.1:0-5970 GCA_051305875.1 Desulfuromonadales bacterium | reverse complement strand
GGTGCAGATCGCCGTCGGTTATGGTATCTGGACTGCCGGCATGGGGTTCCAGCTTGGTGCAGAAAAACTGGGCGCCATGTCGGTGCCTGCCGGCCCTGGCAATATCGATATGCAGATCCAGTTTCTGCTTGATTTCCAGTCAACGGTATTCTGCTCGACAGCTTCCATGGCGCTGCTGATGGCTGAGGAAATTCATCATCGCGGTATTGCCGACAAGATCAATGTACAGAAGATCATCTACGGTTCCGAGCGTTCCTCCAATTCGATGCGGCAGAAAATTTCCGAGCTGTTCGGCGGCGCTGAACTCTTCGATATTACCGGCCTCACTGAACTCTACGGTCCGGGCACCGGGATTGAATGTTCCCAGCACGACTGTATCCACTATTGGGGCGATTATTACCTTGTGGAAATCATCGACCCGGAAACCCTTGAATTGCTGCCGGACGGTGAATGGGGCGAAATGGTGGTCACGACTCTCTGCAAGGAAGCTGCGCCGCTGATTCGCTATCGTACCCGGGACATCACCCGAATTATCCCCGGTCCCTGCCGGTGCGGTTCTCTTTTGCCTCGGCACTCACGGATCAAGGGCCGCTCAGACGATACCTTCAAGTTCCGCGGCGTCAATATCTACCCATCGAGTATCGATACGCTCCTTTCAGACATTCCGGGCTTAGGCTCGGAGTTTCAGGTATATCTTTCCCGAGACGATAAGAACGGCAGGGATCACATGCACTTGATCGTCGAGCGAGGCCAAGGTGTCGATCCTGGCCGGATACCTGAGCTGACCCATGAGATGTTGCACCAGTTCAAGAAACAACTGCTGGTGACCCCGGAGATGAAACTGGTTGACTACGGTCACCTGCCGCGTTCCGAGCGCAAGAGTCAGAGAATCTTCGACAAGCGTTTGGGTGACGATGTGGTTTGATCTTGCAAAGCCTTAAGGTAAAGCCTTAAATCAACGGACCTGTAACCAAAACAAAGGTTGGCCACCAAGACACCAAGTCACGGAGTAATCACTTGTCTTTTATGGTAAACATCAAAACTGCAAGCCCGGGAAAAATCAATCTTTACCCTGTGAAACGTAATTCTTGGTTGCCTTGGTGCATTGACTTCGTGGCAAGGTTATCTTCTTTTGGGATATAGGACCGAAATCAAAGACACTAAGAGCACAGGGGAGTCAATAACGGCGAGGAGTTTGAGGGTCAATGTTCAATAGGGTTTTAAACGTCCACTTGTTACTGTTTACATCAACCTGTTGAGGAGGAGTCATGAAGATTAACTGGATAGGTAGTATGCTGTCAGCTCTGCTGGTCATCGCATTTTGTGCGAGTCCGGCGCTGGCCAAGGATTCGATTAAAATCGGCGCTTTCTTCGACCTTTCCGGGCCGGCGAGTTTTATCGGCACGCCGACCCGGTTGGTGGCGGAGATGGTGGTTGACAAGATCAACAAGGAGGGCGGGGTTAACGGCCAGCCGATCGAACTGGTAATCGGCGACACCGAAGGCGATCCGGCCAAGGCAACGACCATTGCCAAGAAGTTCATCTACAAGGACAAGGTTGCAGCCATCATCGGCCCGACCCGGACTGGAACCGGCATGGCTGTCAAGAAGCTGGTCGAAGAAGCCGGTATGCCGACCTTTATGACCGTCGGCGGCGACCCGGTCATCATGAGCGGCGAGAAATTCGGTTCTTTTGAATACGTATTCAAATCGCCGCAGCGCTCCTCGGTTGCGGTCAAACGGCTTTACATGTTTTTGCAGGAAAAGGGCCTGAAGAAGATCGCTCTGCTGACAGCGGCAGACGGCTTCGGTAAAGACGGTGGACGCTGGTTGCAGAAACTGGCCCCTGAATACGGTCTTGAGATCGTCGCTGAAGAGTCTTTCGGTCCGAAGGACACCGACATGACCGCCCAGTTGACCAATTTGAAGAATGCTTCACCTGAAGCGATCATTTGCTGGACCATCGGTCCTGCAGGTTCAATCGTGGCCAAGAATAAAGTGCAGCTCGGTATCGATCTGCCTCTCTTCCAGTGCCATGGCCTGCCCGATCCGAAGTACATCGAACTGGCCGGCAAGGCGTCTGAGGGTGACCGGATGCCGGCAACCAAGCTGATGGTGGTCAATGAGCTTTCGGATAACGATCCGCAGAAACCGGTGATCCGGGAGTTTGTCAAGCTCTACACAGAAGTCTACAATTACGATAAGGATTTTCCGATCAACACCCATTCCGGATATGCCTGGGACGCGATCACCATTGTGGCTAACGCCATGAAGCAGGCCGGGGTTGAGCCGAAAGCCTTGCGAGCTGCCATTGAACAGACCAAAGGATACGTTGGTGTCTCGGGTACCTTTAATCTGTCAGCCGAAGATCACAATGGCCTGGATGTCGATTCGATGGTGATTCTGGAAGTCAAAGATGGTCAGTTCGTCATGGCGAAATAGAATCGCCAGTGCCCTGAAACCTATAGGATTTCGCAAGATTGCGCAGGGATTTGGCGTGTCAGCAAGGCGCGACTTCAGCTGCCCAGCCGTAGCGACTCAGCTGATGGCGCAACGCCGCTGACGCGGCAAAGAACCAGCAAGATGCGAAAGATTATGGGTTACAGGGTACTAGGTATTTGCTATCTGTTTTTTCAAGTCTCGGTAAAAATTCTCATGTGAGCCGACCGTCAGCAGCGTCAAGGTGTCATCGTCAAACAGGTATGCGACAAGGAAAAGCTTTTTTGTGATTTTACACTTATAAACATAGACGCTTTGAAGATCACCTTTCTTTTGCTCACCAATCTCAGGGTCGCCAAGAATCTTCAATACGACATTATCTAGTTCGCTAACCTGTTTTTTGTGTAGTTTCTTTTTGTTTTTGGCAAAGGTTCGTGTTTGAAAAACCTTTCGCATTATTCCCCCTCGCCAAAGACATATTCCTCAACCAGACCGCTCTCTACTTCAGATTTAGCCAAGAGAAGTTCGCGAATCATCGAAAAAGGAAGGTCAGGGTTTTCTTCAACAGCGCGTCCAATCGTTGCCCAGTGCTCCACCTGGCCTGCCAAAGAACGGTGCTCCGCTCTCGCAACAGATTTTGCAGACTCCACTAACTCATCTTTAAGTCTTACGGATTGCGCCATAAATCACCTCCAAATTCAGCTTAACTCACAAAACACCGCTTTGCAACAAAAAGTCGCATTTAGCACCATTTGGTTACTCTTAAAATTGTGGTCAATGTGAACATCTTACCTCATATCCACCATTCATTAATCAAGGTGTCAGTGCTGTTTCTCCGTGAAGACAGTAAAGCGCCCTCAGTCCGCACGAGACTGGGGGCGCTATCTGTTTTTGCGCACTTTAAGTGAACGGCTTGGCGATTAAGTGAGAGGTGCTTTTTATTGGATTGACGGTGTGGGCTCTAATACCGCATTGCCCTTTACTTTTTGTGACCACCGTCCGTGCCATGACTGTCTGTCTTCGGCAGAGGGGTGAACATCACCTCAAGTTGAAGTTGTTCGCCGTCTCGCTCTACAGCCAGGGTTGCCTGATCTCCACTGGCGCGCTGGCTCACTTCGTAAATCAGGTCAAAGCTGTCATCGATCAAAACATCGTCCAGGGCGGTAATGACATCCCCGGCGAGGACACCAGCCTCGTCTGCTGTCGAGTTCGGCACAACCGCTGCGACGACCACTTTGCCATTCTCTTCATGCATGCGCACGCCGAGTTTGACCCGCTCGCCGGGCAAACTCTCATATTCCGTGTATACCAGGTAGTCATAGGGAGGCATCGGCATGTGCGGCGGGTCGACATCCATCATCTGGTCCTGCTTCTCCTCGGGGACGACCAGCTCGCGGCTGCCAACCAGCACATAGGATGTCGGCAGCCGGCGATAGACGCGCCGGGGTATGCCGAAGCCGTTTCTGATGTGGTTGCCGCCGGCCATTACCAGCATGCGATGCTCAGGTCTGTCTGCCAGGGTTCGTACAATATTCTCCGCCATGGTCTCGTCCCAGAGGGTCTGGATGCGTAAAAAGCCATCAAGCATTTTGTCGCTCTGGAGGTGGCCTGCATAAATTGCCCTGGCCACGGCGAGCTGGTAAGGGTCCTCCAGGTCAAATTCAGGAAGTTGACTGCGAAGCTCGTCATCCAGTTCAGGCAGCGTACTCTTGCCGACGGCTTCGACCATCTCGCGAGTTGCGTTCAGGCCGAGGAGAGGGATCTGATGCTCCCGGGCGTAGTTGAGGATGTCACGGTAATAGGCATAGTCCATACGCCAGTTGTCGTACCATCCGGATTTTTTCAAGAAATCCTTTTCGCTCAGTTCACCTCTGGACCATTGATCGAGTATATTCTGCTGGCTGGTGTTGAACATCTCCATGCCGAGGCTTAACTGCTCCGGATAACGCTCTGCCATTGCTTTGAGTATCAGCAGCTGCAGACGGTGCGCGGCGGGGTTGTCATGGGTCTCACCAACATAGACGATTCGTGCATCCGTTATGGCTGCAATCATCTGGTCTGCAGTGACCTTGACGCCGGTGGGCAGATGATAGATATCGCCGACAGAGGGTTCTTCTGCTGGCGGGTAGGGGGCTTCCGGGTTGCCGATCATCGGTTGTTGACTCATAGTACAGGCCGTCAGGGTAAGGGACAGCAAACAACAGGTGCATGTGAGTGCAGCGCGAATTTGTTTTAGCATAGTCCTGTTCCGTCAAAATATAATTGTTTAAGAGGTTCTTGCAGGCAGACAATTAGACCATACCTCAAAGCGCCTTCTCAAGGGAAAACGATTTGAAATCAGGGCAACTGGTGATAGTCTGTTGAATCGTTGAATTGGGCTGCGCCCGTTGAATCGAATCAACGCTTCAACGCTTCAGCCGTGCCGCAGGCACAAACCGTTTTCCGTTGACAACGGTAGCGGGTTGGGGAGAAAAGAACCCGACAATTGTTTAATCCCGGGATAGCGGGTCCTGACAGACTGTTTACGAAGGAGCTTTGTCATGAGTAAAGTACTGATCATCGGTGCCGGAGGCGTCAGCCGGGTTGTTGTCCACAAATGCGCTCAGCGCAAGGATATCTTTTCCGCGATTACCCTGGCTTCGCGCACAAAATCCAAATGTGATGCGATTGCTGCTGAAATCACGGATTTTGATATTAAAACGGCCCGCGTCGATGCGGACAACGTGCCTGAACTGGTTGCCCTGATCCGCCAGGAGAAGCCCAGGCTGGTGATTAACGTGGCCTTGCCTTACCAGGACCTGACCATCATGGACGCCTGCCTCGAGACCGGTGTCGACTATCTCGATACCGCCAACTATGAGCCGCTCGACACCGCACACTTCGAGTACAGCTGGCAGTGGGCCTACGATGAGCGCTTCAGGGAGAAAGGCATCATGGCCTTGCTCGGCAGCGGTTTCGATCCGGGGGTGACCAATGTCTACACCGCCCTGGCGGCGAAGGGTTACCTCGACGAGATCCACGAGCTCGATATCATCGACGCCAACGCCGGCAGCCACGGCCAGCCGTTTGCCACCAACTTCAACCCGGAGATCAATATCCGCGAGGTGACCGCAACCTGCCGGCACTGGGAGAACGGCCAGTGGGTCGAGACCGCACCGCTTTCAACCAAACGGGTCTTCGACTTTCCCGAGGGTATCGGGCCAATGAATATCTTCCGTCTTTACCACGAGGAGATGGAATCAATCGTCAAACACATCCCGACTATCAGGAAAGCCCAGTTCTGGATGACCTTTTCCGATAACTATCTCAAGCATCTTGAGGTACTGCAGAATGTCGGCATGACGCGTATCGATGAAGTTGAATACAACGGCCAGAAGATCGTGCCGCTGCAGTTTCTCAAAGCGGTTCTGCCTGATCGGCATCGCTCGGGCCCTTGACCAAGGGGCGCACCTGTATCGGCGTTATTGCCCGTGGCCTCAAGGACGGTAAGCGCAAGCAGGTTTATATCTACAACATCTGTGATCATGAAAAG
>JBPPMD010000376.1:0-7671 GCA_051305875.1 Desulfuromonadales bacterium | reverse complement strand
ACACTGGCCGACCAGATCGATCATATCAAGAGTACTCCGGAGCTGGGGCGCGCCCGGGTCTACGGCGGCATCCACTTTCCTGCCGAAGGGGTTCAGTTCGAGGCTGTCGCCTACGCTGCCGACGACCTGGTTCTCGGAGCGGTCCCCGCCAGCTTCAAGCTGAGCGAATTTGTCACGCGGGAAGGTGACGATGATCTGACCTGGCTCGGAGGTATCAGCAAGAACGGCACCTACATCCCCGTCAGCGACTATGGGCAGATCATGGCCCGGGAGTACAAAACGGAAGGGACCGGTCTGGTGGCGGTCGCAGCGGAATACGAAAGAACAGGTCGTCAATACGCTGCGGAGGCCATGTTGGCGGTCGTCCCGCCTGATTACGTTCCGAGGATCAAATAATCATGAAACACGAGTGGGCCGATCATCGCATCTTTCAAGCGCAAGATGGGGCGATTCTCTACGGGGTCGATCAGGCGAGTCTGTTTCTTGTCGACTCGTCGGTGCAGGAGGTAATCAGCCGCTGGGCTTCAGAGCCCACGGTAGATTTGAGTAAAGCCTCCGAATCCGATCGCGACGTACTGGAAGGGTTGCGGGATATTCTCCTGCTGAAACCCGAGGGCTCCGCAAAAACGTGGCCGCCCGTCCGGTTCGACCCGGTGGAATTTCCCATGAGCACCATGGTGCTGGAAGTGGCCCAGGACTGCAATCTGCGTTGCACCTACTGTTACGCAGAGGGAGGCTCCTACGGAGGGCAGGCTCGCCTTCTGGACTCGGAGACAGCACGCGAAGCCGCCCGTTACCTGGTCAGGGAATCGGGAGATCTCAAGGACCTGACCCTGGTCCTCTTCGGTGGCGAGCCGCTGCTCAACATGCCGGCAATAAAAGCAGCCGTGGAGGAGGCGGAGAAAATGGCCTCGGCGGCAGGCAAAAGGCTTCTGGTGTCGTTGACTACCAACGGCACCCTGCTCAATGCTGAAATCGTAAGTTTTTTCCGGAACCACAGGGTCGTCGTTTCAGTCAGTCTCGACGGTCCTCCCGACCTGCATGATGCCAACCGGCCCTATGCCTCGGGAAAGGGAAGCTATTCGAAGATCCTGTCCCGGGTTCAGGGGCTCCTCGACAACCATACCGCTGCGGTTGCGGCCCGGGTCACACTGACCCCTGATCAATGGTCACGATGTGAAGAAGTCTTCGACCACCTGATGGCGCTCGGCTTTCATGAAGTCGGTATTGCCCCGGCGAGCCCCATCAGTAAAGAGCTGCTCCCCGATCTGGAGCAGGAGGAGGTGTTGCTGCAAAGCTTCGCCGCCATGGCCCGCCGTTTCTCCAGAGTGGCCCGGCAAGGCAGGATCCTTCCTTTCGCCAATCTCATTGAGCTGCTCGGACGTCTGCACATGGGGCAGACCAAGGCTGTCGCCTGCGGGGCGGGATACGGCTACCTGGCTGTCGATGCCGGGGGAGCATTCTACCTCTGCCATCGACTGGCGGGTGAGAAAGGCTTCGAGGTGGGCAATCTGGAGACCGGGGCCGATCCGGAAAAGATTCGCTCCTGCCTGGGTCATGTTACGGCAGGAAAGGACGAAATGTGTGAAAAGTGCTGGGCCAGAACTCTCTGCTCCGGTGGCTGTCATTACGAAAATCACCTCAGGGAGAACGCCCTGGGAATACCTCCGGGAAGCAGCTGTAATTTCATCCTGCGCTGGCTTCAGATCGGCATCGAACTCTATGCCGATCTGCGACACGCAGGGGCCGACAAGCTGCTTGCTCAGTTTGAGAAAAGAGCAGGTTGTTGATTCGACAACGACATTCAATTAATTGAAACTCGATTAATTAAGCGAAAGGGAAAGAGCATGGAAAAAAAACTGATGATAAAGGCCTTGAATAAGAAGGCCGAAGCTTTAGAGACACTGGCCAAAGGGGAAAGCAAGGCGGTCGCTGCCCTCCTGGAGAGCGGTACCGAATTACAGATGCCGGTTGGCTGTACGACGGTTTTCGACACCGGCTGGGAAACAAATCCCCGTGGCACCCATCCGATCGGCAACTGCCAGGCATCCGTGCGTGATTTCATGGGTTGTTCGGGTGACTGCTGGTGGCCGGCCCAGACCCCTGACGGTCTCACCAACAACCCTGACTACCACGAAGTGTGTACGAATATGGCCCGGGACTGGCGTACCATCAAATACGACTGAGGGCGTCCGCTGATATCAATGTCCACTTTTGTCAATAGGAGCAATACATGAAATACTTAAGATACTTTTCTTTGACAGCTTTGATGTTCTGTCTTCTGGCGCCAGCGGGGGTGGCCCAGGCCAAGGATCTGATTTTTACCCTGGGTTACGACGTCCTTGAAGTAATCGATGGGGAGACCGACACGGTTACAGGCAACATCCCGCTCAAGGGATGGACCCGCGCCTATACCGTCTTGCCGGGCGGTAAGCGGATGGTGGTCTCTGCCAGTCGTCATTACCTGCATGTCGTCGACACCGAAAATCTGAAGCTGGTGAAAACACTCGATCTCAACGACAACAAGGAAGGCTGGGATCGATTCGATTTCGGCATAACATCCGCCGGCGATGGTAAAACTATCTATGCCCATCTGCAGGGCCGTCGCGTCGTGGACGGGGAGGTCGAAATCGCCGCGCCCATGCTCGCCCAGATCGATCTTGACAGCGGGGAGATCCTGCGCAGCATCGAGGTTCCCAGAGGTGTCTTCCAGCTCCTGCTTATTAATGGCGGCAAAGAAGTTTATGCCATCGGCCAGGATCTCTACAAGATCGACGTCTCCGGTCAGCAGATGAAGATTGCCGGCATCCATTCCATGTACGACAAAGGGATGAACATCTTCCCCCTCTGGCATTACACCTATGAAAACGACGGCTACTTCAACTCTCCCTACTACACTATGGAAGGGTGCGGCATGCTGGAAATCAACACCCATAATGGCGAGATAAAAGAAAGCATGGTCAAGGGAGACGTGCCCATGGTCTACAGTTTCATGTACTCTCCGGACCGTTCCAAGATCTACGGCGGCATGGATGAGCTGTACAAGCTCGACGCTGAGAGCAAAACGATTACCGACCAGACCGTTATCAACGAAGGGACCAACTTCTCCCTCATGGTCAGCAGCGACGGCAAGAAGGTCTACACGGGGGGGGGCGGTTCGACCATTTCGGTGTTCGATGCCGAGACCCTGAAACTCCTTAAGGTCATCCAGATGGAGACAGACTCCATGACCATGGTCAGGTTGACAATCTGAGCAAACTGCGGGGCCTGCGCTGGATCCGGCCGGGCCCCGTACCTTTTATAAAGAAATGCCTATGGAATACGGGTTGCGTCTTTTGCGCGCCGATAAACTCCCTGCCGATCCCAGAGACATCTGCCAGCCCCAGTGGCGGGACGCTCTGCCTCCGGGTGCTCTTCGGGCGCTTTATTTCGGCACTGAATTCTGTGAGGATCTTCTGCCCGGAACGGTTGAGGCTGAATCCTTCTGCCGTCTGGCTCGGAAGTTCAAAATCGAAGCCGTGCTGATGACCCCGATCGTAACTCCCCGGGGCCTCAGACGCGTCGATCGCCTGCTGGCAGAGCTCCAGGAACGAGGATACGCACCCACGGTGAGCTTCAACGACTGGGGGGTTCTCGAACTGCTACGAAACGCCTATCCGCGGTTCGAGCGAAGAGCCGGGCGGTTGATCAATCGGGGCAACCGTGACCCCCGACTGGCCCATGAGGCGCCACCCCCAAGTGCCCTGACGCAAGACCGGGGAGACAGACTGCGCTCACTGCTGGTGTGCCTCGGCGTGTCCGGCGTTGAAACCGATCCCGACCTTGAGGGCAGCTACCTGAAAAGCGAGATCTCCGACCTCCAGCGGGTCCTCCATCTTCCCTATGTCTTTGCGGCTACAGGGCGCAATTGCCTGATCAAGGCCGAAAGCATGCATGCTGAAGACAGTTTCTCCAAAGGGTTGGGAAAAAGCTGCCCAGCCTTGTGCCGGGAGCGTTGCCTCCCCGTGAAACGGTCGGACACCATGGTGCCTCTCTGGAGGGCCGGCAATACCCTCTTTTATGAGGTCTCCGAAGACCGGGCCGCTGTCCATCTGTCCCGCTGCGACAGAATTGTTCTCCACGAAAGGCCAATGCCGTGAAGATACTGGCTCCCCTGAAAAATTCAGCAGAGGTGGCCCCTTTGCTGAGGGCAGGTGCCGAAGAATTCTTCTGTGGCCTGACGCCGCCCGATTGGGAGAAACTTTACGGCGAGGCCTGGGCGAACCGCCGCGCGCCCCTGTCGGCTGGCATCCCGGATGTCGCCGACTTTGAGAAGGCGGTAGCATTGGCCTGCGGGAGACCGATCTACGTCGCCCTTAACGCCCCCTGCTATCCGCCCGGAGGGGTGGAAATGCTCGCCGAGTTCGGCTCTTTGTTATTGGAGAAAGGGGCCTCCGCACTGATCGTGGCCGATCTGGACCTGATGCTGGCCCTGGCCGCGGCCGGCGCCGCTTCAAAGCTTCACGTCTCCAGCCTTGCCACCTGCAATAACCCCGGTTCAGCTACCTTTTTCCGGGATCTCGGGGTCTCCCGAATCATCCTTCCCAGGCATCTTACTCTGGGTGAGATCGAAGAGATTACCGTTGCCGGTCTGGAGTTTGAGGCTTTTTTACTGAACGATGGCTGCGTCTTTGAGGAAGGCCTTTGTGCCACCACACATGCCGCGGGAACTTTTTGCCTGGGTGACGGAGAAGGGACTGAAGGGATGAATCCGGAGATTCTCGAGCGCTACGCTTTCTGGAAATGGACTTTGAATCATTGTGGATGCCAGACGAGCCAGGGCTATCCCGTTGGACCATGTGGTCTTTGCGCCTTGCCGCACTTGCTGCACAGCGGCATCGCCAGTTTCAAGGTCGTGGGGCGAGAGGCGTCTCTGCCCCGGAAGCAGAAATCCGTAGAACTGGCGGCCCGGGCCCTGAGAATCGCCAATGAAGGAGGCGGGCCGGAAGAAATTCGACAGGCAGTCATTGATCTGCGCGGGGCAGCCCCCATGTGCGAGGGCGCGCATCTTTGTTATTACCCGGACGTCTGGCAACGGCCGATGCAAAAGGAGGCGGCATGCTGAGCTCGGTAGGGCTGTTCGCAAGGCATCTCAAAGGCAAAGGTCGGCTCATCACAGCCATGTTCTTCCTCGGACTGGCGGGAGGAGCAGTCTCTCTGGCGCCGCCCTTGATCGGCAAAACCTTTATTGATGCCGTCGCTGAAAGAGGGGACTATGCCATCGTCCCAAAGATTGCAGCGGCATTGGTTGCTCTCGCCGTACTCGATCTCATCCTCGGAGCAGTGACGCGTCTGGTCCACTCCAGGCTTTCGGCAGATGTGCTCGTCTCTATCCGGGAGCGGCTCTTTGCTCACTGTCTGAATTCACCCCTGGAGTCACTCGAACGCTTTCGCCATGGTGACCTCCTGCACCGCTTCGGTGCCGACGTTCCGAAAATCCAGGCGCTTCTCGTCGACGGTGTCCTCGGTTTCTTTCAGAATATGCTTTTCCTGATCGTGGCCGCCGTGATTCTGCTGAATCTCTCTACGCCAATGGCGCTGTGGTCCTTTCTGGGCCTCGGCGTCGCCCTTGTGATTACCACCGCCTTTCGCAAGCCAATCGAAAATGGCACCCGGGGCCTCCGTGAGGTCATGGCTGATCTGTCTCACTTTTTATCGGAACGCATGAGCGCCTTGCGCGCCATACGCCTGCACGCCTCGCAAAAAGAGGAACAAAACCGTTTCGCTCTGCTGAATGCCGGCATGATTCGCAAGATGTTGCGATTTCAGGTGCTCGATTCGGTCGCTTCGGGGACACCCGGACTTGCCTTGACCGCGAGCCTCGCCTGGATCTATCTGCTCGGCGGGCGGTTTCTGGAATCAGGTGAAATCGGTCTGGGAACCTTCGTCGCATTCATCCTTTACCAGGGACGGCTTTACGGGCCGGCGCAGGGGCTGTTGGGGATGGTGCGCGGCTTTCAGGAAGCCCGGGTGAGTCTGTCGAGAATCTCCGAGGTGCTGGCCGGCGAAGTCATTACCGACGCTGCGAGCAAACAAGCAACCGAGGGCAGGGGAGAACTGGTCGTCGAAAAGGTCAGTTTTACCTATCCCGGAAACCCGCCGGTGCTGCGGCAGCTCGATTTGAAGGTTGCCCCGGGAGAGAATGTGGGCATATTCGGAACCTCCGGTGCCGGCAAATCCACCCTGGTGCAGGTTCTGTTCGGTTTGCGCATTCCCCAGGAAGGCCGGGTTCTTCTGGGTGGCGAGGAGCTCGGCCCGAATGTCGCCGCTTCGGCAGGCGGATGTCTGGGGTATGCCGGTGCCGAGCCATTTCTGCTGCACGCAACGGTGGAGGAGAACCTGCGCTACGGCAATCCGGAGGTCACCCACAGCGAAATGATCGATGCGGCCTGTCTGGCGGAGGCTCATACTTTCATACTCGACTTGCCTGATGGCTACGGCACCGTCATCGGAGGCCGCGGGCTGTCACTTTCCGACGGGCAGAGACAGCGGATCGGGCTGGCCCGCCTTGCCTTGAGGAATCCGGACATCCTGGTTCTGGACGAAGCCTTCTCGGCCCTGGATCCAGAGACAGAGACTCTGGTGAGGCGAAACCTCTGGACCGCGTTCAATGATCGGATCATCCTGTCCATTACGCATCGACTTGGCGGTCTGGACTCCTATGACCACCTTTATCTCTTGCGTGACGGTCAGCTGCGGAATGTCGGGGCAAAAGAACTTAATATCGCTCTGCGAACGGGAAAGGACGGCGGAATGGACGGAGGCGTTGCGGCAGAAAATCAACCCTCCCCCGAAACATTGCCGGATATTTCAGCCAAGCTGCCGCAAAGGCACTCGGCATGACGCCGGCTTTTCTTACAGAATCACGATCTTTTCGTATCGGTATCATCGACACCGGGGTGAACCCATGGCATTCCCATGTCAGGGGTGCCGTCAGCGGGATGCGCATTTTCTTGGACGATGCAGGCAAGATACGCGAGGATGAGGATTTTCGCGACCTCGTCGGTCATGGCACGGCCGTAGCGGGGATTTTGCGCCAGGGTCTGCCTGAGGCGGAATTTTTCGTCGTACGGGTCTTTGACGAAACTCTGGATTCCTATCCTTCACTGGTGGCTCGCGCGCTGCTGAGAGCCGCGGCCGAGGGATGCAGGCTTATCAACCTCAGCCTGGGGATGCCCCCCGGCCCGGGGGCCGAAGTCCTCGTGGCGGCCTGTCAGTCGGTTCAGGAGGCTGGATCCATCCTGGTGGCGGCCGGTCATCCAGGCAGACCGGGCTTGCTGCCGGCCTCATTGCCCGGGGTAACCGGAGTCGTGGCCGATGACCACCTGAAGCCGGGAGAGGTTACTGTCAATCCGGGACATCCCTATTCGCATGCAGCCTCAGGGTGGCCGCGAGAGCTGAAGGGGCTGCCGTCAGGGGCCAACCTGTGGGGGAATTCCTTCGCCTGTTCCCGGGTCACTCTCGGCTTCGCTCTGGAAATGGGGGCTGGGTTGTCGACGATGCCGTCCCTCGAACTCCAGCGTTAAAATCCTTGCAAATCACTTTTAGGAGGCTTTCGAACTATCCATGAACCGGCTGCAAATTCGGCTGTTTGGCCCATATTTCAGCTCCTTTTTGCTCTATAGCTACGGC
>JBPPMD010000347.1:0-8022 GCA_051305875.1 Desulfuromonadales bacterium | reverse complement strand
AAGAAGGGCTGGCGGACTCAGGAGGGGCTGTTCCCGTTCATCCGTATCTTCTGCAATGTGATTCTGCGTGAAATGCAGACCTTCGGCGTCATCGCTGAAGTCTACGCCGGTACTCCACGTATCTATACCACCTACAGCGGCTACGATGAGATCGCCCACCACTTCGGACCGAGCTCCTGGCCGGCCCTGAAGAACCTGCAGTATATCGATCGACGTATCGGTGAAATCATTCGCGCGATAGATCATGTGCCTGGAGCCGATTACCTGCTGGTCATCCTCTCAGACCATGGCCAGACTCCCGGCTACCCTTTCCAGAACCGTTTCGGAGCCACTATCGGAGAAGCTGTCAGCGCTTTTTTGCACGACAACCAGAAGGCCACGGTTTTGTCCGGCTCCCAGAATGCCGCCATGGCTCAGTTCAGTTATCTGCGTAACGAGCTGGAGGCTCGGCAGAAAAGCTGGCGACATCGCCTCTATCGACACACCAAGGATTATCTGCAAAACAAGATTCATTCCCTGGTAGCGGAAACCCTCAAAGTCGATCCGCAAGGCGGGGTTGTCATCACCTACTCCAGCAGCCTGGCGCATCTCTACATTACCGGTTCAACAGTCCCGCTCAACTGGAAAGAGGTGGAACAGGCGCAGCCGCTGCGGTTGCGCTTTTTACAAAAGCACAAAGGCATTGGTTTTGTTTTGGCTCGGGGGGAAAAAGCAGATGAGCTGATGATTTTTTACCGGGGTGGAAAGATCTGCGTGACAGGTAATCCGTGCTTTGCTCAGCCCGAGCTGGCTTTTCTCAGGCCATATGGCGCGCCCTACGTGCTGCTCGAAGAATTGCACAAATACGGATTGGGGCCACGCTGTGGCGACCTGGTCCTGTTTGGCGCTCTCGACGAAGAAGGCATAGCCTGTTTTGACGACCAGGTTGGTGGTCATGGCTCAGTGGGAGGCGAGCAATCCCGACCATTCATTATCCTTCCTCTCGGTCATCCGGTTCTCGACAGGGAACAGCTCAGCGGCTATGAATTCATCTATCGCGACATCTTCCGTGCCCAGGTCGGCGAAGATCGCACGGAAAATACAGGGCCCACCGTTCAAGACGCTGCGCGCAGCTTGAACCGGAAACTGTTCGAGTCAGATTTTATCCTGCACGACTGACACCACGTACTTGAGATAATTACCTTCCGGAAAACAGACTGTAAAAGGAAAGTCATCGGCCTGGCCCGCCACCTTGACGACTTGCAGATGTCGTCCGACCGCCAGGCTGCCTTTACGCAGTTCTTTCAGATAGTCTGGCAGTGCCATTTTCTGCAGGTTCGATGAAGTCACCAGCAGTCCGCCGGAAGTGAGCAACTTGAGCGCTTTCTGTACCAGCTCTGCAGTACCGCCACTCGTCGTAAAACGGCTCTTGCTGGTCGTTGAGAAGCTGGGGGGATCCATAAAAACAATATCGAAAGTACGTCCCGCCCTGGCCAGGCGATCGAGCTCGACAAAACAATCACCGGTGACGAATTCGTGATCTTCAGATGAAATTCCGTTGAGACGGAAATTCTCACGAGCCCAGTCGAGGTAGCGTCCTGCGGCATCGATACTGGTCACCTGCACGGCACCGCCGGCAGCAGCGGCCACGGAAAAAGACCCCGTATAAGCGAACAGGTTAAGCACACGACAGCCGGCCGACAAACGCCGGAACTCCAGGCGATTTTGCCGCTGGTCGTGGAACAGTCCGGTGTGCAGATCCTTGACCAGGTCGACTTGATAGAGCAGGCCATTTTCGCGAACGGTCAGGTCAACCGGCGCCGCTTTGCCGGCCAGCAGACGTCCCTGGAGCGGCTTGCTCTTTTTCCCGGCAGCGAGCTTGCGCGTCTCCTGCGAACGATACTTGCAATAAACCCCTTGCGCTGCATAGACGTCCTGCAAGGCGGTGGCAAGCACAGGCAGATGTCTCTCCCAGGCGGCAGTGTAGTACTGTATCATGAGAAAGTTGCCGTAACGATCCACGGTCAGACCAGGCAATCCATCGCCCTCCGCATTCACCAGCCGAGCAACAGTCGTATCACCGAAATCGATCCAGTTGCGGCTCTTGCGGGCTTGCTGCAGGCGGGTCACGATCCAATTATGATTCAGGTCGATGATCATCGACGACAAGCGTCGGGCAATAATGCGGGAACCAGGGTCATAAAGAGCTGTCCCCAGGGATTCCCCGCCTTCTGAAATCAATTCGATCAGGCTGCCGCATGCCGCTTGCGGCCAGCGCGAGGTATAGCGGTCAGCGATCACCCAGGGATGGCCAAGGTTGAGCATACGAACCGTTTCAGAACCGACAATGCAGCGTAAAAGCTTGCTACTGGACACGTGATAAACCTTTCAGAACCGACCTACGCAAAGACGTCTGGAAAAACCTGAGAAGACGCAAAGAGATGATTATTCAATATAGGATGTGTTCCCTTACGTCTGGCTTATTTTCTCCGCATCGAGAGGCTCAAGCGAACGGACGTTTAAAAGGATATACACCGTACTTGAGGATACCAAAAGCAAAATTATTCAGTACAGATATCGACTATGCTACTATTTGTCTCCCATCCTACAGGAGACCGCCATGGACCAGGAGAACAAAACCAAAGGCTCACAACATATCGAACAACTCATGCAGCAACTGTCACCTGAGTCGGAGCGCTACCAGGTACTCGCCACGGCAAAGCAGTTCAAATCATCATGGGTTGAACTCGGCGAATGGCTGGCCAAAATAAGCAGCAACAAGCGGTTTTCCGAATGGGGGTTTACCTCGTTTGAAGACTATTGTGCCAGAGAGGTCCGCATCCGTCGACAGACGGCGGAGAAGCTGCTGCTCGCTTTCCGGTTTCTCGAACGTAAAGAACCCGGGCTTCTGGAACGCAAACAAGGCCGCCCCCTGCCCGATTATCGCTCCGTGGACCTGCTCCGCCAGGCTGACGAGGAAAAACACTTCAGCATGGCGGAATACGGCGAGCTGCGCCAGGCCGTCCTCGAAGAAGAACGCGGTCATCCAGCGGTTGCCAGACAGTTCCGTGACCTGACACACAGTCATCAACCGGAGCAAAAGACCGTTCACCAGCACCGCAATGCGCTGATGGCAGCCAAGCGGTTGGCAACCGGTTTACAGGAGATCCCTGATATACCTTGCGAACTTTCTCAGGCTATTGAACTGCTGATTGATTTTCTGCAGGAGCGGCAGGAGACCTGGGAAGCGACCCCCGGAACGGGGAACAAGCGGGATTCGCAACAAGCCCTGGAGAATTCCCGATAGCAACAGGCAGGAACAGAACAAACAGGAGCACCAACAGTAGGTGCCCCTGTTTTGTGTCCGTCTCTGCTATCAGACTTAAAGAACCTCGACTAGTTCCACTTCGAAGGTCAGATCTTCACCGGCCAGAGGATGGTTGGCATCAAGTGTGACCTCGACGTCATCCATTTCTATCACCGTGACCACCATACCTTCACCATCATCGTTGACCAGTTCAAGATCATCGCCGATCATCGGGTTGAGATCGTCGGGAAACTGGCTGCGCGGAACGATGGAGATCATTTCCTCATCGTACTCGCCGAAGGCGTCTGCGGCCAGGATGGTGAGGATCTTCTTGTCGCCTGGCGACATGCCTATCAGAGCCTCCTCAATCTGCGGGAAGAATTTTTCGGCACCGACCTCCAGCTCCATTGGACCGCCCTCTCTGTCGCAACCGCAGTCATCGTCCTCACAGTCATCTTTTTCGTAAGTCGTATCGAAGAGGGTGCCGTCTTCCAGTGTTCCGTTAAAATTGATTGTGACCCGGTCGCCCGGTTTCACTTGCTTAATTGCCTGTGCCATGATGAGTCCTTTCCTGACAGGATATGTTGATATGTTTTCGCACTGTTAACACATGAGAGGCTTGATGACAAGAAAACAAAGCCCTCGGATCCCCCGGAAGTTTTTGGGAAAAAGTCCCGAGAATTCCGGATGGTTTCCAGATTCATCTTGCCAAGTTGGATTCGATGCTCTAAAAACCTCCAGAGCAATCGATTTTATTATCAGAGACATGATTTCCTGACAAGTTTTTTCCAAAACTGGTGTTATAATCGACTGCCTATTAAGGAGGAGCATGAAATGACGCGTGAATTTAAGAACAAGGTCAGGGAACAGTTCGGCCGGGCCGCTGATGGATACATACACGACAAAGGTTTTGCCACAGGTGACGACCTGGAAATCATGGTACGCCTGCTGCAGCCGATGCCTGATGACAATATGCTGGACGTGGCCTGCGGCGGCGGGCACACCGCACTGCGTTTTTCGCCTCTGGTCCGCAGTGTCGTCGCCTCGGACCTGACGATGGTCATGCTAAAAAAAGCCCAGGAATATATCAGTGAAGAAGAAGGTGTGGATAACATTACGTTTCGCGAAGCAGACGCCGAAGACCTGCCTTTCCCTGCGGGTGCTTTCACACTGTTGACCTGTCGTGTTGCTCCCCACCATTTCCCTGACATTGCACGGGCCTTGAGCGAGTTTCATCGTGTACTGCGCCGCGGCGGCCGCATCGCCATCGTCGACACGGCTCTGCCCGAGGATCCGGAAATCGCCGAATGGTATCAGTCCATGGAAAAGATGCGTGACCCGACGCATATCCAGGCGTTTACCGAAGAAGCCTGGCGCGAAATGATACAGGAGGCTGGTTTCATTCTACATGAAACGGCAATCGTCCCGAAAACTCACGATTTCCCGACCTGGGCAAAGCGATCCGGCCTGAAGCGCGATGAGATTGCCCGGCTTAACAAGTTTTTTGTGGACGCTCCGGATAAAGTTCAGGACTATTTCCAGATTGAAACCTTTGCCGGGGAAGTCGAGGCCTACACGGACCGCAAGGTCCTGGTCTATGCCAGCCGGCCACCGAAGAAATAATAGCGACAAAACACACGGCTGTACGAAAAGGCGTTCCGGCAATCCGGAGCGCCTTTTCAGTGACCATGACGGGACTAAAAGCGGCAAAAGCTTTGCAGCGGCCCGGGCCTACGGGGAAATTTTCATGCTATACTCTTAGCCACTTGGGAATTTCAACGCGGAGCAACGTAGCTGTCAGGCAATTGCAGATCAAAGGCAGGAGGTAGCTCAATCAAACAGTTCTATAAGTTTGGAGATGCCTGCTTTGAGGGCAGGAAGTTCGAGTCGCACCGCGTCCCAGACGATACGTGCATCGATACCGAAATATTCGTGGATAATGAAGTTGCGGAAATCCTTGATCAAACGCCACTCGATTGTCGGCACCTTAAGCCTTGCTTCTTCGGGCACGTGGTTGATCGCTTCACCAATAACGATGAATTCACGCAAGGTTGCAGAATAGGTCTTGCGATCAGAAGAGAAACCCTCTAAATCCAAGCCCCGGGTGTACTCCTCTATGGCACTTATCGCGTCGCGGATGTCGTCGATGTAAAGGCGTGGGTCGCGGCTAGACATAATGAATATCGCGTAGGACAGAGGCCTTGACGCGCGGTTTCAGGCTCTCTTCGGTGGCCAGGTCAATACGCTCGTCAAGATTGTCCTGCAGGAAATGTAATAGTCCGAAAAAACTGCGGAAGGAATTGCTGCTCTGCAAGCTGACGATGATATCGATGTCGCTTTGCTCGGTGGCTTCGTCTCGTGCATAGCTGCCGGAAAGGCCCAGACGGGTTACGCCGAAACGATCTCGCAGCTCATCCTTGTGTTCCTTAAGATAGGCCAGAATCTGTTCGCGGGATTTTTTCATAGTACTAGTGATAGTGAAAGTGATAGGAATTTGCTTTTGATAAGTTTGCGCAAGGTCGTCACGAAAAACCCCTCCCATCGAACTTGCAGCCCAAATTGACCGTACATCTCTTCTACCTCATGCCCAAAAACATGTCAAACCCAAAACCCCGGTGAGGAAAACACTTCAACCCCTTAAAACCACTCAAATCTCACCAGTTTTGCACAGACCTACCCATGCACATCCCTCCGAGTCAATGCAATGTGCCGTCCTGGTCATTACTCCGCCCCCAGCCGTCATCAAATTCTTCACAGACAATTGTTACAGGGATTCGTTCTACAGGTGGAGGCAGGCCCTTGGGGATTCTCTCCTGCCAAAGGCCCAGGTGTTCCAGAATGCGGCGGATCAACAGACGCTCGTCGATGAAGCTGATAATCTTCATCTCTGCGCCGCATTTGGGGCATTCCAGAGGATCGACTTCCCAGACCTTCTTGATGCACTCACGCCACGTTTTTGATGGGATCTTACGAGTCTTCGGCTCGTTTATGCACAGAACATCCGCAGAGGCAGAAATCTGTTCTTCTGTTGCTGTTTGCCTTTTCCTGCGATCGCCTCTCGTACGGTTCGAATACCAACCGTAATAGCACACAAGTTGAGACGTTGCCGATTCTGGCGCTCTGGTGATCGACGGTTTCCTTTCAGTTTCCCGTGGTCGCCGCCGGTGAGCGGCGACACGTTAACGTCCTGGATAGCGGCGGTGCCGCGCGGAGCTCGAACTCATGGCGAAACAAGCCAAGCCCCAAAATTCATCACCTGGATCCTCTCCCTCGTGCTCTTTCTCGTCGCGATCTTCGCGCACTTCGGAATCATCCACGTCAGCGCTGATATCTCCACATGGTCCTGGATCATCGGGTATGCCTTGCTGCTGGTGGCCGTGCAGGTCAAAGGCTTGTGAATTGTCGAAAGTAGTTTGGGGGTCCTCTCGGATGTAGTCGATGCATGCGGTCGGCCATGGCTGATCACGCTCATCAACGATCTTGCTGAACCGGTCGAGGGTGAGGTCAGACCTGACTCAGGGCGACTTCTAGTCTACGAGCAGCGGATAGGGATTGACGTACGTCCCCTTCCACCAGCGCTTCTCGGGGTCGAGGCGGATCAGCGCGAAATGGAGATGAGGCGAGTCCCTGGACGCGTTGCCGGTGGATCCCACGTAGCCGATGATCTGGCCGCGGCGTATCTGCTGCCCTTCATGAAGGCCGCTCGCGTAACGATTGAGGTGAGCGTAGTAGTAGCAGAAGCGCTCGTCGGGATCGAACTCGTAGATGGTGAGTCCTCCCGCCACGCTGGTGAAGAGTTTCTTCACCACGCCGTCGTCGGCCGCGATGACGGGCGTGCCGCGCGGCGCCATGATGTCGATCGCTTCGTGGCGGTGATCTCCGCGCCCTTGGTCGAACGTGTCGAGCATGGAGGAAGCGGCGACGCCTTTGACCGGGACGATGATCGGCCGAGGTACGTCGGGTTCCCGACTCGGCGGCCCGACCTTCTCCGGCTCCGCGGGTGACGGCTCTTCCGGAACGGGAGCGATCGCCGCGAGCACTTCAACCGAGACAAGCGCTTCTGTCGGATCGATCACGGCCGGAGGCTCGGCTGGAACAGGGACCTCGCTCACGATCGCAGGTAACGCAGTCGTCGCCCTTGGCGCCTCCGTCGGATCGACGCTCCTGATCTCGTACCGTCCCCTCGCAACCCAGCCGAGGAGGGCGGCGAGCGTAAGGCAGACCACGAATGCCAAGACGTTCTTCATGCGCTTTCCCTCGTCTCGCCCGCTACTGTTCCAGAATTGCGGACATTCCCGGCGTCACCATCGTCGCGAGCTCGGTCGCGTCCCAGTTCGTCAGACGAATGCAGCCGTGCGAACTGCTCTTGCCGATGGTCGAAGGCTCCGACGTGCCGTGGATCCCGTAGTGCGGCTTCGAGAGATCGATCCAGACCGACCCCACCGGACCATTCGGGCCAGGTGCGAGCTTCGTCGCCTCATCACCCGCTTCGGAGTCCCAGAACAGATCCGGGTTGTAGCTGAACGGGGGGTTCCACGCGACCCCGTTGACCTTCCATGTGCCGAGGGGAAGCGGATCGTGCGTACTCCCGATCGTTGCGGGATATCGGGCCAGCACGACGCCGTCACGATCGATGGCCTCGACTGCCCCATGACTCTTGCTAATCCGAATCGTCAAACCATCGATCTTCTCGAACGCCGGCCGCGCGACGCTCGGGACCAGGATGATCTCGCCGA
>JBPPMD010000334.1:0-10342 GCA_051305875.1 Desulfuromonadales bacterium | reverse complement strand
GAGAATTGAGACGCTTCTTTATTAACGATGGCATCTTTTTCCTGTTGATGCCAGATTCTGGCTAACTCCAGAGCTCTTTGCGGAGTCTGGCGGCCCAGGCTGACTGCCAGGAAAGCGGGCACCTCATCGAGACCGTAAGGATCGAGCGGCCCTCTCATTGAAACCAGAACGGGGCCATCGGGCAGGTTGTCCTGAAGTCCCAGGCGATCGAGGCAGGCTGCATTCAGTTTGAAATTATAGGGCTGACGACCCAGGCTGACCATCGATTGCGGTTTCTCTACCGGGATCAGAAAACGGTTGGCCAAACTGACAGGAATCTCATTGTCTGGCAGGGTTTCGATGGTCAGGATGAAATCCTCGAGCGAGCCAACTGCAGCGCTGTCTGCCAGTTCGCCTTTAAAGAGCAGATAGGTGTAAAGACCGAATTCCCCTGGATTTAAAGTTGTTTCATCGATCGGCTGCCAGTTGATCTGCACCGGAGTTGCAGAAATTGCTTCTGTCGTTCCGTCTGCCTTTTGCTCAGCCTCTTTCGCTGCTTTACGGCGCTCCAGAGCACGCAGTTTGTCCTGCAGCAATTTAAGCTTTTCCTGAATACTGTCTATCTTCTCGATGGTTTCCTTGCGTTCCGTTTCATCAACCTCTTTTTTGCCAAACAGGTCATTCAGCCCGGCAACGGCGGGAATGACGCTCAGGAGCAGCAAAAAGCCGAGCAAAATAATATACCTCTGGAATCTTTTGAGCTTCAATGGACACATGGCAACCCCTTAAAGTGAGTAAAACCGGGCAGGCTGTGAATCAGCCTGCCCGGGATCTAGATCGTTTTATTGACGGACTGCCGACGATCTTATGCGCACTCTGAATAGCCACACACGTGGCAGACGCAGCAACCGCCCTCATGTTCGACCGGACCGCCGCAATCCGGGCAAGCGCCACCATTGTTGGCATGTTTGAGCTCGAGCTCCTCGTGATCGGCCATGTGTATCTGGATCGCCTTGGCAACGGCATCTGCACAGGAGGTGACTCGATTTTCGCCAAAACCGGCCGGCTTGTGACAGGTGATGCCGATCATCTGCTTAACGGCCTGCCGCGCCTGCACACCCGATCGCCAGGCCAGAGACACCAGACGACCGATTGCTTCACATTGGGATGAGGCGCAACCGCCTGCTTTACCCATGGTGGTAAAGAGCTCAAAAACGCCGGCGTCATCCTCGTTGACAGTGATGTAGAGTGGACCGCAGCCGGTCTGCATCTGGTAGGTGCTGCCCTTAAGTGCGCGTGGACGATCGCGCTTGAAACGCTTTTTAGACGACTCATGCGGGACAGTGTCTTCAGGTTTATCCACTTTCTTGACGGAGAGGACCTGCATGTCGCGCGAACCGTCACGATAGATGGTGACGCCTTTGCAGCCACTCTCATAAGCAAGGCGATAGACCTTGGCGACATCTTCGCGGGTAGCACCGTTGCAGAAGTTGACGGTTTTTGATACTGCATTATCCGTGTGATTCTGGAAGACCGCCTGCATGCGGATATGGTCTTCAGGAGTGATGTCGTGGGAGGTGACAAAGATATCGCGGACATCTTCGGGAATCTCGTCAATATCCTGGATGGTACCGTGTTCGGCGATCGTTTTCATCAGCTCTTTAGAGTAGAAGCCACGTTCCCTGGCAATCTTTTCGAAGATCGGATGGACTTCGACCAGAATGTCATTGTCAAGCACCTGACGGACATAGGACACCGCAAAAAGAGGCTCAATACCGCTCGAAGTGTTGCTGATGATTGAAATTGTGCCGGTCGGGGCAATCGTGGTGCAGGTGGCATTGCGGATCGGTCCACCGACATTGTCAAAGATACTGCCTTCAAAATTGGGGAATGCGCCACGCTCCTTTGCAAGAGCCCTGGAGGCCTTGTGCGCCTTGTCATTGATAAATTTCATGACCCGATCGCCCAGTTCGACAGCCGCTTCAGTGTTGTAGGGGATGCCGAGCAGGATCAGCATGTCAGCCCAACCCATGACACCAAGGCCGATTTTACGATTGGCCCGGGTCATCTCTTTAATCTCTTTAATCGGGTATTTATTGACCTGAATGACGTCATCGAGGAAGCGGGTGCCGAGATCAACAACCTCAGCCAGCCTGTCCCAGTTTACTTTGCCGTCAGTTGTGATCATCCTGGCCAGATTGATGGAGCCGAGGTTGCATGATTCGTAGGGAAGCAGCGGCTGCTCGCCGCAGGGGTTGGTCGCCTCGAACTCGCCAATATGCGGAGTGGGGTTGTCACGGTTGAGGCGGTCGAGGAAAATGATGCCCGGTTCGCCATTGGTCCAGGCAAGATCGACAATACGATCAAACACCTTGCGGGCTGAGCGCTGGGCGACAACCTCGCCGTTGCGCGGATTGACGATGTCGTAGTCGGCGTCCTTTTCGACCGCTTCCATGAAAGCCTCGGTTATGCCGACCGAAATGTTGAAGTTGGTCAGCACTGTCTGGTCCCGCTTGCACATGATGAAATCCATGATGTCGGGATGGTCGATGCGCAGTATACCCATATTGGCACCACGTCGGGTGCCTCCCTGTTTGATCGTCTCGGTCGCTGCATCGAAGACCTTCATAAAGGAGAGCGGTCCTGAGGAAATTCCCTTGGTGGAGAGAACCAGATCATTCGCCGGTCGGATACGGCTGAAAGAAAAACCCGTACCCCCGCCACTTTTGTGAATCAGTGCCGTTTGCTTGATGGCTTCGAATATCTCCTCCATTGAATCACCGACAGGTATGACGAAACATGCAGAGAGTTGCCCCAGTTCACGGCCGGCGTTCATCAGGGTAGGGGAGTTCGGCATGAATTCCAGACTCGTCATCATCTGCAGGAACTCTTTTGCGAGCTCAGCGGGAACCCGGCCGGTCTTGAATTCTTTTTCGCCGGCAGCAATGGTCTTGGCAACCCGCTCAAACATGTCAAGCGGGGTTTCCAGGACTTTGCCTTCTTTGTCGCGGCACAGATAGCGGCGCTCAAGGACAGTGACGGCATTTGGAGACAGTTCGAGGGGGGGCTTTGAAGCTTTTCTGGACATGGACGAACCTTCCTGCAGTTGCTAAGGATTTTAATTGAATAATGCAGATATGCACTATATTGTATGGTATTGAATGTTAAAGCACAAGATATGGTGGGTGTCAACCCTGCACTGTATTCGTGTTCTGCGCAAAAACAGGGTTGCAGCAGAAGACTCAGTGATTCCAGTCCGTTGGCTGCCCGGAGGGATTGTTTATATACCCCCGGCTGAGAATGCCGATTGTTGATGGCCAGAATAGCATGAGCTGCCTGCTGCCTGCACAGATAAAAACCTTTAAAAGAAGGAAACCGGTATAGTTTTATCCCGGTCCATTGCCTTTGATGCCGATCTACCTCGACAACGCTGCTACCTCTTTTCCAAAGCCGCCCCAGGTCATTGAAGCGGTTGAAAGAACTTTGCGGCAGAATGCCGCCAACCCTGGCCGTGGCGGGCACCAGCTCTCCCTTCAGGCTGGTCGTCTTGTCATGGAGTGCCGCGAAACAGTGGCAAGATTTTTCGGTGTCGGTGATTCAAGCCGCATTGCATTCACTGCCAATGCAACCGAAGCCATTAATCTCGGTCTCTTCGGACTTCTGCTGCCCGGCGACAGGGTCGTTACCACGTCGATGGAACATAACGCCGTCGTCCGTCCGCTAAAGGCATTAAACGATCAGGGCGTTGAAGTCGTCCGCGTCATGGCAGATTCACTCGGTTTTGTCGATCCGGTAGCGATTCGGGAGGCTTGCATTCCCGGTACACGTTTGTTGGTGATGAATCATTGCTCCAATGTGACCGGCACCCTCCAGGCGATTGAGCAGGTTGGGCCATGGTGTCGTCAGCAAGGGATCATTTTTATGGTCGACGCCGCACAGAGCGCCGGGATCTTTCCGATTAAAGTCGAAGAAATGGCAATCGACCTGCTCGCGGTTCCCGGGCACAAATCGTTGCTCGGCCCACCGGGGACAGGATTCCTCTATGTTCGCAATGGATTGAATCTGCGTCCTCTGCTATATGGCGGAACGGGCAACTTCTCCCAATCTGCAACCCAGCCGTCCGAGATGCCGGAGCGTCTGGAAAGCGGTACCCTCAACACTATCGGTCTGGCCGGTCTCAAAGCGGGCGTGGAATTTATCGAAGCCATCGGTCTTGATCTTATCCGATCTCATGAACAAAATCTTTTAAGGCAGCTGGTCGAAGGTTTAGGCGCCCTTGAAGATGTGACTCTGTATGGGCCTCTCGATTCATCGTCGCATGGTGGTGCCCTTTCGTTTAATATCAAAAATATGGATCCGTCAATGCTGGGGTTTCGTTTGGATCGCGAATATGATATCTGTTGTCGTGTCGGTCTGCATTGCGCTCCCGAAGTACACGGCAGCATAGGAACTCTCCCCGAGGGCACGGTTCGTCTTAGTCCCGGTTATTTCAATACCTCTGACGATATCGAACAAACACTGACAGCGATTCGTGCAATCATTTCAGCAGAATGTTGAACGAACTTCGTGGAGTAGTCATTAAGGAGTTGGTATGAAAAAAACCTTCATTCTCGATACAAACGTGCTTCTGCACGATCCCCAGGCTTTGTTCCACTTTGAAGACAACGATCTGGTCATCCCGATGACGGTTATCGAGGAAATCGATCGTTTCAAAAAGGAGCTCAGTGAAACCGGCCGCAACGCGCGGCAGTTTTCCCGTATCATGGACGGATTGCGTAGCAAAGCGAAGTTGGTCGAAGGTGCCAAACTGGAAACCGGTGGCCTTCTGCGCGTCGATCTTTATACTGAAGAGCATATGAAAGGTCTGCCGCCCGAGTTGCGCACAGATCAAGGTGACAACCGCATTCTGGCTGTGGCCCTCAATGTTATGAGCAGTTCCGATTCACCGGTGATTTTTGTCACCAAAGACACCAACCTGCGCATCAAGGCGGATGTACTTGGCCTGACAGCAGAGGACTACGAGTCTGATAAGGTTTCGCTTGATGAACTTTATTCAGGAACCGCCGAAGTCCTTGTCCCACGTGATGACGTTGACCTCTTCTACAGTCAGGGTTTTTTGTCCATCGAGGATGAGTTTCTTGCCAACCAGTGCCTGACCCTGATTGATGCGGCAAATCCTTCGCATACTGCCCTGGCGCGTTACAATCGCTCCCTGCGCCAGGCCGAGCCGCTGCTGCGTGCGCCAAAAGAGGGCCTGTGGGGGATCCACGCACGCAATCGCGAGCAGCAGTTTGCCTTTGATATGTTGTTAAATGATGATATCCAATTGGTAACGCTGGTCGGTAAAGCCGGGACCGGCAAGACCTTGCTGGCGATTGCAGCAGGTCTGTACAAATCAGCCGATGAAGGGCAGTACAGCCGTTTGCTAGTTTCTCGCCCTATATTCCCCCTCGGGCGCGACCTGGGGTATCTGCCGGGAGATATCGAGGAGAAGCTGTCACCATGGATGCAGCCGATTTTTGATAACGTTGAGCTGCTTCTCGGCGCCGTAGAAGAGGGGAGCAAGCGCAAACGCGGATACAAGGAACTGGTTGATCTCGGTCTTCTTGAAATTGAGCCACTGACCTACATCCGCGGGCGTTCCATTCCGAAACAATATATGATTGTTGATGAGGCGCAGAACCTCACGCCACATGAAATAAAAACTATCATTACCCGTGCCGGTGAAGGGACGAAGATTGTCTTGACCGGCGACCCCTACCAGATCGATAACCCGTATATTGATTCCTCCAGCAACGGTCTGACTTATGTGGTCGATAAGTTCAAGGGCGAAAACATCGCCGGCCATGTTACCCTTGACAAGGGAGAACGGTCTTGTCTGGCCGAACTTGCGGCAAATCTTCTTTAAAGGCAGAGGTTGAGGCTCCGGGATTGGGGGCTGGAGTTTCTTGCCCCCAATCCCGGCCCCCGGACCCCAGGTAATTATGCTGATTCTCTGTATTGAATCCTCCTGTGATGAAACCGCCGCGGCAGTCATTCGTGATGGCCGCGAGATGCTTTCGAATGTTGTCGCTTCACAGGTCGACGTTCACGCCCGCTATGGCGGCGTTGTTCCTGAATTGGCCTCACGTAAACATGTCGAGGCTATTTCTGTGGTCATCATCTCGGCGCTGGAACAAGCCGGTGTGAGTATTGACCAGATCGAAGGGATCGGCGTTACTCGTGGTCCTGGCCTGATCGGCGCTTTACTGGTGGGACTTTCCACGGCCAAGGCAATGGCCTGGATGCTCGATGTACCTCTGGCGGTGGTACATCACATGGAAGGACATATACTGGCGCCATTGCTGGAAGATGCTCCTGACTTTCCTTTTCTGGCGTTGGCCGTATCAGGTGGTCACAGCCACCTCTACCGGGTCGATGGCATCGGCAGATACCGGACGCTGGGTCAGACTTTGGATGATGCTGCCGGCGAGGCCTATGACAAAGTCGCCAAACTTCTGGGTATCGGCTATCCCGGCGGAGCAGCGATCGATCGTCTGGCCGCTCTTGGTAATCCCAAAGCGATCGTTTTCCCGCGGCCAATGCTGCATAGGCCCAACTTCGACTTCAGCTTCAGCGGGATCAAAACGGCCGTCATGCAATATGTCAAGACCTGCCAGGATCCGATTGATGATCAGCACAGAGCTGATATTGCCGCCAGCTTTCAGGCCGCCGTGGTTGAGGTGTTGACCCGTAAAACCTTACGTGCCGCAGCAGCAGAGGGGTTGGAGCGTATCGTCGTCGCCGGCGGTGTCGCCTGTAATTCCGGTCTGCGAAGCCGTTTCAGCGAACTTTCTGAAAAGCATGGTGTCAAGGTGTATTTCCCGAGTCCCGCCCTTTGCGGAGATAATGCCGCGATGCTTGGAGTGCCGGCAGATTATTACCTGGAGAATGGCGTTCATGCAGATAACAGGGTAAATGCTGTGTCGAACTGGACACTTGATACGGTAGGCGCAGACTGAAATACATCTGATGGTGGAGTGACTTAGGTCGATGTGGCGTGGAGTCGGGTTCATTCGGCAGGTTAAATTAATGGTGGTGCGGTTTGTACGTCTGCGCGGCTTGCCGGAAGAGATTGCCAGGGGCGTTGCCCTCGGCGTTTTTATCGGCATGACTCCCACCTTCGGCGTTCAGATGGTCATCGCGCTGTTCCTGGCATATCTGCTACGTGAAAATCGCCTTGCGGCAATCCTTGGTGTATGGATAACCAACCCGGTGACAGCACCGTTCATCTATGCCATCGAATACGAGATGGGGCGTCTCCTGCTCAATCTGGAGCGAGCTCGTTTACCGCAGGAATTCACCTTGCAGGCTTATACAAGCCTTGGATGGCATGTTCTGTCTCCGCTATGGGTTGGCGGAATCCTTACCGGTCTCGTCCTTGGTTCACTCTCTTATTTCCTTACCCTGAGAATACTGCCGATCGTTAAAAATTGGCGTGTACCCCGATGGCCACGCCGTCATTGGCATAAGAAGATTAAAAAGCGGAACCCGGAACGCGGGACGCAGGACGAGCCATGACAAAATATCAAATATTCACAGGTCATTCCATTGCACTTTTTGATACTGCGACTTTGCCGGTTTTGACGGTTGAGTTGGTCCTTCCCGCGTGTCGCATGTCGTATACTTATGAGTAGTCATCGACCCAGAAAGCGTTTTGGTCAGAACTTCTTGCGTGATCAACATGTGCTGGACCGCATTATTGCCGCTGCTGATTTACAGGAGGATGATCGGATCCTGGAAATCGGCCCGGGGCCGGGTGCCTTAACCTCACGCCTGCTGGCAAGCGGTTTGCCGGTGCTTGCAGTTGAGATCGATCGTGATCTCGGGGCTGCATTGCAGGCTCGCGATGTGAAGAACCTTGATGTTATCATCGGCGACGTGCTTCGACTTGACTGGGCGGAGTTGCTGCAGAATCCGCCTTACAAGCTGATTGCCAACCTGCCTTACAATATCTCCAGCCAGGTTCTGTTCAAAGTCCTCGATCATCGTCACGCTTTCCGCCGGCTGGTTCTGATGTTCCAGAAGGAAGTCGGCGATCGTCTGGTCGCAGAAGAGGGCACACGTAATTACGGTATTCTCCCTGCTCTTATTCAGCCCTGGTTTCGGATTGTCCGGGTTGCCAAGGTGCCTCCGGGAGCATTTCATCCACCGCCCAAAGTTGATTCTGTGGTCCTCTGCCTGGAACCTCTGTCTGAACCCCGGCTGACGCTGCATGATGAAGCCTTGTACCGGAAACTGGTGCGGGGCGCTTTTGCCCAACGACGCAAAACCCTGCGCAACAGTCTGCTTGGCTCCGGATGGGGTGCAGAAGAGATCGATCGGGCTTTCTCCGCGGCAAGGATTGAACCTTCCCGGCGAGGTGAGACACTAAAGATTGAAGAATTCGCTACTCTGGCCAACATTTTAAGTACCTACGACAGGGAAGAATAATGATGGATCCGCTGGTAGCAACCGTCAATGGTGCGCCGATCGACATAAGAGGCCTCAGCGCTGCCATGCATAGCCTGGCGCAGGAACATTTTCATGCCACCCTCGATGAAGTCCCGCAGGCATCCCATGCAGAGTTGAGATCCATGGCGCTGGAACGACTCATTGCCCGCGAGCTGATTTTTCAGGCTGCGCTGGCAGAAGGGATTGTGGCTGATGAAACGGCTGTCGAAGAGGAGTCCGCCAGGATCCTGCGCATGATGGGCAACCCGGCAGATTTCTGGAAGCGTCTGGCTGACCGGGGGATGGACGAAATCTCTTTCCTGCGGATGGTACGCAAGGATGTCACAGTAGACCTGATGACTACGCGCAAGCTTGAAGATATGGGTGAACCGGGCGAAGACGAGCTCAGACAATTCTTTTCCACCTACCCGGATAAGTTGCGCGAGCATGAACGTGTACGCGCCAGTCATATTCTGATTCCTCTCGATCCGGATGACCCGGCCAGGGCGCTGGACTATGCCAAAGCTCTCAAGGCAAGAGCCGGGCAGGAGGGTTTTGCCGAAATCGCCCGATTACACTCAGTTTGCAGCAGTGCCCCGGGAGGCGGTGAACTCGGTTTCATCCGGCGAGAGGATGTTGATCCGACTTTTGCCGATGCGGCCTTCAGTCAAATCGTCGGCGAAGTTGGCGAGCCTGTAAAAACACCATTCGGTTATCATCTTATCAAGGTAACAGCCCATGAAATTCCATCACCGCCCACATTCGAAGAAGCCCGTGGCAGAATAATCGGTTTTCTCAAAAAGGCCCATGGTGCAAGGCTCCTTGATGGGTGGGTTGCCGGTTTGCGCCATGATGCGAATATCGTAATACACGATAATTGTCTGCAATGATTCGTTTTTTGTTGTCAGGGGTTGAAATATGCACACCAGGTCATAGACTTGATGCACTGGTAAAAAGCTATGCGATGGCGTCGCTATCGGACTTTAACCGCACAATTTAAGCATCGCTAAGAGGTTGCCAATGGAACTGGTCATTGAAGAACGCGGCAAAAGTTTCGGCAAAGTGCACCATGCCAGAATTGCGGAAATTCATCGTCATCTCAAGTCTGCGTCATCGCGGGAAGATGCGGAGTCGCTGCTGGCTCTTGCTGATGCCCTGCTGACCTACAGCCATTCCCATGCATTACTCAAGCTCACCAGTAGGGAATTACTGGGATGGCTTGAGGCTTTTCTTGATTTTCTTCGCCGTCGTGATGAAGAGGTCATGATCTCTTCTTTTCAGCCAGAAAACTCCGGTTCCTCATTTCTTCTGGTCAATACGCCGGATGTTCCTTACCTGGTCGATTCTTTGAAAAATATTTTGCAGCAACTGCCCCAGCGGGCCATGGTCATTTCACATCCGGTCCTCACTGTCCAGCGTAGCAATGGGCGGCTGGAATCGTTGGGCAAAAAAACTGATTCAGGGACCAGGGAATCGTTCATGCTGGTTCAGTTCGAGGGGGTTCGCGACCTGGATACGGCTGCTATTGAAGCGGATATCCGCAGGGTTCTTCTGGTCGCACAGACAGTTGGCCGTCAGCGTAAGGAACTTGAGGAGAAGCTCGGCAATCTTGCGCAGATAGCGGAAAACCAGGAGCAGAAGGACTTTGTCGAATGGCTGCTGGAGGGAAATTTCATCTGCTTCGGTTATGCTGCTGTTGAAGTTTCAGTGACCAAGAATGCCGTGATCAGTTCCCGACTCCTCGAAGACCCTGTCGGTTGGCTGCCCGAGTCGCTGGTTTCCCGGGGCAAAGGGCCTCAGAAGTCTCTGCAGTTGATGGCGGGGGCAAAAGAGTTTTTTGCACGTAAAAATCCCCTGGTTGTCGATGCCCTTGATGAACAAAGCCCTATTT
>JBPPMD010000201.1:0-7773 GCA_051305875.1 Desulfuromonadales bacterium | reverse complement strand
CAAGTTGGATGCGATATAGCCCTTCTCGCGAAACAGCCGGGCTGCTTCCTTGAGGATGATTTGCTTGCGTGATGTTTTATCGTCCGCCATTGACCCTCGCTTACCTAACGTTTGTTAGGTAACGTTACCATAAAACGCTGTTTGGTCAATAACAAAATGAATAAAATGATTTTTACTGCGCACCACCAAGTATCAGGCCATCAGAGACATCGTACGGCCGAGACCAGGAGATCTGTAATGGAATGTGACAAGGGCGTTCATCGTACAGATCTCAGGCACAGGGGAAAGCAATCCACGGATGAATTATCAACAAGCCATACAGATCTGCAGCATAAATTTTATTAATTCTAACAAGACATTGTAAATTATACTCGGTTGCAAATCATGGTCCAATAGGAAGGTCTCTTAAAAATCATTCCGCATTGTTTGAAGCGTGTGAGATGAGCAGACAATACAAATCTTTCTGACCCTGGCCAGTGTGACATTCGAAAACTTATTGGCAACTGGGGGTGGAGAAACACATGGCAACGGGCACTTGCATACCTGAAAGCCATTCGACGCCCGAGGGCCTGATTTGATATAATAAAGACAGAGGTGGCATTATGAAAATACTTATTCCTACCTTATTCCTCCTGGTCTTGGCGGGAGTTCTTGGGGGGTGCGCCGGACGAGGATACGGCGAAGCATCCTACGGGGGAGTGTATTCGAGCTACCATCCCTTCGCCTCTGACTATTTTTTTTATGGCTATCCGTATTCTGGCTACTATGCAGGTTATCATCATGGCTTCCGTTCCCGCCCGTTTATCATTCATCCTCGATCGTCATTGAAGCATGATCGCCGAATGATCATCGACGGACGCCACTCCAACCGGCACTTCCTGTACGACCATCACCGCCGGGGACACGACCGACCCAGCGTGCGCGGCGGCTCTCCGCACCGGAGATTCGACCGTCACTGGGGAGATGGCCGCCGGCATGACCTGAGATGTATCGGACCGAGGTGTTAAACGCATGGACACCTTGGTATATTGTGGGTTCCTGCCGCAGCGGCGTCCTCGGGCACTTCTTCTGCCAGTCCTCCTTGGGCATCCACCCCTGTTTAATCAATGCGCGGCTGAGGCAGATCGGTTTTCAGCAAGGAGACGAATTCATCAGCAGGTACGGGGCGGCTGAAGTAAAAGCCCTGTCCCTCGGCGCAGTGATGGGATTGCAGGAAGGCCAACTGTTGGTGCGTTTCAATTCCCTCGGCCACTACCCGCTTTTTGAGGCTCATGCCCATCGCGATTACGGCACTGACGATGGCCTCGCCTGAAGTGCCGGTACCGTCCAGATCTTGCACGAACGTCTGGTCGATTTTGAGGGTGTCGATGGGGAATCGCAGCAGGTAGCTCAAGCTGGAATAGCCGGTGCCAAAGTCATCGATAGCAATCTGCACCCCGAGTTTCTTGAGCGCGAGCAAGAGAGCCGTGGTCGGTTCCGTGTCCAGCATCAGGCCGCTTTCGGTCATCTCCAGTTCCAGACGTTGCGGGTCCAGACCGGTGGCGTTCAGGACGGCAATCACACCGGCGAGAAAGTCCTTGCTGTGAAATTCTCTGGATGAGACATTGACGGCGATCTGACCGATGTCGTGTCCGGCTTGCAGCCAGGCCTGGGTCTGTCTGCAGGCTTCCTGCAGCACCCATCGGCCCATGGGCAGAATCAGGCCGCACTCCTCGGCAATGTCGATAAAGTGCGCCGGGTAGACCAGTTGCCCGGCATCATCCCGCATACGGATAAGCGCCTCGGCGTCGGTCACTGCACCACTTTCAAGATTCACTTTCGGCTGATAATGCAACACGAACTGGTGCTGCTCCAGCGCCCGATGCAACGACTGCTCAATGGCTTGCCGCGCCACCGCACGGACATTCATTTCCGGAGTGAATACCTGATAGTTGTTGCGGCCGATTTTCTTGGCCTGATACATCGCGGTGTCAGCGCATCTGGCCAGGGTTTCGATCTCCTGGCCGTCGTCGGGGTAGATGCTGATGCCGATGCTGATGGTGACGCGGAGTTGATGGCCACTGACCAGATGGGGCAGATCCATGGCTTCGATGAGCTTTTTGGCGGTGACGACAACGTCCTGCACCTCCTCAACTTCGGTTAGCAACACCACAAATTCGTCCCCTCCCTGGCGGCTGACCGTGTCGGAGAGGCGGACACATGTTTGCAGGCGTTTTGCCGCCGACTGCAACAGCAAGTCGCCGACCGCATGTCCGAGAGAATCGTTGATGTGTTTGAAGTGGTCGAGATCCAGATAGATCAGGGCGACCTTCTTGCTATGACGCTGTGCGTGCACCATGGCTTGCGTCAGGCGATCGGTGAGCAGGGCACGGTTCGGCAGGCCGGTCAGAAAGTCATGCTGGGCCATATGCGACATCTGCTCGCTGGCCAACTCGGCGACCTCGGTCATCCTTTGGGCGTGAATCGATGAGATGACGAGACGCTCGTTCACTTCCCGTAACTGCGCCTGGGTGCTGGCGGCGATGGTGGCTTTGACCGTGGCGGCCTCTTCGCGCTGGTCGGCAGTCTCCTGGCGAAGATCCTCAGTTGCCTGGCGCAGATCGGCGGTCTCTTGGTGCAGATCGGCGGCTTCTTCACGCAGGTCGGCGATATCTTCCCGCTGGTCGGCGGAACCCTGGCGCAAGTCGGCGGCTTCTTCACGCAGGTCGGCGATATCCTCGCGCTGGTCGGCGGTATCCTGGCGCAGATTGGCGATATCTTCCCGCTGGTCAGCGACTATTTCGCGCTGGTCGGCGTTGCCTTGCCACAAGTGGCCGGCTGCTTCACGCCGATCATCGGTACCTTGGCGCAGTTCGGCGGCCTGCTTGCGCGCATCCTTTTCACGATCAAGATCGGTCTGTGTATCGGCCATGACCACTGCCTCGTCCTGGTCCTCGTCCTGGTCCTCGTCCTGGTCCTCGTCCTGGTCCTTGCCCTCGGTCTTCACTGCCGACTCCTCAGTTGGCCCGCTTTGGCGGGCCTCAGTTCCTCGCCCGATGGCAACTTTCCGTTCCTTGCGTCTTTTTTTGTCCATTATTCCTTACCTCTATGGGCCTTCCTGGCCGTTTTGATCCGCGTCGGTTGCCCTCCGAGGATTCCTTCAAAGTCGGACACCGGATCACCGATGACGATCCCGCCATCGGTGATCTCGTAGCTCCTGATATCGGTGGTGTGGACGCTGGCACGCACTTTGACCACCGCCATGACGCGCTGCAGGTGGCTCTCCACCTCGATGTAGCGTTGGACGATGATGGCGTCGGTGAGAAATGCCGCGCCGTAGGGACTGAAGCGCAAATCGATATAACGGTCTTCGAGCTCCGAAGTCATCAGCACCGTCACGCCCAGGCCCGACAGCACGGCGAACATGCGAAACAGCGATTCGCGAAAATCCTCGCGAAAAGTCGGCGCCACCGCCAGTTCAAACCCGGAGAGCGAGTCGATTACTACTCGGGTCGCTTGCATCCGCTGGATGAGGTTGGTCAGGTGCTGAACGATCTCGTCGATGGACAGATCCGGCGTGCGGGTATTGATCACGCCGATCTGTCCGGCGCGGATCATCTCGTCGAGGGTGCGCACCCACGACTGACTCGGCGTCTGTTCAAAGGCGACGATCACCCCCGGTTCGCCCCGGCGCACGCCTTCCGCCAGGAAGGCCGTGGCAAGAATGGTCTTGCCCGACCCGGAGGGTCCCGCAACCAGCAAGGAATAGCCCGCGGGCAAGCCGCCACCCAGCATTTCGTCCAGCCGCGGCACGCCCATGGTCAGCCGTGTTTTGCTGCGCATTGCCCCGGCGTTCAGCGGCTCGTCTCCGGTGTCGCCCCTGACAATCACCGCCGGAAAGACTTCGATGCCGTCGCGGGAGATGCGAAAGGTATGCATCCCCGGGAGGGTCGCCTGACCGCGCATTTTCATAACCTGCATCTTGCGCACCATGGAATTGCGCTGGACGCTCTGCTCCAGCGACAGCAGGCCGTCGGCCACCGTCAGGATCGGATGCGAGTCGCTCCCCGCCAGAAATTCCCCGATCAGGAAGGAGGTGGCTTGCCAGCCGCTCAGTTGTATCCCGAGCTGCTGGATGAACAGTTGCAGGCTGAGCGTCCCCTCTGTTTGCTGCTGCGCCTCCTGGATGACCGAGCGGAACGAATCGACGAAGACCAGCGCCGGAGAGGATGCCTCGACCTCTTGCGTGATGCGCGCCAGCACCCGGTCCAGATTGCCGGTGACGACGTCGTCGCTCAGATTGACGAAGCGAACCGCGTCATTGAGCTTGTCGAGGTCAAAGAAGGAGAAGAGCTGCTGATAGCGCAGCATCTTCAGCGGCGGCTCGCCCAGCACGGTGAAGAAGAGCGCCGGCTTCTCCCGCGTCGCCAGTGCGAACATGATCTGGTGCGCCAGCGTCGTCTTGCCGGAACCGGGCGGGCCGGTAATCAGGTTGAAGGAAAATTCCGGCAGGCCGCCGCCCAGGATCGCATTGAGACCAGGCACACTGGTGTCGAGTCGATGGATAGTCACTTTGGTGCTCATGATTCGGCCTCCTGTTCAGATGGCGGTAAAGGGGAAGCCCAGACGGGACTCACCATACGCTCGGTCAAGGATTCTCCAATCAACGTTGTCAGCAGTTCGATGAAGGTCACCATCAGGGTACAGCCAGCCTCGGCGGCAACATCCGTCTCTTGGCCCGCCAACTGCGCCTTAAGACTCACCAGCAGAGCAACGCTGTCCCCCTGCGCCTCGCCCAAGGCGAGCCACTGGAAAATCTTGCTCGTCAGGGACAGTGCGCGTCTAAAGATAACGTCGACACCCCGCGCGCCGATCACCGGGGTAAGCAGGGCGGCCACCTGGCGCCAGGTGCTGGCGGTGGCTTCGGCGACAGCGCTCGCATCAGGGGCGTCCCCGGCGCGATGAGCCAGAGTTATTCGTATCGCTTCCCGCCACAGTTCTCGATTTGTTGTTGTCGCTGTCATATCTGCATATTTTAACAACCCTTGCGGAATTAACAACAGGGCAGCAGGTACTTAAACTTCCCTGTGCGTACAGGGCTTGCTCGCCCCCGACTTTTCAACCAGATGATCTGCTGGTCAACTTGTGTTCGGTTAAAGCCTGAATCGATTCATAGAAAGGGACGACAATGAAAAAAACATTGGTGTTTGGCTTGATGGTTATTCTTGTGTTTTTGGTTGGCTGTGAGAGCGCCCAACAGAAGGCGTATGATCTGAAGGCAGATACAATCGGTACCCACCGAGAACCAGTTGCGAGAGCATCAATAAGAATGCGTCCAGAGGGGCGTCCATTGCTTATTATTAATCGTGATTTATAGAAATAATCGCCCAGCAGTTATCTATCTGAATCCTGTCGTTCAGCCAGGCATTCATCCATTGCGGCAATGAGAATTTTCATCTGCACAGGTTTCGTCAAGACTCTGTCCATCCCTGCTTCGAGGCAACCGTCGACGACTTCCCTTTGAGCATGCGCGGTAAAGCCGATGATGCATACCCGATCCGCCGATTCTTTTTCCAGCTGTCGAATCGTGCGGGTTGCTTCCAAACCGTCGATACCGGGCATCGCCAGATCCATCAGGATGATGTCAACCCCGTCATCCTGCCATTTTTTTACCGCTTCCTCGCCAGACCCTGCTTCTTCGATATGCCAAGCCCACTTGCGCAAGCTCAAGCCAATAATCTCCCGGACCTGGGAATCATCATCAACCAAAAGGATGCGGGGGAGAGGACATGTTGTACTGGAGGTCTCCAGTGCTTCAGTGGAGAGGCCTTCTTTCTCTTCTGATCTCTTCAGGGGGAGGGTGAAAGTAAAGGCCGTGCCCAGGCCCTCCTGGCTTTGCATTGAAATTCGACCGCCCATCAGCTCGACAAGCCCCTTGGATATTGCCAACCCCAAACCGCTGCCGCCATGTTTCCTGTGGTGGGAAGTGTCTGCCTGACTGAAGCTTTTGAAAAGCAGATGCTGTTTATCCGCTGGAATCCCCATGCCGGTATCGGAGACTGTGAACATGAGGTGATTCTTGTTGAGACTTATTGCGACACGGACTTCGCCCTCCTCAGTGAATTTGATGGCATTGCCAACAAGGTTGACCAAGACCTGGCTGAGGCGACTTGGGTCAGCAACAACGATTGAGGGAACAATCTCAGCCACATCGGTTTCAAGCCGGAGCTTTTTCTCCCGAGCGGGAAGGATAAACATCTGCATATTTTCTTCGAGCCAGGCTCGCAGGTCAAAGGCTTCTTCAAGCAGATCGGTTTGTTGTGCTTCGATTCGGGAGAAGTCGAGAATGTCGTCAATGAGGTGGCGCAGGTGCCGGGCCGAGTTATCAGCCATTGCCAGAAGTTCACTGTGCTCGGGGTTCCAATCGATCTGCTGGAGATGTTCAAGTGCCGCCAGGAAGATCGTCATGGGGGTTCGAATTTCATGACTCATGTGTGCTAAAAACTGACTCTTGCTCCGGGTGGCCGCTTCAGCGGCATCTTTGGCCTTGTTGAGTTCCTCGCGCTTTTCTTCCAGGAAATCTTCGGCCAATTTCTTTGCGGTGATATTTTCAACCAGACCTACGATTTGGAAAGGACGGCCTTCACTGTCGCGGCGCGCAGTGGCAATGGCACGCACCCAGATGGTTACACCGTCCTTGCGGATGTAGCGTTTCTCGATAGAAAAGGCCTCCCTTTCTCCCCTTGTCAAAGCAGAGAATTCTTCAGCATTCCCTCCCAAGTCATGGGTATGGGTACATTCCCGGTAACTGAATCCAGGCGTCAGCAGTTCTTCCTTGGAATAACCGGTGATCTGGCAATAGGCGTCATTGACTTCAAGAAAATTTCCATCGAGATCGGTGATGACCATGCCGATGGGAGCATGATCAAAAGCGGCCCGGAAATTCCTTTCACTGGCCAGATAATCCTCCTGGGCCTTTTTGCGTTCGGTGATATCCACCGCCGAAGCAATAACGCACTGCTTATGGTCCATTTTGACGAGTTCGGCCGACGCTAAAAGAAGTTTGGTTTGCCCGGACCTGGTGGTGATTTTGACTTCCACTTCTCGAAGCGGCCCATGCTGGCCCAGAAGGCCGACAAGCCGTAACCGGTCTTTCGGGTGTCGCCACAGATTCAGATCGAAAGTGGTTTTGCCGATAGCCTCATCTCGCGAGTATCCGGTCACTTTTTCGAAAGCCTGATTGATATCGAGTATGCGTCCATCTTTTAAAGTGCTGACCATCGAAGGGACCGGACTGAATTCAAACATCTTCCGGAAGTTTTTGTGTTCCCTGGATCGTTCCGATTCCGCTTTTCTGCGGTCAGTAATATCCTCGATGACTAGAAGAATTAATTGTAGATGGTCGATTCTCCTGGCGTTGAGCAGCATGGTCCGTTCGCCGATCTCCACGAACCCGTGCCTGAACTCGAAATCGTTAAAGACCTTGTCGGTTGGCAGGACATCCTCTAAAAGCGAGCGAAGTTCCGGGATATCCCACTGGCCGTTACCCAGTTCATAGACCAGGCGGTCGCGGGTCTCTTCAGGGGACACCCTGAAATGATGGTAAAAAGAGGCACTGGCCTGTTGCACGCGCAGGTTTTCGTTGAGGACCAGCATAGGTTCTCGAATCGTGTCGAAAATTACTTCGAAGAGGCTTCGGGTTTTTTCGGAGGATGAGGTAGGTGTGCTCGCTGGCTTATCGCTCATTGGCTTTTCCGTTTGGAAAAAGATAAAAATATCAAGAGATTAGAACTA
>JBPPMD010000180.1:0-3604 GCA_051305875.1 Desulfuromonadales bacterium | reverse complement strand
GAGACACTATTCAGCGCCCTGACTCCCGGGTATTCGAACACCAGGTCATTCACTTCGATCATGTTTATATCCGTAATCACTGGAGAGCACAAAGCGACCTTGACTGACAGGTCGTGCAGCAGGGCAAAGGGACGTTAAAATAGCACGCCCGGACATCTCTTGAAAGGGCTGGTTGCCAGATTATTTTTTAACTGCATAGCTATCGGCGAGGGTTCCTACCGCAACAGCGAAAGCGTTGGAACGATTCCATCTGCGCAGTGATCGAAAATTGCTGTAGGTCAGGTAGGCTGGCCCGTCCGGGCCATCAGGGACAATCAGCGAGGCCTGGAGATCACGGCGGGGCAACGACTGGCCGTTACTGCGTCGCACCCCGAGCTGCTGCCAGCGAGACAGCGACAGCTGGGTCTCCAACCCGGCCAGAGAGTAATCGAACGGTTCCGGCAGCTTGACCGGTCGCCCCCAGGTCTGATCATACTGCCATCCAGCTTTGTCTAGGTAATTGGCCGCCGAGGCCAACGCATCGGGGATCGAATTCCAGATATCAATGCGGCCGTCGCCGTCGGCATCGACAGCATAGTGACGGAATGAGGATGGCATGAATTGGAAAAGCCCCATGGCCCCTGCCCAGGACCCTTGCATCTGCGCCAAGGGGATATGCCCTGCATCGAGGATATGGAGCGCATCGAGCAACTCTTTGCGAAAGTAGTCGCCGCGGCGGGCATCGTAAGCCAGTGTAACCAGCGCCGGAATAACCGGGAGCTTGCCTGTGTTTCGGCCGTAACTGCTCTCGATCCCCCAGAGGGCGACGATGAAACGCCTCTGCACTCCGTACTGCTTTTCAACTCGGCCCAGCCAGGTCTGATAACGGCGCAGCTTGCGACGCCCTTCGACGATACGCTCCTCGCTGATCCTGGTTGCGACATAGTCTTGCAGAGACTGAATTTGCTCAGGTTGCTTTAGATCGAGATCGAGCACCTTCTTCTGCGGCTCTGCGATGCCGGTGAGAGCCGCATCCAGCGTCTCTGACGAGATCCCTGCTGAAAGGGCGTCCACACGCAACTGCACCAACCAGGCGGCAAATCCCTGCGCTGCTTCTTGCGCCTGAGCAACAGGTGCGGACAAGCCGCAGAGGCATACGATAATAAGAACCAGACGACCGAAATTCTTCATGGGCTAACTATAATACCGCAACATTGGCATGCCATTGAGACAAGTGAGAAAAATGTTGGCAAGCAATCTTAACACCCACGCTCTGCAAGCCAGATCGCATGTAAATCGCCTTTATTATCCTGCTCCGACACCCGGGACTGCTTCACCCTGAATCCGACCTTGCGCAGCCGTTCCATGAAGTTGCGACTCGGCGCAGCAGACCAGACGGCCAGTATCCCCTCCGGTCGCAAGGCTTCGTAAGCCGCAATCAGCCCGTCGGTCGAATACAACCAGTCGTTTTTCTTACGGGTCAAACCCTTTGGGCCATTATCGACATCGAGCAGGATCGCGTCATAGGCCTGGCGCTGTGCCCGCAGAAGTTTGGCGACATCGCCCTCACGTACCGTGGTCCTTGCATCCTGCAGCGGATGACCCGCAAATATGCCAAGCACACCCCGGTTCCAGGCCACTACGCCCGGCACCAGCTCGGCCACCACCACCTCCGCATCAGCGCCGAGGTGACGCAGTGCTGCAGCCAGCGTAAACCCCATACCGAGGCCACCAATCAGCACCCGGGGCTGAACACGACCAGCGATTTTGCTGCAGGCAAGTTCGGCCAACGCATCTTCGGACTGATGAGCCCAGGTGCTCATCAGGGTATTGCTTCCGTCAATGCTGATCGAGTATTCGGCATCGCATTTGAAAAGCTGGAGCTCACCACCTCCACCCGGAATCTGTGCCGTATCGATTAATTCCGCAGTTTCAATAATTTCGTCTGTGCTATCCGGGGGCATAACGTTCTTTCCAGGGCAGGTTAGAGGTCAGGAGCCTGCAACTCTGACCCGCCCCGGCAGGCTCCATCAGCAGGGCAGCACAAAAACCTTTCACAGGCTTTCGATGAACCGGTAATACTCCTGGATTGCCCGCAATGATTCCAGAGAGAGCAAGTACAAAATCCAGGTGATCGCAAGGATAGCGATGGTGAGCCCGATCTTCCATGCCGGCGACGTTCGAGGTCGCCACCAGATCAAAGGTAACGCCAGGGGCCCCACCATAAAAAGTGCGAGGACAATAAAAGTAGTGCGGAAATACCATGGGGCCTTTTCTTCATCTGTGCGGAGGTTCGAGAATCCTTCCAGGAACTCGCCGCAATGTTTGCATTTTATCGCATCGTCTTGAATTTCTTCAGCACAGAAAGGACACTTCTTCATAATTGTCTTTCTTTAAGGAACGAATCCGGCCGTGTAAAGCTAGAGCCCTTGCAGCGGCGCATGCATCGCCAGCATGCCGAAGGAGGTCACCGCCAGCAGGAACAGAAAAGCAGCGCCCATGGCGACCCGCTTGCCGAGTGAGACGTTGTAGTATCGGGCCCGCTCGGTTTTGGACGTCCTGAATGACGTGTAGATCTGGTAGCTGCCAAGGATCACGATCAAAGCGAGAATCGGCGACCAGGTCAGATAGAACAAGGCGAGGGCTCCCAGCAACCCCAGAACCCAGAGCTTGGGGCTGATGACACCGATGATCCGCCCGCCGTCCAGGGGGGAAATGGGCAGCAGGTTGAACAGGTTGAGCAGAAAACCGCTAGAGGCAAGCGCATACCAGAAGAGGTTTTCTGTCACCATGCCGATACCGACACAGCAGATGGCGCCCAATGTCCCGAGCAGGGGGCCGCCGTAAGCCGCTACTGATTCGGCAAATGCGTTCTTCGGCATCTTCTGCATAACAATGTGCGCGCCCACAAAGGGGATGAACATGGGGGCCGAAGCCCGGATTCCCATCATGCGCAGGGCCAGAACGTGCCCCATCTCGTGGATGAAGATCAGCACCACAAACCCCGCCGCGAACGACCATCCCCAGAAGAGGGCATAAGCCCAGATGCTGACAAGCATACTGATGAAGGTCTTGAATTTGCCGACCTGCAGAATCAATCCCAGGTATTTAAGCTTGCCGAAAAGAAAAAACAGCACCAGGCCGATTGTGCCGAACTTGCGCAAGCCACTTCCTGTACGAGGGCCTCTCCCCGGTTGCTGGTCAAGGTTGTCAACTGGCAACAGTTCAACATTTCCGGCAGAAAGTGTTTCCTCCCGGCGGTCTTGATCAAGGGGGGTGAACTCGCCTGATGTTACTTCAGCAGGTATGGTCGGGATCTCGGTCGTCTTCTCTTGATGGGTTTGTCGCATCGGTAATCCAGGGGAAATGAAGGTGCTCTCGCCGCTACTTGGCAAATCGGGGATACGCTACCATTAAAAAAGTGGCAGATCTATCAAAATTCCATCAAAATCTTAATCTGAGCCCGCGGAATCGGCAAAAGGGTTTTCCTGGCTCAAAGATCCCTTTTGAGAGTCTCCTGATGTCTTGTTGTGGTAAGATTGCTGGCCATCAAACCCCTGATTCTCTCGCAAACAGGATTGCATTGGCGCCACAGCCCCTAAAGACCACCAGAGGTTATCTTGAG
>JBPPMD010000064.1:0-2494 GCA_051305875.1 Desulfuromonadales bacterium | reverse complement strand
AGAATGCGCCATCCTATCATTATGTGCATACAGATCAGTGGCGCTACGAGCGCACTTCCGACGAGGCCAGGATCAACCCGGTGTCAGAAGACAACCAGATCACCGCAGGGCATACCATGGATCACCAAATCCGTGCAGTTCGCAACGGCTGGCTGCCTTTCTATCCGCAGTTCGACCGCAGTCCGATCGAGTCGGTCAAGCAGGCCGAAGCCGCCGGCGCCAGCAGCAACCAGGAAATTGTCGACTGGACGGTCAAGCAACTGGTCGAGAAGAAGATGAAGTTTGCCGTCGAAGATCCCGATGCGCCGGAGAACTGGCCGCGACTGTGGATTATCTGGCGTGGCAACGCACTGATGTCGAGCGCCAAAGGGCATGAGTATTTTCTCAAACACTACCTTGGCACCCACACCAACACCATCGCCCCCGAAACGGCAGAGGAGTTTGTTAAAGACGTCAAGTGGCACAAGAAAGCCCCCGAGGGCAAGCTTGACCTGGTGGTCGACATCAACTTCCGCATGGACACCTCGGCGCTCTACTCGGACATTATTTTGCCGACCGCAACCTGGTACGAAAAGGACGACCTTAACACCACCGATATGCACTCTTTCATCCACCCGCTCCAGGCGGCCGTGCCGCCCTGCTGGGAGTCGAAGAGTGACTGGGATATCTTCAAGGGTCTGGCCAAAAAAGTCAGTCAGCTGGCCGAAACGCATCTGCCGGAACCGGTGCGTGAAATCGTATCCGTTCCGCTGCAGCACGATACCCCGGCCGAAATGGCCCAGCCCGAGATCAAGGACTGGAGCAGGGGCGAATGCGAGGCGATTCCCGGCAAGACCATGCCTGGTATGGTGGTTGTCGAACGCAACTATGTCGATCTGTACAAACGTTTTATCTCTTATGGGCCGGAAGTCCGTAAAAACGGCATTGGCGCTCACGGGCTCAACTTTGCAGTTGATGATTTCTACGATGCACTGAAACTGACCGCGCCGACGCAGAAGTGGGGCGGTGAAGAATATCCTTCTCTGGAAGAAGCCGCTGATGCAGCCAATGTCATTCTGACGCTGGCCCCGGAGACCAACGGTGAGATCGCCTATCGCGCCTTTGAGGCTGAAGAGAAAAAAGTCGGCCTGCCGCTGACCGATCTGGCGGTCGGCACCCGTGAGGTGCGCACCACCTGTGCTGATCTGGCCGCGCAACCGCGACGCCTGCTGAACAGCCCGATCTGGAGCGGATTAACCAACAACGGCCGTGCCTATTCCGCTTACTGTCTCAACGTGGAAAAGCTTGTTCCCTGGCGTACCCTGACCGGCCGTCAGCATTTCTACCTCGATCACCAGGGTTATATCGCCGCCGGCGAACATCTGCCGACCTATAAGCCGAAGCCGGATCACTCGACGCTGCAGGATTTTCTGGCCACTGAAACCGACGCAAAGAGCATTATGCTCAATTATCTGACACCGCACGGTAAGTGGAGCATCCACAGCACCTACGGTGACAATCATCGCATGTTGACCCTGTCCCGGGGCTGTCATCCGTTCTGGCTCAACGTTCAGGATGCAGAGCAGATCGGCGTTGTCGACAACGATTGGGTAGAAGTTTACAACGATCACGGGGTCGTCGTCACCCGGGCCATCGTCAGCTCACGACTGCCGCGCGGTATCTCGTTCCTCTATCACTCGCCGGAACGCACTGTCGGTGTGCCGAAGTCACCGCTACGAGGCAACAAACGGGCCGGCGGACATAACAGCCTCAACCGGATACGGCTTAAGCCGAACCTGATGCTGGGCGGTTACGGCCAGTTCACCTACAGCTGGAATTACTGGGGCCCGACTGGCGCTAACCGCGACACCTACATCATGGTGCGCAAACTCAAAGGGGAGCCGAAATGGTGAGATTGACGTCTGAAGGTAGGGGCGTAATTTTTTGCGCCCGAATCACAGTGAAGGCCGGGCGCGATGAATCGGGCCCCTACTGTAGACACAACATTCGATCCGTGGAATCAGGAGCCAGACCATGAATATACGCGCACAGGTGTCATCGGTTTTCCACCTCGATAAATGTATCGGTTGCCACACCTGCAGCATCGCCTGCAAGAACCAGTGGACCGACCGCAAGGGTGCTGAATACATGTGGTGGAACAATGTGGAGACCAAGCCCGGCACCGGTTACCCGACTAAATGGGAAGACCAGGAACAGTACAAGGGCGGCTGGGAAATGCAGGGTGAGACATTGCAATTGAAGATTGGTGGTCGCGGCAGCACGCTGGGAAAGATTTTCCATAATCCGAGCCTGCCGACCATGGACGATTATTATGAACCCTTTACGTTTCGCTACGATGATTTGACCAGCGCCCCGGCCGGCAAGGATCAGCCGACCGCCCGCCCGGTCTCCATGGTCACCGGCAAACCGATGAAAATTGAGGCTGGTCCCAACTGGGATGACGATCTCTCCGGATCCAATATCTATGCAGCCAATGATCCGGGTGTGGTGAAAC
>JBPPMD010000067.1:0-5516 GCA_051305875.1 Desulfuromonadales bacterium | reverse complement strand
GTGATCGGAGTAGACCCAGACATCGTATTGTCGCCAGGCGGAATGATTGGCGGCGCGCCACAAGCGGGCGACGGCGTCGTCGATCCCCTTCAGCGTCCAGTGGGCAAACAGAGAACGCGGACCGCGGCGGTGCGACTGTTCGTCGTAACCGAGGAAATTGATATGAATAATGGGTAAGCCACGGCTGATGTCGATCTTGCCGCCGATCACGCAGAGCTCGCGCAGCAGAATGGAGATGCCGACCCGGATCGGTATGAATTTCAGCTCATTCAAGAAATCATGGCCACGGGCCAGGCCGCGCACGAAATCAAGCAACGCCAGGCCCCACTCCAGCAGAAACAGGATGGCGACGCGCAGAAAACTGTAGAGATTGCCAAGCAGAAAGGCCAGCATCACCAGCGGATTGGCGGCGCGCAGAGTCGGCCCCCAACCCATTGATGACGCACAGAAATGTGTCTCGGCGGCGCCGCCGGTGTAGTTGTCCGAGTAGGCGCTGCCACCCTTGAGCAGCGCATCAACGCCATGGCCTGTGTGCAGCTCCTCGACGCGCGCCGCAGCGTCCGGCTCGTACATGCGCACGATTCGGCGCGTTTCATGGTCCCGGAAGGAGAACGCCGGGACCGCACCTTTGACGCCAAAAAAGATCTCAGCCTGGACCGCGGGAGTCGTCGACGGCAAGCCGGAATAGTGGGAATGAACCTGATAGTGTTCGCGCTTGATCAGTCGCCGCAAAAACGGCAGCTCGCCGCGAGCCAGGGCGCGTTCGAACTGTGGTTGCGAGAACCCGTCGATCTGAATCATGATCAGTCCCGGCCGCGTCGGCGATCCCTCCGAAACCGGCAAGCGCAATAGCCGCGCCAGCCAGACACTGCGGCTGAGGTTCCGGCGCAGGCGCCGGAGCAAAGTCTCGATTCGACCCAGCATCACTCATCCTTTTCGGAAAACAGTCTGGTTCCCATGGCCGCATCGCTCGCTTCGGCCACACTTTTCAGGATATCCCACTCTGTCTTTATGAAATTCATGACCTCCTCCCAGCCCAATTCGTCTCGGTCGGCGTCGGCGATCGATCTGGATGTAAGGGTTTCGTAGCAGGCCAGGGCTTTATCGGCAGAGTTGGGCATGGAAAAGGCCACGGCGGTGGCGAGTGCAGCTTGTTTCAGGCCATGCAGTTTCTCCGGTGGAAGATCGGACAGCCACTGCAATGCAGCACTGAATGTCGTGGCTGTTGCTTCCAGCAGCAGGCGTCCGTTCTGCCTGTCTCTGACCACTTCGCGGGCACCGGGTGCATCGAGAGCGACGACCGGCAGACCGGCCGCCATGGCTTCCGTCAGCACCATGCCCTGCGTCTCGCTCATCGATGCGAAGGCGAACAGATCCATCGCGTGCAGGGCGTCAGTCAACTGTTGCTGTTTCAGAATGCCGGCCATGTGCAACTGCGCTTGCATACCGGAGTTGGCAAAGGCCTCCCGCATGGTGGCTTCGGACGGGCCTGTCCCGATCACCAGAAAATGTGCACGGCTGTTGCGACTGATGAAATCAACGATCGCCCGGGTCAGAAATTCCAAGTTCTTTTCCGGTGCCAGGCGTCCCAGATGGCCGACCACGAAGGCATCTGCCGGAATTCCCAGTTCTCTGCGCATTGCGTCGCCATCTCCCCGAACGAAGCTTTCCAGGCGGACCCCGGTGGGCACTACGGCAATCGGTGTACTTACGCCGCGTTCCAGCAACAGATCGCGGATGCTTTCGCTGGGTGCGAAGACCTGGTCGGAGAGGTTCGCGTAGCGGGTGGCGAGCTCAATCGCAAAACGTTTCAAGGCGGGAGAGTTGCCGGGGACATAATGCGTATATTGCTCATACAGGGTGTGATGGGTGAAAACCAGCGGCAGTTCCCGGTGGCGCGCCAGGCGAAACGCTGTGGTTCCGAGCAGGAAGGGATGCTGGGAATGCACGACGTCAGGACGGAAGTCATCAATCATCTCACTGAGCTGCGGATGGATCGGCAGCGCGACAGAGAAATCGCTGGCGTTGAAATTCTGGATGGCGTTGATGCGCACGACGTCGACTTCGCCCTGTGGCATATCGGCAAACTCGGGGGCGACGATCAGTACCCGATGTCCGCGCTTGCGGTATTCCGCGGTGAACGCTTCCACCGAACGCGCCACACCGCCGACGTGGGGGGTGAAGGTGTTGGTCAGTATGAGGATGTTCATTTGTCACGATTCCTTTCCGACCAGGTCGAACGAGCCCACTTCGGACGGCTGGGCAAGTTGTGCTGCCGGCTCATGGATAATCCGACAGACTGCCAGAGCAGCAATTTAATCCAGATCACGGCAGTTTCCCCTTGATAGCGCTGGTGTCTGTATAGCGGGACAACGCCCGGCGTGCGAGCGGGTTCAGGTAGATGACCGCGACCACGGTGACAATGAAGCCGACGCCATAAAGGGCCCATTCCAGCGGAGTCCGGTCCAGGTTGCGCGCACCCAGGGTGGTGATGTCGGCGGCGATCGAGCCGAGATAGACGTTATGGATCGAGTAGGGTATGAAACCCAGCAGCGACCCGCCGATGAAACCGGGAAATGAGAACGGGGTCAGACCGAAGAAGTAGTTGGAAATCTTGCTGGGAAAGAACGGGATCAGGCGCGTCAACAGCACGATCTTCCAGCCATGCGGCGTCAGTTCCTCACTCACCACCTGCAGTTTGGCGCGGGCCATGACAAATGATCGAGCGCGCGGCCCGAACAGATGGCGAGCGATCAGAAATGCCAGGGCAGCCCCGAGGGTCGTGCCCAGCACGACAACGATGGCGCCCTCGACGACGCCGAACACGAAACCGGCACCGGTAGTGAACAGCACCCCTGGCAGTACCAGCACCACCACCGCCGCCATGATCAGGATAAAAAGCAGCGGCGCCCAGGCGCCCTGGGCATCGAACCACATCAGCAGGCGCAACACCTGTTCATGGACGCCGAAATGGATCAGCAGGGCGAGTAGCGCAGCGACGAACAGAATGCTGGCCGCAACGCCCCATAGTGGTGACTGCATGTGCATACCGAGACGCTTGAGCACGGGCTATCCCATAGTTCTGCATATTGATCAGTAGATAATGAATCGTCCAGGTCTCGTCCAGTCTCCTGTGTCGGCGACCAGGTAGCGAATCGCCCAGTGCTGGTCGTCAAAGGAGAATTCCTTGACCTTGCCTATTTCCCCGTCGAATTGTTGCAGTTGTTTCATTTGTTTGTGCATGGCATTCTCCCCTGGCAACAGCTTGAATGACGCAGAAGCACCACTGTGCTCATGCTCATCTGAAAATATATATCGCAACGAACGGGCCAGAAAGGAGCTGCGTGTTATGTTAGTGAAACATTCTGATAATAAAGGGGAAAGCGAAAACAGTACGGGTGGGGTGCGGGGAAAGCCGTCAGCGGCAGCCGTCATACTTGGTATAACCGTCGAATATGGCGGGATCTGATCGACTCCCACGCGCCTTCAACTGGTATCCGCAGACGACGATGACGTTAAGAGATTCTCCCCCGGGGTCCAGGATCTGCGCGCCTGTTCCTTGATTTCCCCGGCTTCGCTTTGCAGGCCGGCTTCAGCCTTGGTCGCGACTGTTTCGGGCTCGGCGGTCGGCTTCGCCAGGGCTGGTTCCGCAACCTCTTCGCTTTCCATCATGCGTACCGGTACCCCGTGAGGGAAGGTGACTTCGCGCGCCTCGTCCGGCAGCGAGATTCCCGCATCCTGGAAGGCCCGTTTGATGAGCCGAATGACGGACGATTTCACTTTCGCCCAGCTGTGTTGACCGCCATCGAGCCAGAAATAAATACGCAGGTTTACCGTGGACGATCCAAGGTTTTCCACGAGCACCAGGGGTTCGGGCTCATTCAAAACGGCCGGATGTTCAGCGAGTACCTTCAAGGCGACTTCCTGGGCAAAAGAGATGGAATCGTCATAGCCGATACCCACAATGAAATCATCGCGGCGATTGGGATTGCTGGTGAAGTTGCGGAGAGTGCTTTTGAAGACGGTCGAATTGGGGACTTGCACTTGATTGCCGTCGAGTGTCATCAGAACAGTCGTGCGCGAGGTCAGCCGCTGAACGTAACCCGTGACGTTTGCTACTTCTACCAGATCGCCCTCGCGAAACGGTTGCTGCAAGCTCAGAAAGAGACTGGCGAGAAAATTCTCGGTGATGTCGCGGAATGCGATGCCCAGCACCAAACCAATCAGGCCAGTGCCGCCCACCACCGTAAGCGCGAGTTGCGTGAGCCCGGCGATACGCAGCACAAGGTATAGGCCGGCAAGCATGACAAGCATTCCGCCAGCCCGGGCCAGAACTTCGCGCAAAAGCCGGCTGAGGGATCGACCCAGAAGCCCGCGACGCAGCAGGTACACCGTTAACCCTGCGAAGATCCACGAAATAGCGATAACGACCACCGCAACCACGATCAGGGGCAGCAATCGAACGAGACCGCGTGCTAAATCATTCAGTACCTGAAAGGCTGGATCGAAATCCCAAACCGTGGTGGGGGCCACTTCGATTTGATTGACGACTGCAACCACGCCCTCCGTATTCTTCGCCAAATTTCCGGCCCATTGCCTGGATTCATCGTTTTCCGTCGTTCCTTTTAAGAAAACGATTCCTTCCTGAACAGTGACCCTGGGCTCGCCGAACCAGTTTGTCGCTTTAAGAATATTCGCGATTCGTCGCCTGATCTCGTCGTCCTTGGCAATGGGTTGGACTTCGACTTTACCGGGGGACTCGGGTTTGCCGTCAGGCGCTTGCGCCGGCACCGGCTTATCCGCGCTACCGCCTAACGGTTGGGCAGCAACTGAGGTGAACGTAAAGATGGCGCAGCACAGGCACGTGGCGCAGATGAGTCGGGCCCCTCGCTCGTTCACTGCACCACCTGTTCGATCTTGTGCTCCATTTCGGATGTTATCTCGGTGGAACGAGCGGGAAGCTTCGCCTCTCCCCGTTGTCCATTCACGATGGCCAGCTTTTGTTGGTCCATTCTTGCACCTCCGTCGCGTGTGAAGTGTAGTCTAACAAATATTTAAATCAAGCACCACAAGCCCATAAAAAGGAGCAGGGCAATGGTCAAATCAATAACATGAGGCGCTTTAACAGCATAGAATACATCATCAATTTTGCAGATCATCCTGACCCATCCGGGAATGTATTGGTCTATCACCGCCGCTCGCGAGTCAATGGCCTTGGCAGCTCTCCTGCCGCTTTCCACAGCGCCCTCAATGCTCCAGACGTGGGCCTGGGTCCGGGTATGCGCACCGGCGAGAAACAGGTTGGCAAGCGGTGTCGTCTGGGGCGGCATGGAATGCTGGGTGGTGGTAGAGGTCACCCATTTCGGTTGATAAGAGCTGATGCCCTCAGCGGAAAATTCCCACTCGTGCCAGACCTCGATGTCCATCATCGCAAAATCCTGCAGCGCTTTTCCCTGATTCGCTTGCCGAATCATTTCGTCAAGTGCGCCACAGCTCAAGATCTGGGCCTTCACTTC
>JBPPMD010000063.1:0-2829 GCA_051305875.1 Desulfuromonadales bacterium | reverse complement strand
GTTCATTGAAGAACGTGGTGACCAGTGGCGCCGCTATGAAGAGGAAGGGATAACAGATGAGTACATCTGTAAGAAGGTAAGCGGCCCTGTCTACGACTTCTGCCTCAAGACCTTTGGTTATATCGCCCTCTTTACTGGTATTGCCTGCCTTTTCCTCATGATATTCGCCTTCATGGCCGGCGGCGGGCACTGATATTCGCCCATAGGTAGAAAATCAGGGAATCAGGGGACTGCCGACTGGCAGTCCCCTTTTTTATGCGCAAAACTACGGCTCTGCGTCGTATGCACCCCACTGAACATGCATAGAGCACAAGACCTTTCTGTTGCATTCATTCACATAATGTGTATTATACGGGGGTTTCGCGTCAATTTAATCCCCGGCTGACACAAATATTTAAATGCAACATTATTACCGAGGTGCAGATCATGCTTAAAAACGTATTTGACTGGTGCAAGCGACACATTGTCCTCTTCACTATAGCTGCAGTGGTGTTCGTCATCATGTTCGGCTTCATCAATGTCCAGATTCTCCATATGACTTCAGAACCGGAATTCTGTCACCTCTGCCATCCTGCGCAGGGCTTCGGTCCTCTGGCTGAAGTCGATTCCTGGGAGCACTCGGCCCATGGTGATGCCGGCGTTTCCTGTCTTGATTGTCACGGCCGCCCCGGACTTATTGGCTATGCAAAAGCCAAAATGGGAGGGCTGAAGGACACTTACATGCAGTTGACCATCTCCAAGGAAGAAAAACTTGAGATCTTGTCGAATCCGCATGAAGACCTGGTTCCTTCATGGCACTGCCTCTACTGCCACTCTGACGAAGGCAACAAAATTGTTCGAGAGACGACCAGGGGGCCGATGAAACTCGTCAACATGCGTATGCTCGATGATGTTGTCAATCCGGCGTTCCGCGAGCGCAAGGGATTGGCTGATATTATGGAAGAAGACTACGTCGGCGGCGTCCATTTCGACCATAGTCTGCATATCGAGGAGTTCGACCTGACCTGCCGTGACTGTCATTTCGGTGTTGTTCACAATCCGGCAACAGCAACAGATCGAATGAACTTCTGCCTGACCTGCCATGCCGATGCCGGCGGCGACGCCCCGCAGATGGCTGATTGCAAAGTCTGCCACGAAACCCAGGTAGCCATGAACGAAGGGACCGGTGTAGCAGGCATCGAGACAATCCCGAGCCTGATGTACGGCGATGCGGCAGACATGACCTGCACCGACTGCCATACCGGCGTTACTAAAGGGGTTTTCCGCCCTTCTTCTGCAACCTGCACCGACTGTCACGATGATGATACGTACAAAAGCATTTTCAATGAGTGGGCAGATACAACCAAGGCCCGCATTGAAACGCTTAAAACAGTACGCGTTGAAGTGGAAGCCGCCCTGCTTGATGCTGATGCAGCCAAGCGCAACACAGCAGAGGCTTGGGCAACCTATGAGCAAGCACTTCGCAACCTCAAGTTCGTACGTAATGATGGCACCAACGGTGTCCACAACTATGAATACGTTACAGCCATTCTCGACAGTGTCGCAGCCGATTTCAAGAAGGTCATGACGCAACTTGATTCCGTCTGGTAATTTATTAGCTCATAATCGGGTAGGAGGCGGGATTACTCCCGCCTTCTTCCCAGGGTAATGCACGCCTGCCTCAAATCTCCTCGAACCGGTTCAACTCGATGTTCTTGCGCGTCCTCTCCGGATCAAAAACCCGTCCATTCATGACAATATAGACCCCCGCGGGAAGAATCTGTGCCGCCGTCATTGCGCCGGCGACGTTAAACACGGCATCTGTAAAGCGGAAGCGCGCAGGCTGCATTGCCCCGGTCAGAACGATGGTTTTGTCAGGGATATCGGTCAGTGCTTTGGCCGTTACGATCATGGTGTCGGTGCCATGAGTGATGACGATCTGCGTAGCTGTTGAGTTCTCTACGGCCTGCCTGACCACCTGCCGATCCTCATCCGTCAACTCAAGGCTGTCTTTGCGCAATAGCGGCACCACCTGGTAATCGATGCTCAGGTTGGCTTCGCGCAAGACTTCGAGAATCTGCGGTTCACCGACCTCGAAGCTGCTTTTGGCGTCGAAATAGATCTTGTCAATAGTGCCGCCGGTTGTAAATATTTCAAGCCGCATGAGTTGCCTTTCTTCAGCTTTAGGAGACTGCTGCTGAGCCGATTGCCGATAATTGTTCTCTTATTATACTAGCAGCCTGTCGGACTATCCATGAGCCGGCTGCAAATCCGGTTGTTTGGCCTATATTTTAGCTCCTTTTGGGTCCATAGCTACGGCTATGAACCTGCAAATAAGCTAAAATCTGTTCTCAAACTTCCAAATTTTCGCTTCGGCCCGTATAGTCAGACAGGTTGCTAGCGATACAAGCTTGCTGCTTTATCAAAAGGGAAAATACCAACAGAAAGGGCGCCCGAATAGGCGCCCTTTCTGTTGACAATATTTACTCAGTTTTCAGGCCTGCGGACCAGCCTGGGTATAATCAAAGTCATCGTTGTCTGTAAGGTATTTCTTGAAATTCTGAATGAACATGCCGGCGAGCTTGTTGGCGGTGTTATCGAATTTCTCCTTGTCCGCCCAGACGTTGCGCGGATTCAGCAGTTGCGCATCAACACCGGGAAGACTCCTGGGGATATTAAGACGGAACCAGCGGGTCTGATCGAATTCGACATCATTGATGCTGCCGTCGAGAATCGCGTTGATGCAGGCGCGGGTCGCCTTGATGCTCATGCGACTGCCGACACCGTAACCGCCACCGACCCAGCCGGTGTTAACCAGATAGGCATTGACTTTGTGTTTCTCCATCTTCT
>JBPPMD010000062.1:0-3417 GCA_051305875.1 Desulfuromonadales bacterium | reverse complement strand
TTTTATTGAAGAGGTTTCAACGACTCACGAGATTGTTTACTCCTCACCCGGGCAGCGGGACACTACTGTTTATGACGATGAGAAGAACATGCATACGGAGTCGTTCACATCCGGCCTTCGCGACCCGCAGTTCATGTCATTTCTCTGTATCGTCCCCAAAGGTGGCACCAGCGGCCAGAAACACATGTATCATCCTGGTGATGAGCTGATCTTTTTACTCGAAGGCCTGCTCAAAGTAACCATTGCTGGAGAGGAATATTCTCTCTCCGCCGGTGACAGCCTTTCCTTCAAATCGCACCTGCCACACCGTTGGGACAATGTCGGGAATGAAGATGCACGCATCATCTGGACCTTGTCTCCATTCACGACCATCTGACTTGCAGGCCAAAATAAGACCTCAACGCTACAACCCACTGAAAAGACTGGATGATGGGCTTGACAGCTTATAATGTCGCTGTAAGATGGGTATATCTCTCCGGGTTCATGTACTGAACTGTTGTGATCTAAGTGACCCGACCTGGCGTTGAATGCTGTGTTTGGAGGCATATATGAACAAGTCAGAACTAGTGGAAGCCCTGGCCTCACGTAACGGCCTTACCTACAAAAAAGCGGAGGAAATCGTCAACATTGTTTTTGATTCCTTGTCAGAGACCCTTATATCTGGCGGGCGTATTGAGATACGTGGATTCGGCAGTTTTGTAGTCAAGGATTATCAGGAGTATATGGGACGCAACCCGAAGACCGGTGAAGTGATCAAGGTCAAGCCTAAGAAGCTGCCTTTTTTCAAGGTTGGCAAGGAGCTGAGAGATAAGGTCAATAGTTAGTACCCTGTATCCTATAGGATTTCGCAAGATTGCGCAGGGATTTGGGGTGTCAGCAAGGCGCGCCTTCAGCTGCCCAGCCGTAGGCTACTCAGATGAAGGCGCAACGCCGCTGACGCGGCAAAGAACCAGCAAGATGCGATAGTTTATAGGACACTAGGCATGAAAAAACACAAGGCTACAACTGTATCAATGCCGGGAAGCATCCAATGTTTTCCGGCATTTTAGTAGCTGCTTGCTTCCCGGTCGTTACCTTCGTCACTTATTGCTGCTGCATAATTGTCGCTCCCGTCACGCAAATTCCACCGTTTTCGCTGGTTATGGGCAGCCCGGGCCGAGTAAAAATGAATACTTTCTTATGATGAATGCTGTAATATGCAATCCATTGCCGAACGCTACATGCGATATCAGGAAGATTCTAGCAACCTGTCGGACTATCCATGAGCCGGCTGCAAATCCGGCTGTTTGGCCCATATTTCAGCTCCTTTTTGGTCCATAGCTACGGCTATGAACCTGCAAATGAGCTAAAATCTGTTCTCAAACATCCAGATTTACGCTTCGGCCCGTATAGTCCGACAGGCTGCTAGGCCGAAAGAGTAAAGGATTGGTTGATTTTATTCTCTCGTGAAGGTAAAAAAGATTGTTTTGTCACTTCCAATAAAAATCGGCCAACGCTTAACCGTTCATTTATTAACCTGTTGCCGAATCAAATGAGAGCTACCCGCTATGGTTACAGTAGAGGACTTTTCTACGATTAAAAACAGTTCCATGCTGCAGGGTTTTTCAGACGAAGACCTGAGCAAACTCGCTGTTTATTGCGAAATTCGTGAAATGGGTGAGGGGACCACGGTGTTTATTGAAAACATGCCGGGTGAATCTCTTTTTCTTGTCAAGAAGGGAACCATCCGCATTTCCAGGATGTTTGCCGAAGGAGACGAGAAGACGCTTGTCGTTCTCGGGCCTGAAGACATCTTCGGTGAAATGGCAGTCATTGACGGTTTGCCACGCTCCGCCACTGCTCGAGTTGCCGAAAATGCCGAACTGATCAGTATTAAAAAAAAGGATCTGGAGAGACTCTCTCAAGACGATGCCGCTTTGTCTCTTAAGCTGATCACTAATATCGTCAAGGTATTCAGCAAGCGTGTACGCGAAGCGAATGAGGAATACCGTGAAATGTTGATCTGGTCGTTGCAAAAAACCTGAAAGTAGCGGGGTGCGCACATGCTGCTCTTCCCTGACAACAAAGCTTTCGCCGAGACGACTCTCTTTTCAGCCAGGAAGTAAAGCCTTTAACGGCACGTTCGCCTCCGTCTTCGGGGGCTTTTTTATGGAGTCGCAGCAATTTTTCAGGAGTCAACAATGCTGCAATTACTGCTAAATCAAAAGCTCATCTTTGGCCTGATGGGTGGCCTTGGGCTTTTTCTCTTCGGCATGAAAATCCTGTCAGAAGGTCTGCAGAAGGTTGCTGGCAACCGGATGCAGAAAATTCTCGCAGCGCTGACCAACAACCGCGTCGTCGGTGCCCTGGTTGGAATCGCAGTCACGGCGATTATCCAGTCATCAAGTGCAACGACGGTCATGGTCGTCGGTTTTGTCAATGCCGGTTTAATGTCTTTGGTGCAGTCGATAGGCGTCATCCTGGGAGCGAATATCGGCACGACAGTAACGGCGCAACTGATCGCCTTCAAGATAACCAAGTATGCCTTGCCGGCAATCGGCATCGGGGCCGCATTCAAGCTCTTTTCCCGGAACAGGAAATGGAGCTATTTCGGCGAAATCCTGCTTGGTTTCGGCTTGCTCTTCTTCGGCTTGAGCGTCATGAAGAGCGCATTCGACCCATTGAAGGCGAGTGAAGAATTCCGTCAGGTCTTCATGGTTGTCGGCAATAATCACTTGCTTGGCGTACTGATCGGCGCTGTTCTGACCGTGGTCGTGCAGAGCAGCAGTGCAACAATAGGTATTACAATCGCCCTTGCATCAACTGGTCTCCTGTCATTTGAGGCAAGCGTTGCCCTGATACTCGGAGAAAACATCGGCACGACCATGACTGCCAACCTGGCGGCCATAGGCACCAGCCTGACTGCACGTCGCACAGCGTTTGCACACTTCCTCTTTAACGCGCTCGGTGTCTGCTACATGCTTGCGCTCTTTCCGCTTTTTCTCCAGTTTGTCTCTGCTCTAACTCCCGGGGACGCAGATTTTGTCATACAAACCCAGGAACAGGTTGCTCGTATGGGCGGGGAGATCGGCGACAAACCGTTTATTGCCCGGCATATTGCAAATACTCACACCATGTTCAATGTTGTTAATACGATCATCTTCCTGCCCATGGTCGGCCTGCTGGCCAAGCTGAGCACGTTTGCAATCAGGGGACATGAGAAGGAAACGGACTTTCACCTTAAATATCTAGACAACAGGGTCCTGAGTACGCCTCCCATTGCTCTTGCCCAGGCACGCTCAGAAACCCGCCGCATGGCTCAGATTGCTCAGGAAATGGTCGACGAGACCCTTCGATTTCTGCAGGACAATGACCTGAAAAGGATTCCTGGCCTGCAAAATAAAGAGAATCTGACAGATGTCCTGCAAAAAGAGATCA
>JBPPMD010000005.1:0-9629 GCA_051305875.1 Desulfuromonadales bacterium | reverse complement strand
GCAGCCCTGATTTTGCTGGCAGTCATGATTGAGCTGGTCGAGGACTGGCGTCCCTTTGAGGATCAATACGCATATTATGCGTATTTTAACTCTTCGGTAGGCTTGAGCGTCGGCGACCCGGTCAGGATCGCCGGTGTTGATGCCGGCAAGGTTCTGGACATCAGTATCGAAGACAGCCGTGTCCGCGTCGACTTTTATGTCAACCGGGAAGACGTCCTCCGCGAAGATAGCGTGGCGAAGATCCGGCAAACCAACATGCTTGGCGGTACGTTTCTCGGCGTTGACTTCGGCTCGGCAGACAGCAAGCTGTTGCCTGTCGACAGTGCCGTTCAGACTGAGGACAGCGCCAACATCGATCAGTTAATCAGTAACCTGGATCGTAATCAGGATCGTGTTTTAAGGCCACTCGGCGATTTGGTTGATGAAACTCGCGAACCGCTCGCCGATGCGGTCAACCGCCTCGAAAGCATTATCACCAAGATTGACGAGGGAGAGGGTACCCTGGGTCGGTTGGTGAATAATCCGGCTTTATATGAAGAGATGACCGCCATGTCCACACGCCTGAATCAACTCCTGGCGCGCCTCGATAGTGGCGAAGGAACTCTCGGTAAACTGATCGCTGACCCGGCTCTGTACGATAACCTCAACCACACCATGATCAACCTTGCCGACCTCTCAGACCAGATCAAGTCAGGGGAAGGGACCCTGGGCAAGCTGCTGGTCGATGATCGACTTTATGAGGAGGCTGCTCAAACGGTTGCCAACCTCAACGAAATTACCGGTAAGGTTAATCAGGGCAAGGGGTCTCTCGGCAAACTGCTGCATGATGACGCCCTCTACGACAATGTTAACGAGAGCATGGTGCGGATCAACAGCATCGCCGGCAAGATTGATGATGGACATGGGACCCTTGGGCGTCTGCTTAATGATGACGACCTTTATCTGGACGCCAAAACCACGCTGCACAAGGTTGAGAAGTCTGTTGATGGCCTCAGTGATACCGGTCCGCTTTCCGCCCTTGGCGTTGTCCTCGGCACTCTCTTTTAAGGAACCACAGCAAGATACGGCTCGATTTCTCGTTTTTGCCCATCCGGGAACCCGGATGGGCATACATTTGTTCTTATTCAGCATTTCAGAAAACAACCACTCAACCCAGCCAATAAAGCAAAACTGTCAAGGTGATCGCACTGCAGAGCGTGCTGAGCAGGATTGTGCCCGAAACCAGATCCGGACGAGTGTTGAAGCGCAGGGTGTAGAGGAGTGGCAGTACTGCCGAAGGAGTGCTGGTCTGCAGGATGACGATTTTGCGAGTCAGGCCGTCGAGACCCAGCAATGTAGTCAGAACGACAGCCAACAACGGTCCAACCAGTAAACGAATCATTGTTGCCATGCTGAAAAAGCCCCAGTTCTGAGAGACCTTGGTTCGCGACAACTGCATGCCGAGCAGCACCAGCATAATCGGAATAGTCGCCTGACCAAGCAGATCTGTCGAACGAATGATATATTCCGGTGGTTGCCAGTCAAATACTTTGCAGAGGATAGCCAGCGCCATGCCGTAAAAGATCGGTATCTTCAAGGTGTTCTTGAGCGCCTCCTGCCATTTGACACCCTGACCTTGCGCGATCAGTATCGCCAGGGTGCCCAGGGGGAGGTTGAAAAGAACAAAAATCAATACCGAAATATTGATTGCCTGTTCCCCGTAGGCGAAGAAGACGAGCGGCAAGCCGAAGTTGCCGATGTTCATCATCGAGGTCACCAGGGTGAACGCACGGGTCGTATTGCTGTCAAATTTTCGCCAGCGTGCGATACCGTAAGCCAGCAGGCAGAAGAGGCCTGTGTAGAGCACCATGAAGAGCATGAGACGTCCGAGAACGTCGCCTTCGACATTGTGTTTCAACAGTGAGGAAAACACCAGAGACGGGGCGAAGAGGTAGAGTGCGCTGTTGGCCAGAGAGTGCAGATCGGTTCCTGACCTGCGTTCAAAAACAAAACCTGCAGAGGCAATCAGAAAGACCGGGAGTATGACTTGCAGAAACAGCATAGGTAATCACCTGAAATCTTCGTTGCTGAATTGTCTAGGAGACTGTCGGACTATACGAGCCGAAGCGAAAATTCGGATGTTTGAGAACAGATTTTAGCTCTTTTGAAGGTTCATAGCCGTAGCTATGGACCGAAAAGGAGCTGAAATATGGGCCAAACAGTCGGATTTGCAGCCGGCTCATGGATAGTCCGACAGTCTCCTGATTATAATCAAGCTTCCACCATCTCAGGTGAAATTGCATTGACAATTCTTAAGCGATCCTGATTAAATAAGCCGCGTTTAACAGGTTATAAACACTCAACCTCTGGAGGCAAAAAATGAACCCCCTGGCCAAAGAACTGAATGATCAGCTCAGTCAACATAACCCTCATGTGCTCGAGTCACTCTCCGAACTCGGCAAAAATCTGTTCTTTCCCAAAGGGATTCTGACCCAGTCTGCCGAAGCAAAAGAGAAGGCTCATCGTTTCAATGCGACCATCGGTATTGCGACCGAAGGCTCCGGGCCGATGTATCTGCAATGTATCCAGGACAAGTTGAGCAAATTTGACCCGAAGGATATATACCCTTATGCACCACCGGCTGGCAAGCCGGAACTGCGTTCGCTCTGGCGCGACAAGATGCTGCGTGAGAATCCCGGCATGCAGGGAAAACATTTCAGTAACCCGATCGTTACCAGTGCACTCACCCATGGTCTGTCGATCGTCGCCGACCTGTTCATCGACAAGGGCGACCATCTGATCCTTCCGGATATGCTCTGGGGTAATTACAACCTGACCTTTGTCACCCGTTGCGGAGCGATCGTCAAGAAGCACCCGACCTTCACCGTAGCCGGTGGCTACAATGTCAACAGCTTCCGCGCAGAGCTGAAGAACTCCGCGGAAGAAAAGGGCAAAGTCGTCGTGTTGCTCAACTTCCCCAATAATCCTAGCGGCTATACGCCGACCGTTGCCGAGGGGGACGAGATCGTTGCGGCGATTAAGGAAATCGCCGAGGACGGCTGTGACGTCGTGGTGATCACCGACGACGCCTATTTCGGTTTGTTCTACGAGGATTCCTTGCAGGAGTCGCTGTTCGGTAAACTGGCCAACCTGCATCCGCGCATTCTTGCGGTCAAACTCGACGGTGCGACCAAGGAAGAATTCGTCTGGGGTTTCCGCACCGGCTTCATCACCTTCGCCGACGGCAACGATTACGAAAATGAACCGGTCATCACCGCTCTCGAGAAGAAGACCATGGGGATTATCCGCGCGACCATATCCAACTGCCCGCACCCCTCGCAGACCTTCGTGATCGAGGCGCTCAAGTCACCGAATTTCATCAAGCAGAAGAATGAAAAGTTTGAAATCATGAAAGGGCGTGCTCTCAAGACCAAGCAGGTCCTTGACAGCGGTAAGTATGATTCCTGCTGGGACTACTATCCCTTCAACTCCGGCTATTTCATGTGCCTCAAGCTGAAGCAGGTTGATGCCGAGAAACTGCGTCTGCACCTGCTTGACAAATACGGTGTCGGTACCATCTCCATCGGCAGCACCGATTTGCGCATCGCTTTCTCATGTATTGCTGAAGAGGACATCCAGGAACTCTTCGACATCATCTACCAGGCCGCGCAAGACCTGTCCTGAGCTCTGTGAATACTTCAGGGGCCCCGTGTAAATGGGGCCCCTGTTGTTTTTGAGTCGTTTTTTCTGCGAAGGAATAGCCTATGCGGGTCGCAAAAGACAAACAGCCTGACGTCTTGCACAGCAGCCCACATTTCCGCTGTCTTCTTGACCTCTGTACAAACAAGGATGCTTATCTGGTCGGTGGCGCCATCCGCGATGCCCTGATCGGTCGTCCGCTCACCGACCTGGACCTGATCTTGCCTGAGGACCCCACTGCTCTGGCCAAAGAATTCGCCCGGAAGATTGATGGACACTGGTTCTGGCTCGACAAACAGCGGAGACAGAGTCGTGTGGTCGTCAACGGTGATATCGACTGTCCAAACTATGATTTTGCCCTGTTTCGTGCCCCTGATCTTAAACGCGATCTCCTCGACCGCGATTTCACAATCAATGCCTTGGCTTTGCCGTTGACAAAAGACCAGTCAGACTCGACCCTGATTGATCCGTGCCATGGAGTGGAGGATTTGCAGCAGGATTCTTTGCGCATGGTCAGTGATCTTTCTTTCCGAAACGATCCACTGCGCATTGTCAAGGGCGTCAGGCACGCAACGGTGCTTGGTCTGGAGATTGAGTCCGGAACGCTGTCTATCATGCAGGCTGAGATCGCCGGACTGGGGCGCATTGCTCCGGAACGTATCCGCCAGGAAATCTGGAAAATCTTTGCGGACGTACATGCTGCCAGGGGTCTGCAACTGCTCCATGAAAGCGGTGCAGGGCAGCAGTTGTTTGGAGAAGGGTTTGACAGGTCAATCCCGGAACTGATTGTGAACCTGGAGTCTTGCCATAATAAATGGCAATATCTCGTTGACTGCAACCCCGTCGTCAGTGACTGGCTTGCCAGGGAGATCGAACAAGGTCTCAGTAATGAAAGCTTGCTGCTCTACACCATACTGCTGGCTTCAATCGAGCCTGATCTCCCGGAATCCCTGGCCGAAAACTGGCTGCTCAGCCGCAAAGTCAGGACAAATATTGCAGCGATCGTTGCTCTGAACAACGTTGCGCGGTACGATTTTGTCGCCATCGCTCGCAATGAAAGGGCCTATGCATGGTGGGCGGCACGCCAGCACATAGAACCGAAGCTGCTTCTGCTGGCTCTGGCCGTTGTCGGTTCACCTGAGAGTCAACCTTCTCCGGCAGAGCTTCGAGCCTGGGTGCCTCTTGTTGCCAACCTCGATGATCGGCGACCCAACGACCTGGTTGATGGCCATTGGTTATGCAATAAACTGCATCTCAAGGACGGTCCGGAGATGACAAAGGCTTTGGAACTGTTGAGAACTGCAGAAATTTCAGGACAGGTCAGCAGTGATGAAGAGGCGCGGCTGTTTCTTCTCGAACATTACCAGAATAAGGATTGACAAGGTAATTTTCGACACCCTATAATCACGCCCTGTTCGCGGGAATAACTCAGTGGTAGAGTGTCAGCTTCCCAAGCTGAAGGTCGCGGGTTCGAATCCCGTTTCCCGCTCCAATAAAAACAAGGACTTAGCCGATTTGGTTAGGTCCTTTTTTGATATTTGTGAACACTTTTCACGCTTGCGGACATGGGGCAGGGTGAAAGAACAGATTTACAAGCTAGTTTTCGTCCGGAAACGGCCATTGTCCCGGCTTTCAGATCAGTCCCTTGCTGCTCATATCCTTGATGACCGTTTTTACAAAATCATTTACCAGTTTCTGGATGTCGCCTTCAATGACGGTCTCCAACTGTGCCGACCAGATCAGCTTGTTGGACCTGGTGTCATAGAGGTCGGCCTCGACGGTGATAACTTTGTACTGCGAGATGATCGCAGGCTCGTAAATCATCTGCCGACGGTAGTTGTAGTAACTGCCATAGTTGTTGTAGTAGGGCCAATCGTAATACGGGTAATACGGGTGCCCATAATACGACCAGGGATCGTAGTAACTTGTAAACCTCCCCGGCGTGACCACTTCTTCGGTGCGCTTGCCGGTCACGTGGGTTATGAGGACCGAGTCGGCAACATTGGTTTTGATGTTAGCAGCGATCTTGTTTTCATCGGTATTCTGGATGTTGGGCAGGTCCTTGTAGCTGGATAGTCCGGACACACCATAAGCAGATAACTGATGTTGGAAGGCGTCCTCCAGGATTCGACGAGTGGTCTCCTGCTTAGCCATGCCGACAATGTAAACTTTCTTGATCTGACCAGTATAACCGGGGTCCTTCCAGGACCCGCTGAGAGTCGTGGATGAACAACCTGCAAGCAGCAGCATCCCGAGTAAAGCCAGATTCTTCCATAATTTTTTTGATATCAAGCCATTATCCACAAGCAGTTATCCTTCTCAAGCGATCAAGTGATCTATCCTCTGCAGATGAAATCTCTGCAGTCCTGCTGACAATTAGAGGGACAATTACATTTTAAGTTTGCGCAGTTGCCTGTCAAGGTTGATGTGTTAAAATTCTAAACACTTTCGTGCAGCTGCGTTCTTTTGTCTTTTCTGAATCCGTGAGTTTGATTTGGCTCTGCCGATTTCAAGCCATTTTGCAGACCCCGGCAGGTTAGGCGTGAGGCGTGAGGCGTAAGGGGTGAGGCGTAAATCTTCAGGCGGAAACCGGGCCTTTGGTTTCTCTCCTCACTCCTCACGGATTAAGGTCTTTGTTTAAGCCATGATTTGATTGCGGCCTAAATTGCGGCCCAAATTAGACGGAAGGATTACTGAAATGTTTCATCAAAAACTACTCGTTCACATTGTACTCATCAGTTTCGTGACTGCTGCTCTCATGCTGGCGGGCTGTATGCCAAGCAGTACTTCCGGCAGCGTCTACACCCGTGATCAGGCCCGAACAAGCCATTCAATTTACTATGGGACCATTCTGCGGGTTGGAGAGGTTACCATTGAAGGAACTCAGACGGGTGCAGGTACCATCGCAGGTGGAGTCATGGGGGGTGTCCTCGGCAGCGCGGTCGGTAGCGGTTCTGGCCGAGGAATCGCGACGGCTGGTGGTGCTATACTCGGTGGCCTGACAGGTTCAGCAATCGAGAAAGGTGCGACCACGGTTGCCGGACTTGAGCTTGAAGTCGAGCTGGACAGCGGCGAGCTGATACTTATAGTCCAGAAGAAGGACGGCATTTACAATGTCGGAGACCGGGTGCGTGTAATCAGAGATGCGTGGGGAACCGCGCGGGTTCGCCAGTAGTCCGTTCTTCTATAAAATTGTCTGGGAAACTGTCCGACTATCCATGAATCGGCGGCAGGTCCGGCTGTTGGTCACAACGACGCTGGCGAGGTTCTCCGCCAACCCGCTATTGCTACCACTTCCAGATGTACCCCTGCCAGCACATCCATATCTCCAATCCCTTCATACCTTGATTCTTTGACGATTTGATGATTTGATGACGGTATTCTTCTTCCTGGAAAGTCTTACACGCAGTAGCTTTCCCTTCTATGAACAGATTGTCCTGCACGAAATTACAGTTTCCGCTGGCCTGCAGTTGCACCTGCTACTGCAGGTCCCTGCCGCGAGATGATTGAAAATCATTGTGATTATAGTATGTTGTTTTTATCGTTTTAGAATATGATTGGTAAGATTGATACGTAATCAACACCACTTATGCGGATCGAACAAAACCATGCATCAGATCGCCTGCCATGAATGTGACCTGATCCACACTATCCCGCCGATGCCGGCGAGCACCACCGCGCGTTGCGTTCGTTGTGGTGCCGTGTTGTTACAATCCAAGGCTGACAGCATCAACCGCACCATAGCCTGGACGATCTCCGGCCTGATCCTCTATATGGTCGCAATCACATTTCCTTTCCTGGCCATGAAAAGCGGTTCGATGGTTCAGGAGACCGGCCTTTTGAGTGGAATTCAGCAGTTGTTCAACCAGGGTATCATCCCGTTAGCGGTGCTGGTTCTGTTGACTTGCGTATTGATCCCCCTGATACAGATGCTCAGCCTGCTCTATGTTTTTGTGCCTTTGAAGCTCAACATCCGGGTCAAGTTTGCTGTTCCGGTCTTTCGCATATTTCAACACGTCAAACCCTGGAGCATGATGGAAATCTACATGCTCGGTATCCTGATAGCCATGGTCAAACTGGCCAAGATGGCAACGATTGTGCCGGGCCTGGCTGTGATCGCATTCGGTTTGCTGATCTTCGTACTCAACTTTGCGATCACCGCGGTTGATGCGCATATGGTCTGGGAACGACTGACAGGCGAATCATGAAAGAGTCTCTCATTACAGCTCGGCAACTCGGGCTGGCCAGTTGTCATGATTGTCATCTGCTCAGTCGTATGCCGAAACTCTCGGGCCGGCAGGTGGCTTACTGTCCGCGTTGCAGGGGGGAACTGCACCAACGCAAGTCGAACAGCATTGCGCGGACCTGGGCTCTGCTGATTGCAGCCATGATCTTCTATGTTCCGGCGAACCTTTTGCCAATGACAATCACCACAACCTTCGGCAGCACTCAGACAGATACCATCATGAGTGGTGTGATCTATTTTATTGAAAACGGTTCCTGGGGGATCGGCCTGGTGGTTTTTACGGCCAGTATTTTTGTGCCTTTTATGAAGTTTATCATCCTCAGCTACCTGTTGCTTTCCGTGCAATTCAAGTCAATCAGAAGAGCTAAGGACCGTACCCGTCTCCATCGCCTTGCCGATGCGGTGGGACGCTGGTCTATGGTCGATATCTACGTTGTCACCATTGTGGTTGCCCTGGTCAAACTCGGTATCATCGCAAACATTGAAGCCGGCCCGGCCGCCATCTATTTTGCCTCCGTTGTCGTGATCACCATGATTGCTGCGAAATGTTTCGATCCGCGGCTGATCTGGGATGTTGTGGCGTCGCATGAAGTAAGGGGAATTTTGAAATGAAGCATGCCGAACAGGCTCCTGAGGCACAGATACAGACTAGACGCAGTTTCTCGATTATCTGGGTAGTGCCGATTATCGCTCTGCTGATCGGTGGCTGGATGGCAATCAAGGCATGGTCGGAAAAAGGCCCCGAGATAACGATCACCTTCGTGTCGGCAGAAGGGCTTGAAGCCAACAAGACCAAGATCAAGTTTAAGGATGTCGAGATAGGCACCGTTACCGAGATCAGGCTCAAGGAAGATCTCTCCGGGGTTATCGTCACAGCCGTGATGGCCAGGGATGCTGAAGATTATCTGACCGAGCAGAGCCAGTTCTGGGTCGTGCGGGCGAGAGTGGCTGCTGGAGAGGTCAGCGGCCTGGACACTCTTTTCTCCGGAGCTTACATTGGCTGTATCCCGTCGAAGGAGGGAAAGCCAGCCAGGGAGTTCGTCGGCTTTGAAAAGCTCCCCATCGTCACGACCGGACTGCCCGGACGCCATTTCATGCTTGCAGCCGAAACGCTTGGCTCGCTTGATGTCGGCTCACCGGTCTACTATCGGGGGATCAAGGTCGGCCAGATAGTCTACTACGAGTTTGACGCCGATGATGAGTCGGTGAACATTCGTGTCTTCGTGAGAGCGCCATATCATGAAAAGGTGATGCAGAACAGTCGTTTCTGGAATGCCAGTGGCATCGATTTTACCCTGGATACGGAAGGAATCAAGGTTAATACCCAGTCACTGGTCTCGATCGTGCTTGGTGGTGTGGCGTTCGACCTGCCGGAACACCTCGAATCGAATCAACATGCGGATCAGGACCGTGTCTTCAAGCTTTACGCAAGCCACGCCGACACCAAGCAGAAAACCTACACGATCAAGCGCTATTACCTGATGTATTTCGAACAGAGCGTGCGTGGCTTGTCACCAGGGGCACCGGTCGAGATCAAGGGGATCAAGCTTGGCGAGGTCCTCGATGTTAAGCTTGTGCTCAATTCTGACGATCAGTCTTTTCGCGTAGCAATCCTGGTAATGATCGAGCCGGAGCGAATCGATGCAGAGATACAGAGCCGTATCCCGACAGCTGCGACAGAAGACTTCGCCAATGAACGGGTCTT
>JBPPMD010000056.1:0-13010 GCA_051305875.1 Desulfuromonadales bacterium | reverse complement strand
GCCGGTTCATGGATAGTCCGGCAGCCTCCTATGTATAAATGATAACAGCCATGGCCTGGGATATAGACCCGCAATTTTCACTATGCTACAGTTCCTGGTGAGCCGTTGAAAGGGACACCATGAACCGAACCTTGTTCATCGGAGCCATTGTACTGCTTGGCATGACGACTTTACCGGCCTTCAGTGAAGCGCAGGGTGGCGGGCCGGCACGCAAATTGATCAACGCCCAGGGTTGCAAAGCCTGCCATACCCTGGAAGCTGACGGCGGGAATGTGGCCGCAAGCTTTGAAGAAATCCGCGCAAAGCGCTCCAGGGCGGAGATCCGGCTGCAGCTGATCAATCCCGGCGGGAAACACGGCAACGATACGATTCCGGACTTCAGTCATCTGTCGAGTGCAGAGATTGAGGCCTTGGTAAGCTTCATACAACCAGAACCGTAACTATAAGGGTACCTTATATGTTTTTCAGCACATAGGGCACAAAGGAAAATCCATTGGCTTTAAAACCGAGAGACTCTCTGATTTTCATGAACTTTTCAGAATTTCACCGTGATCTCTGTGGTGAAAAGAATTTTTCCTGCTGATTTTACAGATTTTGATCGCGGCTCTATCGATTATTTTTTTTAAATCTCCTGATGCAATTGGAACAGCTGATGACACAACGAATTATCCCGATTATTTCTCCCAATTTTATCGCCGACAAGATCCTGGACTGCCCCATGGACTGGACAGCCGTCTTTGGCAACTCCCGACCCCTGGCCCTGGAGATAGGCTGTGGTACCGGTCACTTCATCCTCGCACAGGCTCGCAAGCAACCGGACATTAATTTTTTGGCCATAGATATCTACAACAAGGGATGTCTGAAAACCTGTGCAAAAGTTGACGAAGCCGGTTTGCAAAATGTTCGCGTCATGCGTGTTGAAGCCCGCTGGCTGATGGAAACAGGGCTGCGGCCGGAAAGCCTCGCTGCTGTCTACATAAATTGCCCGGATCCATGGCCAAAGAAGCGCCATCGGCGCAGGCGCCTGGTCAACCGGGATTTTCTCGAATCACTGGCTCACTACCTGTTGCCGGGCGGCGATTTCTTCTTTAGTACTGACTTCGACAATTATGCTGAAGATGTCGTCGGGCAGATCCGTAATTTGCCCGGTTACGGCAACATGCTGCAATCGGACTGGGTGCATGACCTGCCCGGCTATCCGATCTCCAAATACATGCAGCGTTTTCTCGACAAAGGCCAACACATCTATTTCATTCACCATCAGCGCGATGCGCGAGTCTCCCGTGGCAAGCTCCCCTCTCCCACAGCGCAACGCGGCTTTCGCGTCGACTGGCAAAAGGCTGAAAATGGCTGAATACCTCACCTCAAAACTTGCCGGAACAGGGGGAAGCATCCGCCAGCAACCGGAAGATTTTCAGGTTGACGAGATCCCCCTGTACGAGCCTTGCGGCGAAGGCGACCATCTCTACCTGAGCGTTGAAAAGTGCGGCTTGACGACCTATGATCTGCTCCGGGAGCTGGCCAACGCCCTTAAATGCAACGAACGCGACCTTGGCTATGCCGGGCTAAAAGATGCCAGAGCAATCACCCGGCAGACCGTCTCCGTGCCACTGCGCAAGCCGGATGACGTCAAAGGACTGGAGATTCCAGGGGTGACCATTCTTTCTGCGTGCCTGCATCGCAACAAACTGCGTCCCGGTCACCTGGCAGGAAATCGCTTTCGGATTCGCATCCATCAACCGCAACCTGAGGGGCTGCAGCGTGCAACAGCAATTCTCGGGGTATTGAAGGATATCGGTGTCCCCAATCGCTTTGGTGAGCAACGTTACGGCGCCCTGGGCAACTCTCACCGCATTGGCCGGGCAATTCTTCGCGGCGACTACAGCGCTGCCATTGACGAAATTATTGGTGATCCGGCAGAAATCAATCATCCTGCCTGGCAGCAGGCTGTTGAAGCGTATCGCTGCAAAGACCTGGGAACTGCAATCGAGAAACTGCCCCGCCATTGCAGGCCGGAGCGTCGTCTGCTTGAAATGATCAGAGATGGCAAGAGTTCAGACAAGGCTGTCCGCGCCATGCCCCGTAAACTGCTGAGGCTCTACCTTTCTGCGTACCAGTCAAGTCTTTTCGATCGCCTGATCGATATGCGCCTGGACACCCTGAATCAGCTCTGGCCAGGGGATCTGGCGTACAAGCATATCAACGGTGCCTGCTTTCTGGTGACCGATCCAGCTGTCGAGCAACCGCGAGCTGACACTTTCGAGATCAGTCCGACGGCACCGCTTTTTGGCTGCAAAACGAAACTTGCCGAGGGTCAGGCCGGCATGCTCGAACAAAGTCTGCTCGACAAAGAAGACCTCACCCTGGAGTCGTTCCATCTATCTGGAGGACTGTCAATGGATGGTGAGCGACGGCCATTGCGAGTGCCGATACACTCACCCGAAGCTTTAACGGTCGGGGATGATATACTGATCTCGTTTTCACTGCCTAAAGGCAGCTTCGCAACAATCGTGCTTGATGAAGTTATGAAAACCGGGCGTTTCGATTAAAATTGTCAAAACACTGGCATTAACCTACACTAACTCCGTGATTATTTCGTTGCATTGGATACTTTTATACTTTGCCCCGGTTTAGAGGAGCTTATGGTCATGTCGCAAACCAATGGACAGGACCCTCTCAAAAAAGAGGATCTTCGCATCAACTTCTTTCGTCCACGCCCCGGCTTCATGCGCAAAGAGGTTACGATCATCTGGATCACGCTGGCCGCCTGGGCAATAATGACCTTCGGCATGCCGATTCACCTGGCGATGATTCACAGCGACCCGGTCCGCACTCTCGCTGAAGTTCCTTATATCTTCGGCATTCCCGCTTACTTCTGGTACAGCGGCCAGTTCCTGATCCTCTGGTTTATTTTCCTTTGTTTCTTCTTCAATGTTCTGATCGACTGGCTGAACTCCAGTTATCGCAGACGGCGTTAGGAGAATGGCGTGATTGAGTCCACAGTTAAATATACGCCTTTGTTCCTGCTCGGCTGTGTCCTGATTGTCTCTTTAGTGGTTGGCCTGTTGACCAGGCAGCACGACAAGGGCGGCTACGGTATTCAGGTTCACTCGATTGGTCATGCCAAAATCGGTGCCGCGATCGCCTCTAACTGGATGAGTGCAGCATCCTTCCTCGGTATAGCCGGAATCTTTTTTCTGCACGGCTACTTCGCGTTCGCCTACATCCTTGGCTGGACAGGTGGCTACGTCCTCCTGCTGGTGCTGATGGGCAGTCAAATTCGCCGATTCGGCAAATACACTGCTCCTGACTTTGTCGAAGCACGCTATGACTCCTCGGTGGCCCGGGTCTTTTCTGCCGTTATCGCGGTTGTCATCTCACTGATCTATTGTGTCGCTCAATACAAAGGGATCGGCCTGATCTTCGCGTGGATGTTCGGCATCGAATACACCCAGGCCTTGATTTTCGGCATTCTGGTTACATTTGCATTCCTTATGGTTGCCGACGCTATAAAAGCATCACGCAATCAGCAGATGCACTACCTGATCCTGATTCTCTCTTTTATTATTCCACTCATGATGATCGCAAAAAAACTGGGCTACAACTGGCTTGTCCCCCAATTCAGCTACGGCAGCGCTTTACGCGATCTGCCGACTCAGATCTCAAGCGACTATCTTTACCCCTGGACGTTCGGCACACCTTACGAATGGATTGCACTTTGCTTCACCCTGATGGTTGGCACCGCAGGGTTGCCGCATGTGCTCTCGCGTTTCTATACGGCACCGAATAATCGCGATGCCCGCTGGGGGGTGGTCTGGGGGCTCTTCTTTATCGGCCTGCTCTACTGGAGCGCACCGGCATTCGGTGCCTTCGCCCGATCCTGGATGACGACATCGGGTATGGTCCTTGACCCGGTCGAGGCACTGGCACTGGCGGATATCATCGTCATCAAAACCGCCGAGTGGGTCGGCCTTAACGAGATTCTGGTCAGCGTGCTTGCAATCGGCGGCGTCCTCGCTGCGATCAGCACGATTACCGGATTGCTGGTCACAGGTGCCGGGACAATTTCCTACGACATTTATTATCGCCTGATCAATCCCAACGCCAACGAGCGCCACCTGCGGTTGGTGGCCAAGGGCGCGACCCTGGTCCTGGCGCTTCTGGTTCTGGTGATTGCCGTCAACCCTCCTGGGTTGATTGCCCAGATCACTGCAGTCGCCTTCGCCTTGGCCGGCAATACGCTCTTTCCGGTATTCCTGCTTGGCATCTGGTGGGATCGGGCCAACAAATACGGTGCGATTGCCGGTATGCTGGTCGGAAGCGTGATCACCTTTGCACCGATTCTGTTCGGACATCTGTCTCCAACGCTACGCGCTGTACTGCCGCCGACGTCTTCGGCCCTCATCGGCGCACCGCTTGTCATCCTGACGATGATCATCGTTTCTCGCCTGACACCACCTCCACCAGAACATTTGAGGCGCTTCCTGGTCGAGAAAGTTCACAGCCCCTGATACGACAATTGGTTGCAGGACCCGCATTGAAGTCCATACCGGAGTCGCTTTAATGCACCGAACATTAAAATGCCGTTCTATTAAAACGTCGACGATGATATAAAATGAAGTTGATCTTATCCGCAGGAAGTCTTTACACCTTACCACCGACCCAGGTTTTTGAAATGGCCAGGGATGTCGGTTTCGACGGTATGGAAGTCATTATTAATCACGACTTTGCCGGCTCGAAGCACCTCAGACAGCTGCGGGAATTGCAAAACATCTTCCCGGTGCACTCTCTGCATGCCCCGTTTTTTGAGATTGACGGTTGGGGAAACAAATCCGACCAGCTGAAGCAATGTGCGGAACTTGCCTTAAATGCCGAGGTTCCCCTGGTCAATTTTCACCCGCCAAACTGGCTTTTTTTCGAATTAAAGTTCTGGAGATGGTTTAACAAAATCAGGGATTTCCAGTCAGAAATCGGCCAGGATGGCGTTCTGGTCACTATTGAGAACATGCCCTGTCTGTCGCAGTTCAAAATAAATCCCTACCTGCTGTCAAAGATCGACAACATGATACGTTTCATGGAAGAGAGAAACCTCTATCTGACTTTTGACACGGCTCACTGCGGTTCAATGCACACTGATTTTCTGGGAGACTTCCACCGATTCTATGACTCGGGCCGGATGCGCAACATCCATTTTTCCGATTACGGCAACGGTCAGGAGCATCTCTTGCCCGGTCATGGCGCCCTGCCGCTGACCCGTTTTCTCAATCATCTGCGGGAAGCCGGATATGATCATTCGCTGGTACTGGAACTCTCTCCTCATGAATTCCCCAAAGAACCGGAGATGATCAAGGAAACCTTGATTGAGATTTTTGAATATTTATGCAAGGAGACCAGGTATTCACTCAGGCCAGGGGAAGCGGCAGGTGGCAGCTAAGCTGGCATCATTCAGGCAAACGTTTATTTCGTGTTTTGGTGACTTTGTGGTGAACCTTTGTTCTGGTTATAAGTTCTTAAATTAACGAACGATATACACAGAGCAGTGGGCGTGCAGAGAAATTTTTGTGGAAACGCTTCCTAAAAGAGTTCGCTTCATTCGACCTTTCCCAGAAGAGCCAACGACAATCACATCACAGCTCTTCTCCTCTGCCACCACCATCAGTTCTTCGGCGGGATCGCCATACACGACCAGCGACTCCAGCTGGACGCCAGCTTCTGCAGCGGCTTTCTCGACCACGTAGAAGAGGCGGTCGCGTTTTTCCTGCCAACCGGGCATTTCAGTCGCAGGTTTATCAGGGAAAAAATCCGTAAAGGACGGTGTTTTCATACTGGGCAGAACCATAACTGCAAAGAGTTGACTTTTGAACCTGGTGCCGGACACCAGAGCCAGGCGCACAGCTTCCTCTGCAGCCTTATCGGATTGGGGGGAGCCATCAATAGCAACAATAATTTTTTTACTGAGTGTCAACATGTCGAGCCCTCCCAAAATTCATTAGCCTGAATTTACCTGCCGGCCACTGATGTGTCAACCATCCCATATTCAAGAAAAGACACTAATCTGTTTGACTTCTATAAAACACTATTTTAGAATTCATAAAACAGTAAAAATTAAAGGTGCTGACCGATTTCAAATTAAACCATTTATCACAAAAACATCCATTCTGGCTTGACAGTTTCCAACTGTTTCGTTAGAAAATACAGTTTACTTAATATGAAGTGTCTTATTAATTATATTATTACTTAAGGATTTTCAGACAATGGCAAGAAAAGAAAAGTCCGAATATATCATCCAGGCGGTTTCCCACGCACTGGACCTGCTTGAGCAGTTCCATGACGATGTGGACGAACTCGGTGTAACCGAACTCAGCAAGCGACTGAAGCTGCATAAGAACAATGTCTTCCGTCTCTTGGCAACTCTCGAGTCCCGCGGCTACATTGAGCAGAACAAAGCTACCGAAAACTACCGGCTCGGACTCAAGGCCCTGGAGCTCGGTCAGACCTTCATCAAGCAGATGGGCCTGTTGCGCCAGGCGAAGCCGATCCTCGAAAAGATGGTCACCGCGTGCAACGAAACCTGTTATGTTGCGATCTTCAAAGAGGGCCATGTGGTCTATCTCGACATGGTGGAAACCGACATGACAGTCCGCGTCGTCTCCCGCGTCGGCTCACGCCTGCCGGCCTATTGCACGGCCGCCGGCAAAGTTTACCTGGCCTTCATGTCTGAAGATGAAATCAACGAGATCCTGCCGGGAGATAAATTTCAAGCTCATACGGATACGACCATTACAACCCGAAAGACTCTCAAGGAAGAGTTGGAGAAAGTTGCTGAGCAGGGCTATGCTATTGACAATGAAGAGCTTGACCTTGGTGTTCATTGCGTCGCCGCGCCGATCCGCGACTACACGCGGCGGATTGTCGGCTCGATCAGCGTCTCCGGGCCGAGCATGCGTCTTGGAGAAGAGCGAATCGTCAAAGAGCTTGTCCCCCTGGTCTTGAGTGCCTCCGAAGAGCTTTCAACCCGGTTGGGCTATCACAAATGATCATGTCTCCATAGCTGGTTGCAAAGCCTCTGCCTTTCTGCAGGGGCTTTTTTTATGATTCATCCGGGATTCTCTGAAAAACGCATTCATTGCCGTCAATATTACTGTTCGACAAGCAATAAAGCAGGGATGTTATGATTGCGTGAGAATATTCCTCAACAAATCTGGATTTTTATGAGTTCATTAGCAACGCATTTATACAGCCGGTCCGACTGCTCGGAAACACACTCCGACTGCCGGACTCTACGCCACGATTCACGCAGCCTGGGGGTCAGTGATCCGGAGGACCTGCCGTTTATGCTCTGCCCGCCCGGGGCAACGATGGCTGTATTGCTGGTTCACGGGTTTACTGCAACACCCTGGGAGATGCGCTCCCTCGCGGATTTTCTTGCAGAGTCCGGCATTGCCAGCCTGGCTGTCCGTCTACCTGGCCACGGGACTTCGCCTGAAGATCTCGCGACCCGCCGCTGGGAGGATTGGTTAGGCGCCAGTCTCGATGGCTACGAGATCCTCAGCAAGGATTTTCAGGTCATCTACGGGATGGGGATGAGCACTGGCTGCCTGATATTGCTGACGATGGCCCAGGCAAAAGCGTTCAACGGACTGGTGCTTTTTTCTCCCTACCTGCGGGTTCTGCATAAGCTCGCACCCTATGCAGGATGGCTGCGATGGCTCTGGCCTTACCATGAAAAACCTGTGGAAGACGGTTTAAGCGAGCGCTACTACAACCGCAGACCGCTAGCCGGCATCCACCAGATCAACCGGCTGCTGCAAACACTTCGCGGCCAACTGCCGCACATCACCTGTCCGGTTCTGGCTTTTAATGGTGAGGGTGATCAAACAGTGGACATCGCCAGCGGACGCCAGCTGGTCGATCTCATGGGCAGCTCCGTCAAGATTCACGAGCGGTATGGTCCCGATGTCTCGCACGTTTTGACCCGCGAAGAGAACCCCTTTCGCAGGACAATGTTTGCCCAGGCGGTCCGGTTTGTTCAGGAGCTCGAGAATCCAGGCACAGCTGTACGAGCGAGATAGTCGTAAAGCGAGGCAACCATGGTACAGGTCTGCTGCAACGACCCAGAATTATCAATCACGAAATCAGCCTTCTGCACCTTATCTGCCTGAGTCCATTGAGCGGCAATGCGCTGTCTTGCCTCTACATCACTGAGATTGTCGCGTTTCTGAAGTCTCGTCAGCTGGATGTCGGGGTCGATCACAACCACCAGCACCCGGTCGACCCTGTTCTCGGCACCGGCCTCAAAAAGCAGGGGCGCCTCATAAACGATCAGATCATGTGGAGAACATTGCAATTCAGCCAGTCGGCATTCGGCCAGATGAGCAATTGCCGGATGCGTGATAGACTCAAGCAGTCGTCGGGCAGCCGGGTCGGAGAAAACCTTTTGTGCCATCACCTCACGGTTCAGGCTGCCTCCCGGCGTCAGGATATCCACACCAAAGGCGTCGACTAATTTTGCCAGCGTCGGACTTCCAGGATTGACAACCTCCCTGGCAAGCAAGTCGGCACTGACCAGAATGGCACCACAGTCGACAAAGCAGTCGGCGACAGAACTTTTGCCCGAGGCAATACTTCCTGTAAGACCAAGAATCATGACAAGCACTCCCACTGAAATCGACCATTCCGGAATAATATTACCGGCACAATTCCGACAGGTTTGTCTCAGGACAAGAAAAGAAACCGTGACCTGCCCGCCAACCGGAAAAACTACATTTTCTATCATATCATCTGACCAAAATTTGCAAAAGGATTGCATGCTCACGCATCCTGCATTATCGTCAAAAATGATTCCGCCTCGCTGGCATGAACCAAAAAGGCAATCTGCGAAGAGGCTGGCACTGTTCAAAAAAAATTAAATCCGCTAGAATGCTCTGACGTTTTGCCCCTGGCGCAAAACCGCTATGACATGCAGCCACCGGAAACCGGAACATGCAGAATGCCAACGAATTTCACAACCTGATAGCTACCGCGCTCATAGGGGTGGTCAATCAGATCAAGGCTATCAGGTACTATCCAGACAAGCATCCGGCCTTGCAGGCTACGGCAGAGGAAAGCCTGCGTGGCTTTGAACCAGTCCTTGCAGACAACAAACACCTGTTGCTGACGGTGCGTAAAGAAGGTTTTCTCTTTAACGACAACCAGATCGCCAAAAGCAGCCAGATTCTCGTCCAGCTCGCCAACTTCTGTTTTGCCCGCCGCATTCAGCACCTGACGTTTCTTGCCGATCTTAACAGCAGCGACCTGCATCATTTTGTTCATTATCTCCTGCTCGACCCGCTGATCATCCAGAGACAGGGGGGAATCCAGTCGATACTGGAAAAAGCACGTTTGACCACGATCTGGACCAATGTCCGCGATCTGGATGATGTCTTGAAACGCAGGAAGACGATCGAAAGTTTGCCGATGAATGCGGATTTCGATCCGGCAGCCGTGCTCACCAAAACCGATGACGCCCAAGATGCCCAGGCACACATCGACGCGGCGAGCCTGGAAAAGCTGCTTGAAAAGATGGAGCGCGAGGAGAATGACGCTCGCTTTCAGCATTTCTTACAGGAGTTGGTTCCCCTGCTGCGCTTGCAACTCATCGGGGAACGGCGAGCGTTGGTGCTGCGAGCCTTCTTACTCCTGTGTCGCTGTGCAACCGACAAGCGATTCTCTCAAGAACGCACGGAAAACGCACTCCAGGCTCTTGACCAGCTGGCAACTAAGGAGATGACCGACTTTCTGGCAGCCTATATGCTTGCAGCAAATAGCGATCAAAAAACCCGTGACACGCTGGTCCAGATCCTTGCTTTCCTGGGCAACAAGGTTGCTAATCAGCTGATGGATTTGCTGGCCAACGAGCGTACCGCATCAAAGCGCAAGCTGCTGTATAAAGTTATGGTACGCAACGGTGCTACTGTCCTGCCTGTCATCTATGAGTATCTCGACGACGAGCGCTGGTATGTGACGCGCAATGCCATTGCCATCCTTGGAGACATACGCAGTCAAGACTCATTGCAGCATCTGACTCCCCTGCTCCAACATGAGGAAATCCGCGTGCGAAGGGAGACGATTCGCGCTCTGACCAAAATCGGCGGCAATCGCGCTATCAAAATTCTGTTGCAAACAGCGGCCGCTGATGATCAGGAGCTGTGCCGTCAGGCAATCCTCTCCCTGGGTGCCATTCGTACGCCCAGCGCCGTGCCGACCTTGCTGAAGCTGTTACAGAAATCGGACTGGAGCCAGCGTGCGGTTGACCTCAAAAAAGACGCTATCCGCGCGCTTGGAGAAATTCGTGATCCCAAAGCCATCCCTGAGCTGGTAAAAATCATCAAAAGTAAAAGTTGGCTTCGTCGTCAGCTTAACAATGAACTCCGCATGGCAGCAGCCGCGGCCCTGGGTGATATTTCTGACCAAAGCACGCGGAACACCCTTGAAAAAGCCACCCATGACCGCACCGCAGCTGTTGCCAGGGCAGCAGCCCAGGCTCTCAAACAACTGGACAAGGCAATCGTATGAATATCAATGAGATAAAACAGGTTGTGCAGGTTCTGGCGGCTGCCATCAAGGGGTTGCGTCTCTACGCTGTCGACCATCCGGCCACGACCAGACAGGTTGAGACGTTGCAGAATGGCTTGTACAGCCTGCTGCTGCACAAGAAGTTGATCAAAATTGGCGTCCTTGAAGGGACCCTCTTTGTCGAAGACCATCTCTTCATGCAGGAGTTTTCAGCGGCTGAGGAGCTTGCCAAACTTTTGGAATCACGCGAACTGGCAGGTCTTGAATTCGAGGCCGGACTCTCCGCCAATGAGATTCAGGCTCTGTTGCATCTGCTGCACTCCGGCAATGATAAGGGGCAGGATTTCGTCGCTGCTCTGTCGTCACAGGGTGTCAAAAAAATTCGTGCAGTCGCCGTGGAGAATAATGATGATGACCGGCAACCACGCAAGGTTTATCGCAAAGCGCTCAAGGTCGTAGATCAGATCTTCCATGACGTCCGCATGGGGGAGATTCCATCTTCAGCTGAAGCGATCAAGGTTGTCAAAAGCATGGCGCAGCTGACCATGACGGAACCTCATGCCATGATGGCCCTGTCTATGCTCAAGGATTACGACAACTACACATTCACCCATTCGGTCAACGTTTCAGTGATTGCGCTCGCCGTCGGCCGGGCCTGCGGCCTCCCTGAAGAACAGCTGAGAACTCTGGGGTTGGGTGGCCTTCTGCACGATTTGGGAAAACTGCGAATCGATGTCGACATCATCACCAAACCGGGACGTCTGACCGACGCCGAATTTGATGCAATCAAGGAGCATCCCAGCTTCGGCGCCGACATCATCAAAGAGATGGAAGACGTCACCCCCGAAGTCCTGGAGATAGTGCTCGGCCACCATCTGCGCTATGACCGTTCCGGTTATCCAGCTGTCGCTGCCGCCAACATCGGCTCACCTCTGGTAGAGATGACTGCTATCGCTGACGCCTATGATGCCATGACGACTCTACGCTCTTACCAACGCCCCTTCACTCCACGCAGGGCAATATCCAGACTCAAAGAGATCTCCGGTTCTTATCTGCACCCGGGCTTCGCCGCGTACTTCATTGAGTCACTCGGGCCTTACCCGGTGGGCAGCCTGGTGCGCCTCGACAACAACGAAATCGGCCTGGTCACCAAAGTTGACACTCAAGACACCAACCTGGTCGACATCAAAATGCTCTATAATTCTGTCGGTACACTCCTCGAAGTACCGTTCATGACGCAACTGCATCCGACTCAGGCACGCCGCATCATTGCCGAGGTCGACCCGTACACCAAGGGGATCGATGTAACCGATTTTTTTGATCTGGGCCCGCAATAAACAATCAAGGCCGGAAGATCTCTCTCCCGGCCTTGATTTATTCATTTAACCTTTCAGCGGCAGCTCACTTAAAGCCTTGACAGCAGCAACCCGGACCGTAGCCCGATTGTCTTTGGTCAGTTTCGCCAAGGGGTTGACACTCTCGGGAGAGCCAAGAGAACCAAGAGATCTGGCCGCACTGGCGACCAGTTGTTCATCGTCGTCACCCAGGAGGGAAACCAGATAAGGCACCAGGCGCACATCGTCGAAATGGCCAAGCGCCTCAGCCGTATGCACGCGCACCGCAGGCGAAGAATCCTTGAGATGTTTGATCAGGCTGTTAAGTGACTTCGGATGGGCTTTCACGCCGAGCACCTGAATCGCCGCGCCCCGGATATCGGCATCAGGATCCTTGAGCAGGTTAATCAGGTGCGGAAAGACGTCAGCAGACTTGATATTTTCCATGGCAAAGATCGCCTTGATCCGCTGGCCACGCTTCTCAGACTTGAGATCCTTAATAATCTGCGGCAGATCCTGGAAAGATTCCAGGCGTTCCAGCGCTGCGGCCGCAGTAGCACGCACCTCCTCATCGGAATCATTCAGCAATTCAATAAACAGAGCGCGTCTTTGCTCGAGTGACATCATAATCCCCCGCCATAAAATCAACAGCGTCAAAGTTACCAGAAACCATCTGACTGCGCAAACATGAAAACATTAGCCATGAAATGAGGTGGGAGCAAAACAGAATGGGCAAGGAGGTTAAGCCTTGCCCGGGAAACTCATGTATTGGATCTTCATCAGAACATTAAATGTGAATTACTGACTGGTATGGAACTAGCCGGGAATGAGTGGGAAATGGCGGGTGCTAGCGGGGAATGTTAGTTGTGACGCGGGTTTAGAGAAATCGTTAAATCCGAAAATCATTTTGTAAGTTTCCCCAATGAGCCTGGAGTCTCTTCTTGTGCTCGTCGTTCATGGGCAGATCTTTTATTTTCTTTGGCCATAACTCTCGTGCTTTTTCCATAGTGTCGTCCAAGTGTGGCTTTATGGCGCGCCACGGCACGCCGGCTCGCTTGGCCCACGCCTCAAAGTTTGCATACGTGACGACATACCATTCCTTCGTCTTGCCCAGATTGAGCG
>JBPPMD010000385.1:0-9216 GCA_051305875.1 Desulfuromonadales bacterium | reverse complement strand
TCTGAGATGTCGAGTTCACTCATGACCTTGATACGCGAAATGATCGGACTCTGGAAGCGCCCATCCAGAGGTTCCGTGGCACGGAACAAAACGCCATCGACACGATACTTGATCTGTACACCGTCGGGACTGCTTTCGATATGGATGTCACTGGCACGTTTATTCAGTGCGTCAAAGAGGGTTGAATCGATCAAGCGGATAATCGGGCTGCCGTCATCGGTCAGTTTCTCGATAGACAAAACCTCTTCGCCCTTATCAGTCTCCTTGACCAGTTGCAGTTTGAAGTCCTCGGAAACCTCCTGCAAAACCTGTTTCGAGCCCCGGGTTTTTTCAAGCAATGCGGTAATCTTGCTGCCCGAAGCAATCTGGCAAACCAATTGCATATCGAGCAGCATCTCCAGATCATCGAGCTGCGCGACATTGGTCGGATCCGAGATCGCGACCACCAGCCCGTCATCGGTTTTCTGCAAAGGAATAAAATTGTAGCGGCTCGGCAATTCAGCCGGCAGGTTTGCACTCAGTTCCGGATCGAGGACAACTGCATCCAGGTCGACATACTCAAAGCCGAACTGTTGCGCCAATGCCTGGGCAACCAGTTCGTCGGATAGCTGGCCATGATCTACGGCTGTTTCGCCGAAACGTTTACCCGACTGGCTTTGCTGATCAAGAATGAGACGGACTTCAGCAGGAGCAAGCGCCCCCATCCTGACCAGGATGTCTCCAATTTTGAGATGTTCAAACTGCATTTTCATGATGCCTGCCTATTGTACCGTCCCAGCCAGTTGAAAAATCGGGATATACATGGCGACGACGATTCCCCCAATCAACAGCCCCATCGTCATCATCATCAACGGTTCAACCATTGTGGTCAAACGATCCAGGCGACGCTCTACTTCATCTTCATAATATTCCGAGACATCGTCGAGCATATCAACCAGGGATCCGCTGGTCTCGCCAACGCCGATCATGCGCAAGGCAATGACAGGAAAGTTGCCGGTCTGTTCCAGAGCTTCGGAGATCCGGGCGCCCTCCTGGATACGATTGATCGCTCCGGCAAGCCCTCGTTCCAGAATCCTGTTGTTGAGAGTGCCCCGCGACATCTGCATTGCCTGCACGATCGGAATGCCGCTGGCCAATGTCGTTGCAAAAGTCCGGCAAAATGTCGAAAGTGCATATTCATTCAGTAACGGTCCGAAAAAAGGGAGCTGCAGTTTGATCCGGTCAACCAGAAGTGCCCCTCTTTCGGTCCGGATATATACCCGCAACAAAAAGAGACTGATCAAGAATGTCGGTACCCAGATCGGCAACCCGGCCACCAGTCCGTTAGCCAGAGCAATCACCATCCGGGTCAAAAACGGCAGCTGTACGTTGGCATCAGCGTAGACCTGGGTAAAGCTCGGAATCACGAACAGCAGGAGGAAACCGAGCACCACCGTGACGGCCACGGCCAGAAGTGCCGGGTAGAAGGTTGCACTGCGCACCTTCGCCTTGATTGCTTCGACACGTTTCTGATATTCGATGTAGCGAGCAAGCGTGACCGGCAGATCGCCCGACTGCTCTCCAGCTTGCAATGAAGCTACGTAGAGTTGCGGAAACATCTTCGGAAAACGCCCGAAGGCCCCGGAAAGAGAGTTGCCGCCCTTTACATCCGTGCGTATCTCTTGCAGGGTATTAAAGAGTTTCCCCGCCTCCATGCGATCGACCAGCGTATCCAGAACCTGAAGGATAGGCAGGCCGGAACGAATCAGAACCAGCATCTCCTGGTTCAAGGTAAGGAAACGACGACCGCTTAGACTCCCGCTTGCCGATCCCCTTGTGAACCACTGCAGTGAAGCCCTGCGAACCTTGAAAACAAAGAAACCCTGTTCCTCAAGATTCTCCTGGAGGTCTTCACGATTCTCTGCTTCGAATTCTTTTTCGAGAACCCGTCCATCAGAGGTACCAATTTTACATCTATAGGTCGACATTAGCTTTTTATGTAACACATCCACCCAAAATAATGAATGAAAAACCCTTTAGAAATTTTGCTGAGACTGCAGACACAGCCGGAATAAAGATCTGTCATGTGCTGTGGCGTTACAGCTGCAGTATGCAGTTTTTGATCTGGAAACAAGCATTTGTTTAAGACCCAGGAAATAAGGTGTTTGAGAGGAGGCATAGTACTTTACGCTGCACAATCAATTCCGCCGATTGACTCAGAGAATGCGGAAAATGGCCGTTTCCGGACGAAAACTAATTATGCGAGGGGGTGTGCTCAACACAATGGCAATTGAAAGAGCAGGTGTCAACATAGCTGAAACAATAGCAGATCATTATGCCAAGTCAATTCACCAGAACCAGACAAGGCGACTCCCGTTAACAGGAATCGCCTCGAATGAATCTGGCGGGGCTGACGGGACTTGAACCCGCGACCTCCGGCGTGACAGGCCGGCGTTGTAACCGACTCTACTACAGCCCCGCGACAGACAGAAAATAGGAAACGTCATGCAAAGGGAAACCCTCTTTAACGTTTCCTATCTTCAACTTCTTCTACGTCAAATCGGAGTAGATCCCGATGACAACGCATTTTAAACTGGAATTAATTAATGGAGTCTTTCAAAGCCTTGCCAGCTTTGAATTTTGGTACTTTGGCAGCTGGGATATTGATTTTGGCACCAGTCTGGGGATTCTGTCCCTGACGTGCAGCACGCTCACCCACACTGAATGTTCCAAAACCAACCAAAGAAACCTTCTCACCGGCCTTCAGTGCATCTGTAACAGCATCCGTAAATGCTTTCAGTGCCTTTTCTGCATCGGCCTTACTCAGTCCCGCCTTCTCCGCAATTGAATTAACAAGATCGGCTTTCGTCACAACATACCTCCACGCGTAAAAGAATGATTAAGCCCTGCTGAAAACTGTTTTTTTATAACAGACGCTTCAAAATTGAGTCAAGTAATAATTGGTTGAAACTATCAATGATGCACCGATTTTTCTGGGTTCAGCGCATAATCAGCATTGTCAGCTGGCACAGATACCGGGAAGCTTCCTAATATCGCCTCATCAAGGACCTCATCCATATGAGCAACTGCCCGGATTTTTAAAGCCCGCAGAATTGTCACGGGGACTTCCTCAAGGTTTTTTTCATTCTCTTGAGGGATCAGAACACGATGTATCCCTGCGCGTTTGGCCGCCAGCAACTTCTCTTTGAGGCCGCCGATTGCCAGGACTCGGCCACGCAATGTGATTTCACCGGTCATCGCCAGGTCCTGATCTACGGCAAGCCCGGTCAGTGCTGATGCGATAGCTGTCGCCATGGTAATCCCGGCCGAAGGTCCGTCCTTCGGTATCGCACCTTCAGGAACGTGGATATGGATATCAACACGACTGTAAAAATCTTTCTCAAGGCCCAGTTCAATCCACCGGGAACGTACATAGCTGAGAGCGGCCTGGGCGGATTCACGCATAACTTCACCGAGCTTGCCAGTTACGGTCAGGTTACCTTTGCCAGGCAGGATCGTCACTTCTACATTCAGCAATTCACCACCGACCTCAGTCCAGGCAAGCCCATTGACCAGACCAATCCTGTGCTCATCCTCCCGGACACCAAAGCTGTAACGTGGCACGCCAAGGTATTTCTTGATTTGCGGAGCCCCGACCAGAAAGCGCTTGCCATGTTGATTCGCCTTGACAACCTCTCTGGCGATCTTGCGGAACACGTTGGCAATCTCACGCTCAAGATTACGCACTCCTGCTTCCCGAGTATAGCGACGGACGATCTCAAGCAGTGCGGCTTCCGAGAATTTGACCTGCCCTTTCTTGAGCCCATGCGTTTCCAATTGTTTTGGCAGCAGGTAGCGTTCCGCGATATGTACCTTCTCTTCTTCCGTATAGCCTTCAATGCGAATCACTTCCATGCGATCACGCAGCGGACCGGGAATGGATTGAAGGGTATTGGCCGTAGCAATAAACATCACCGAAGAAAGGTCATAGTCAACATCAAGGAAATGATCGCCGAAGGTGTTGTTCTGCTCAGGATCGAGGACTTCCAGCAAGGCCGAGGATGGGTCGCCGCGGAAGTCCGTACTCATCTTGTCAACTTCATCAAGCAGGAAGACCGGGTTACGCACACCGACTTTACGCAAACCCTGGATAACCTTGCCGGGCATGGCACCGATATAGGTGCGGCGATGGCCGCGAATTTCTGCTTCATCGCGCACACCACCGAGAGAAACACGGACAAATTTACGGCCCATTGCTCTGGCAACTGACCTGCCTAACGACGTCTTGCCGACGCCGGGCGGGCCGACCAGGCAGAGTATCGGCCCCTTGATTTTCTTCACCAGAGCCTGTACCGCCAGATATTCAAGAATTCTTTCTTTAACCTTTTCGAGTCCGTAATGATCCTCTTCGAGAATCTCCTCCGCCTTGATCAGATCAATCTGGTCCTTGGTGCCTTTTTTCCAAGGCAACGCAACCAACCAGTCGATATAATTCCGGACCACCGTGGCTTCGGCCGACATGGGCGACATCATCTTGAGCTTACGCAGTTCCGCGTCCGCCTTATCTGTCGCCTCTTTGGACATACGTGACTTCTCTATCTTTTCTTCAAGCTCGCGTATCTCTTGCTTGAATTCGTCCTTTTCGCCAAGCTCCTTCTGGATGGCACGCATCTGTTCATTGAGGTAATACTCTTTCTGACTGCGTTCCATCTGGCTCTTGACGCGATTGCGGATCTTCTTTTCAATCTGCAGTATCTCAACCTCACGCTCCATGAGCGACAGAAGTTTTTCCAGCCGCAGCAGAGTATCCATCTCTTCAAGTATTTCCTGTTTATCGGCAATCTGTACAGTCAGATGGGCAACAATGGTATCAGCGAAGCGTCCGGGTTCTTCCACGCCGGCAATCGAGGTAACCATTTCCGCAGGAATTTTCTTACTGAGGTTGGCGTACGATTCAAAGGTGCTGTTGACGCTGCGCATCAAAGCTTCCTGCTCGGTAGAGTCACTCTCGTGATCAGGCAATAGCTGCAAGGATGAGAAGATACATTCGTCTGTATATTCCAGGTCAATCAATCGTGCCCTGACATCGCCTTCAACCAGAACCTTGACGGTGCCATCCGGCAATTTCAGCATCTGCACGACCTTTCCCAGGGTTCCGAGGTCATACAGGTCGCCGGCAAGCGGATCGTCAGTTTTCGGGTCTCTCTGGGTAACGAGAAGCACAAGCTTGTCATGCTCCATCGCCCACTCCAGAGCGTTGATCGACCGTGGCCGGCCAACGAAGAGGGGTGTTACCATGTAAGGGAATATCACGATATCCCTTAACGGCAGAACCGGAAAGGTCTCTGGTTTCGGAGATTCGGACGTGAGGTCTTTTGAGAGTTCTGTCATATCAACATCTTCCGGCTGAGCACAAGCCCGACAGCAACCCTATCAGGCCGACTCGGCACATTCGTAGACAATTATAGGCTGAGCACCCTTGAAAATCACATCTTCGTTGATGAGAACTTCTCTGACACGGTCCTGTGAAGGGATATCATACATTACATCAAGCATGGCATTCTCAAGGATGGATCGCAAGCCTCGCGCGCCTGTTTTGCGTTTAAGAGCTTCCTGAGCAACGGCAACCAGGGCACCATCGGTAAACTTGAGGTTAACGTTTTCCATATCGAAGAGCTTCTGATACTGCTTGATCAGCGCGTTCTTCGGTTCACTGAGAATCCTGACCAGCGCCTCCTCATCCAACTCGTCAAGCGTAGCGACAATCGGCAGCCGGCCGATAAATTCGGGGATCAGTCCGTACTTGAGCAGGTCGCCAGGCTCAACCTGACAGAGAACTTCGCCAACCTTCTGGTCTTTTTTCTGTACAGATTCGGCACCGAAACCCATAGTCTTGGATCCGATCCGCTGCCCGATGACTGTTTCAAGCCCCGAGAATGCACCACCGCAGACAAACAGGATGTTGGTGGTATCAACCTTAAGGAACTCCTGCTGCGGATGCTTGCGACCACCCTTCGGCGGCACACTGGCTGTTGTGCCTTCGATGATCTTGAGCAGTGCCTGCTGCACGCCTTCACCGGAGACATCCCTGGTGATCGAAGGCGAATCGGATTTGCGGGCGATCTTGTCGACTTCGTCGATATAGATGATCCCCTTCTGGGCCTTCTCCAGATCGTAATCAGCAGCCTGTAAAAGGTTGAGGATGATATTTTCGACATCTTCACCGACATAACCGGCTTCGGTCAGGTTGGTGGCATCAGCGATCGCAAAGGGGACATCAAGAACCCTTGCCAGAGTCTGTGCCAGCAGGGTCTTGCCGCTGCCGGTGGGGCCAAGCAGAAGGATATTGCTCTTCTGTATTTCGACATCACCGGATTTTTCAGAAGCTTCGATGCGTTTGTAATGATTGTAAACAGCAACCGCGAGAACTTTCTTGGCTCGTTCCTGACCGACAACATAGTCATCCAGGGTGTCTTTGATCTCGACGGGTTTCGGCAACCGCCCGCTACTCAGGGTCGTCCCCTCGAGCTGTGCCTCTTCGGCAATGATATCCTTGCACAGCTCAATGCATTCGTCGCAGATATAGACTGCCGGGCCGGCAATCAGCTTCTTTACTTCTTCCTGCTCTTTACCGCAGAACGAACAGGTCAATTGGTCACCATGGCCACTTTTTTGCGTCACTGTATCACCTCTTGGAAATTCTTAATTCTTTCTTGTCACTATGTCATCGATGATACCATATTTTTTTGCTGCTTCGCTACCCATGAAGAAATCACGCTCCGTATCGAATGACAGCTTGCTGAGTTCCTGACCGGTGTGTTCGGCCATGATACGGTTGAGCGTGTCTTTCAAGCGCAGAATTTCCTGGGCATGAATACTGATATCCGTTGCCTGTCCCTGGAAACCGCCGAGAGGTTGGTGGATCATGATTCGCGACTGCGGCAGAGAGTAACGTTTACCCGCGGTTCCTGCTGCCAGCAAGAAGGCTCCCATACTGGCGGCCTGGCCAACGCAAATGGTTGACACCGGGGCCTTGAGATACTGCATGGTATCATAGATCGCCAAACCGGCGGTGACAAGACCGCCCGGTGAGTTGATATACAGATGGATGTCCTTTTCCGAGTCTTCCGATTCAAGAAAAAGCATCTGGGCAATAATCAGGTTGGCTACATGGTCGTCGATGCCGCCACCCAGGAAAATAATCCGGTCCTTGAGCAGCCGCGAATAAATGTCGTATGCACGTTCACCGCGACCGGTTTGCTCCACGACCATCGGGATCAGATTCATATGCCCTCCTCCTCAGCCTTGTCTTCAGACTTCTTTTTGGGAGCGATCTCTTTCACCTTGGCGCTCTCCAGCAAGAAGCCAACAACCTTCTCTTCAGCAATCTGCGCCATCAGCCCGCTGCGGGCTTCGGAGCTGGCATAATATTTTTTTACCATATCAATGGGAGCGTTGGCCATGGCAGCAATCTCTTCCAGCTTGGCATCGATCTCAGACTCATCGGCAACGATATTCTCCTGTCGTCCAATTGCCTCGAGTATCAAGTTGCCGCTGACCTGCTCAATCGCCGTCTTCCGATAGTTTTCACGGAAATTTTCCGGCGTAAGACCCAGCATTTCCGGTGACATCCCTTGTGACTGCATGCGATTGGTGATGTTGTCATACATATAATCAAGCTGCCTGGCAATCATTGCCTCGGGAATCTCAAGCGGGTTGTTTTCGATCAGCTTGCTGACCAGCTTTTCACGTAGATCATTTTCGACCCGGTTGGTTTCCTGGAGCTCATAACTTGTCTGCAGTTGCTCCTTGAGTTCATCGAGCGTATCGACGCCGAAACCTTTGGCAAACTCGTCATCAAGCTCAGGAACAACCTTTTCCTTGATCTCTTTCATGACGACCTTGAAGACTGCCGGCTTGCCCGCCAATTCCTCCTGACCATAGTCTTCGGGGAACGAGACTTCAACATCCTTGATCTCATCGCGCTGCATACCGATCAACTGCTCTTCAAAACCGGGTATAAAAGAACCGGAGCCGAGCTCAAGGAGATAATCCTCTCCTTCGCCACCGGCAAAGGCATCCTCACCGATAAATCCCTCAAAATCGATTACTACCGAATCGCCATGGCGCGCTTCTTGACGCCCGCTTACCTCGACCTGAGACCGGGAAGCCCTCATCTCCTCCAGGCGTCCTTCCACTGCCTTGGGATCGGGGACAAACTTTTCTTTTTCAAGCGAAAGATTCGTGTAATCCCTGGCCGTCACTTCCGGCTTGATCTCCACTTCAGCCTCGTAGGTAAAGGCTTCACCCTTATTGATACCGCTGCTCTCGACAATACTCGGTTCACCGACAGCCGGGATGTCATGCTCCTGTAAAGCCTTGAAATAAGTAGCATTGATCAGACTGGTCAGAACGTCCTGCTCCATCTGACCGCCATAATATTTTTCCAGAACCGATTCAGGGACCTTGCCGGCACGAAACCCCTTGATCTTGGCCTTTTTGCCGATCTTCTGGAAAGCTTTACGGATTTCTTTGTCGACCTGCTCTGAGGCAACCTCAAAAATCAGTTTTTTCTTGATGCTGCTGACAGCTTCAACCTTGACATTCATGCGTTCACTCCTCACTTGCTTTACTGGCCGTACGCCACGATAACGCAAAAACCAGCGACATCCTCGATAAGGTTTTTAAAAGAAAGTAAATGGTGCGGGTGGAGGGACTCGAACCCACACACCTTACGGCACTAGATCCTAAATCTAGCGTGTCTACCAATTCCACCACACCCGCAATTTAGTTTTTGTCCGGAAACCGCGCTTGTGTCATGCGGAGTTTCCGAATAGGAACAATTCAGGTCACAAACAATTAAGGCCCGGCTTTCCCCCGGATAACCGCCACATTCTGAGGGGTCGATAGGGAAAAGGCAGGCCCGGAATATTCATGGGGTGAGTGACGGGGATTGAACCCGCGACAACTGGAGCCACAATCCAGTGCTCTACCAACTGAGCTACACCCACCACAAAAAAAACAGATCTTAGCCAAAGCCTGGAAACATTGTCAACGGGAAACTTCGCCTTCCAATGCCAGAAAAAATGGCGCGCCAGGAAGGACTCGAACCCTCGACCCACGGCTTAGAAGGCCGTTGCTCTGTCCAGCTGAGCTACTGGCGCAAAATGGTCGGGGAGACAGGATTCGAACCTGCGACATCCAGTTCCCAAAACTGGCGCGCTACCAGGCTGCGCC
>JBPPMD010000383.1:0-2237 GCA_051305875.1 Desulfuromonadales bacterium | reverse complement strand
ATACGCCGGGGAAATGAATGCGGGGATTGCATACCGTGGGAAGTTTACAACGGCAGACGTCAATCTTGCCATCTTCTAGGCCTGACCCCGCACTCCAATAATTTGGTTTTTGGGGATTTGACCTCTATTGGTACCGTCAAGTTAGTTTTTTAAGAGCGTCCCACCTTCTCAGCACCCTCGGTCGCAGGGTGCAGAGCAGCGCTCCGACCAGGTAGCCGAGGTAGTTGAACCCGGCCAGCCAGCCGGCCAAGGTGTTGCTCAAGGCAAGATCGCGCTGCATCAGCGGCAGGATGGGTGAAAAAGCGAAGCGGCCGATGCCCATGGCGACCACCATGCCGAGCATGCCGCCAAAAAGGATTTTCAGCGCGTCACGACCGGAGTGCGCGGAGAGGCTTTCGGGGGATAACCTTTTTGATGCAGAAGACAATTCGAGAACCGTCGCCAATCTTCAGGCGTGTTTGATGAAGGGTTTAATGGTGATCATTATATCAGCTGGAGAAGTGCGTGACATGATTCCCCCTGATAATTTCATAACAAATAATAAAACCAGGAGGTTGCGATATTAACGGAAATCAGACTCAAAACAATTTTCAATTGGGGACACTCAAAAGGGACACTCTATTTTGAGTGTCCCCGGCTCCAAAGTGTGGTGTCCCAGAACCCCCAAATTAAAACGTTGGCTAAAGGTTGCCAAGATCATCTTGCAATCTTACAGGCCTGACCCCGATCCTGACCCCGATCCGCGGCTCATGATACAATAGGTTCACATCGACCCAATTGTCGGTCGCGTCTTTCATTCAGGATCATGATCATGACCGAGCAAACAAACGCTGGCGTGAAGTCTGCCGGCTGGAATTTCGAAAACAGCTACTCCCGGTTGCCGCCCTCATTCTTCGTGCGGCTCAGTCCGGTGCCGGTAGCAACCCCCCGGCTGGTCATTCTCAACCGGAACCTGGCCGGGACACTGGGATTGAATGACGACGCCTTGCGCTCACCTGAGGGGGTCGAAATGCTCGCGGGAAATCGCCTTCCGCCCGGGTCCGACCCGCTGGCCCAGGCCTATGCCGGTCATCAGTTCGGCCACTTCACCATGCTCGGCGACGGTCGCGCGATCCTGCTGGGCGAACAACTCACCCCGCGCGGAGAACGTTACGACATCCAGTTGAAAGGGTCGGGCCAGACGCCTTTTTCCCGCGCCGGTGACGGCCGCGCGCCCCTCGCAGCGATGCTGCGGGAGTACATCATCAGCGAAGCGATGTACGCCCTCGGCATCCCCACCAGCCGCAGCCTGGCGGTGGTCACGACCGGGGAACCGGTCTACCGGGAGACTGTCCTGCCGGGTGCGATTCTGACCCGCGTCGCGGCCAGCCATCTGCGCGTCGGCACGTTTGAATACGTTGCCACCCGGGGCGGCAGAGAGGAATTGCAGCTGCTCGCCGATTACTGCATCTCCCGCCATTACCCGGCGCTGGAGTCCGTCGCCAATCCCTATCCGGCCTTACTGGAGGAGATCATCATCCGCCAGGCCGCGCTGCTGGTGCAATGGCAGCTGGTCGGGTTCATTCACGGCGTCATGAACACCGACAACACCGCCCTCAGCGGCGAAACCATCGATTACGGACCCTGTGCCTTCATGGACGCCTATGATCCGACGACGGTCTTCAGTTCGATCGATCTTCATGGCCGTTACGCCTATGCCAATCAACCCCCCATCGCCCAGTGGAATCTGGCCCGACTGGCGGAAAGCCTGCTGCCGTTGATCGACCCCGACCCGGACCGGGCGCTGGCTGTCGCCCGGGAGAAAATTGCGGCTTTCACAACACATTTCCGGCACCTTCAGTTGACAGGATGGCGGGAGAAACTGGGGCTGTTCAATGCAGAAGCCGGGGATGAGTCCCTGATCGAGGAACTGCTGGCCGGCATGCAGCGGCTGCGGGCCGATTTCACCAACACCTGCCGCGCTCTCGCCGACGGTGCCAACCGGCCGGACCCGCTGTTTGAGGATGATGGCATGGTCCGTTGGCAGGCACGCTGGCAGGCGCGACTGGGACGACAGGCGCAGTCCCTGGCGGCAGCCGGCAAATTGATGCGTACCCGCAACCCGGTGGTGATCCCGCGCAACCACCTGGTCGAGGAAGCCCTGGCCGCGGCCGGACAGGACGATTACCAGCCGCTGCAACGGCTGCTGTCGGTGCTGGCCAGGCCCTACGACGACACCCCGGAGCAGACCCCTTACC
>JBPPMD010000369.1:0-5732 GCA_051305875.1 Desulfuromonadales bacterium | reverse complement strand
GGAGAAGATGAAACTTTAAGCTGATACAGGATGTGAAAATCGTCAGCCTGCATCAGCTGAGCATACGGCAACCGCTGCAGCGGCTACTTGTCTATTCGAGGCACCACGACAATCCCGCTTTCCGTCACCGTGTAGCCTTTGCGTAAATCCGCCTCCAGGTCATAGCCGATCTCCGAGCCGTCCACAATCACAACGTTCTTGTCGATAATCGTCTTGCGGATTTTTACATGTCGTCCGACGGTGACATTCTCAAAGAGGATGGAGTCTTCGACCAGGCTGTAGCTGTTGATTTTGCAGCGCGGGCCGAGGATGGATCCCCGGACCGTGCTGCCGCTGGTGATGCAGCCGCCACAGACATAGGAGTCGAGGTTCTGGCCGCGACGGTCGTCTTCGTCAAAAACCGTCTTGGCTGGCGGCAGGTTGCCCTGGTTGGTCAAAATCGGCCATCTGTAGTTGTAGAGATTCAATTGTGGCGAGACCTTGACGAGATCCATGTTCGCCTCGTAATAAGAGTCGAGGGTTCCTACGTCCCGCCAGTAGCCCCGCTCCTCGTTCTTCATGCCGGGGATCACATTGTCATTCAAATTGTAGGCAAAGACGCGGTCGCCGTTCTCCAGCATCGTCGGGATCACGTGCTTGCCAAAATCCAGATCCGCATGGTTTTTCTTGCCTTCAAGCAACACTTCGATCAGCTTGCGGGTGGGAAAGATATAGTTGCCCATGGAGGCAAAACAGGTCTCGCGTCCCGGAATCCGTTCCGGAACCGCCGGCTTTTCGGCAAAGCCAATGATCCTGGCGTCTTCATCCACTGAAAAAACCCCGAATCTGCTGGCCTCCTCTACCGGCACCTCAAGGGCGGCAATGGTGATGTCGGCGCGGTTCATGCGGTGGAAGTTGATCATCTGGGTCACGTCCATCTTGTAAATGTGGTCGCCGCCGAAAACAGCAACGTATTCCGCGTCGGTCGATTCAACAAATCGCAGGTATTGCAGGATTGCATCGGCTGTGCCTTTGAACCATTCCTCGCTTTCGCTGCTGGTCTCAGGGGAGATGTCGACGTAGAACTCGCCCAGGCCGGTCCATTTGCCCCAGGATTCCCGGATGTGCTTGTTCAGTGAGTAGGCCCGGTACTGGGTGAGGATATAGACCTTCTTGATGCCGGAGTTGAACAGGTTGGAAAGGACGAAGTCGATGATCTTGTATTTACCGCCAAAAGCCACGCCTGGCTTGGCCCGACGCAGGGTCAACGGGCTGAGCCTTTCCCCCTTGCCGCCGGCCAGAACCATGGCGATAGTGCTTCTACCCACATTGTCCATAGAATACATTACATGTATCTCCTTGTGAAACGAACGTTCGACTTCTCTGCCGAGCTACATTCTGACAAAAACTTTCTTAAATGCAAGGAAAACGTAGTGCAAAAACCTTTACGCGAACCGTTCATGTATTACTGCGAATGCGAGCGGCAAGCAGCGGCGCCAAGAATGTGACGATGAGCACCAGCGGCCAGATGTTGCCGTCCTTGAACGTGTAGGCTTCCAGCATCTCGGCCCACGAGCGCTCCTGAACAAAAAGGCCAAAGCCGAACTCGAAGGAGAGGGTGAGACAGAGCCAAATCAACCCGGCGAACAAGCATTGAGAGAGCCCTTTGAGCCTTAGCCACCGGGCAAAAACGACTGCCACGATCACGATGCACAACGACAGGAGGATACCGCTGAGCACAAATGCGCCTTGCCGACCAATGCTCGGCAGCAGCACAGTCTCTCGCAAGCCGCCGTTCAGTACGGCAAGCACCAGGATCAGAAGCCAGACTACGACAGATCTAAGCAAGAGCATGTGATAAGCAAGCTCCTTTGTGCCTGATTGACCAGAAGGCAAGCTCCCGGGTGTTGATTGCCAGACTTTTTGTTCTGGCAGCAACAAAAAGGATGGCGTCTTGCGGGGCGCGAGCCGCAGGTTTAGTCCCGTTTTCTTTTGGAGGCTTTTTGATAAACGAGATTATTGTCTCTTTTGCCAACAGCAATAACCAATACTACGATTTCACTCTCAATTATTTCGTATACCAGACGATAGCCACTGGTGCGAAGTTTGATTTTATAATGGTTTTCGAAACCATGCAGTCGACTTGCCGGTACGTGAGGGTTCTGTAGCCGTTCCTTGAGTTTCTTCTTCAGTTGGCTCTGAATTGAAGCATCCAGTTTCTTCCACTCTTTTAATGCTGTGGGCAGAAATTTCAGGACGTACATTATAGCTCATCGATCTCAACGGCTACGGCCACGAATTTTTCATGTTGCCTCTCATTAACAAGCAGGCCAAGCTGATAATCTTCGAGCTTTTCCATGAGCGCTTCATACGTTTCCGCCGGGATCAGATAGGCGGTTGGCCGGTTATGATTCAGTATTACAATCGGCGCCCCTTCAGATTTGTCGATCAGCGCGCTGGGATTCTTTTTTAATTCGGATATGCTGGCAGAGCAATTTGCAAGGACGGTTTTCATGGTGCGTACCTCTGACTGAAATTAAGACCTACTTTGAGGTCATAATATAGTGCCTCTTTGCTGTTGTGTCAATATGTGGAGGATGGCAGGCGAACGGACAAGGCTAAGCTGCCGGGTTGGTCCTTTTCAAGTCTTTGTGCGAAGTGTCCACAATGCCTCTTTCATGTCGACGACCTGGTGCCGGGGCAGATTGTTTTTCGTCAGGGGCTGTGCTAAATTCCTCATCCCAGCAGTCTGTCGGACTATACGGGCAGAAGCGAAAATTTGGATGTTTGAGAACAGATTTTAGCTCATTTGCAGGTTCATAGCCGTAGCTATGTACCAAAAAGGAGCTGAAATATGGGCCAAACAGCCGGATTTGCAGCCGGCTCATGGATAGTCCGACAGACTGCCAGACATTATTAATTCGAGGAGTGACCAAGATGACATCCAATGACCTCAAACGCGGACAGGTGATCCTGCTTGACAACGCACCCTGCCTGGTACTTGACACCAGCAGCCAGAGCCCTTCGGCGCGTGGTGGCAGCACCCTGATCAAAACAAAATATCGCAACCTGCTCACCGGCCAGGTGCTGGAAAAGACCTTCAAGGCGGGCGACCGTGTCGATGCCGCTGATTTCGAGAAGCGCAAGGGCCAGTTCCTGTATGCCGACGGCGACAATGGCATGTTCATGGACCTCGAAAGTTATGAGCAGTACGAACTGGGAGACGAGATGTACGGTCCGGTCAAAGGTTACCTGGTCGATGGTTCCGATGTTGTTCTCGGGGTTTTCGAAGGACAGGTCGTTTCCATTGAGCCACCAATGATAGTGGAATTGTTGGTCACCGAAACCGCGCCGGCGATCAAGAACGCCACGGCCCAGGCCCAGACCAAGGAAGCGACCCTGGAAACGGGGTTAAAGCTCCAGGTGCCCGGTTATCTTGAGACCGACGAAAGGGTCAAGGTTGATACGCGAGAATGCCGGTTCGTTTCCAGGGCGTAGTTGTGAGGCATGTGGCGTTAAAAATATGAAAGGACGACTCCCGATCGAGTCGTCCTTTCATGTCTAGGCAGCCTGCGCTCGCGTTTCGAAGCCAGCGCCGCGCACATCGGTTTTTTTTGCATTTATGCAAAAAGAATTGAAATTATCATTGCAGTATTGCAAAACCATGTTTTAGGCTTGTCTTAAATCAGCTGTAAATCCTCTTCCTATCCGGCTTTATCTCTTCCGCTTTCCTGACATGCTGGCAACCTTGATTTCTCAAGGCACTCTCTGCGCTTGAGGTTTTTCGCGTTTCTGCAAAAACACCATTTTATCCCTTCCTTGTTCACTCGTCTTGATTTGTATCCAAACTGCTGAAATTAAACAGGAATAAAGTTTTTTACGAGCGTCTTGCTATTGGTATGCGAGTTGCGATGTTGTTTGCCATAGGCCGCTCGGACGGCACAGCAAAGAAAGATTATGCAGATGCTTGAGCACATACCCGGTCATCGCAGAAATAAGCCAGTCATCGGTACCATCAAGGCGCGCTGGCCTTTGACTCACCGGGTTCAACAATTAAGACAATACGGTTTGGATAATTCGACAGCGATCACCAGGGAGGCAAACATGAGCAAGCAGCGCACATCATCAAAACGTGGATGGACGGTGGTACTGGCCGGTACAGGCATCAACCTCGCATTGGGCATTCTTTATACCTGGAGTATCTTCAAAGGTGCTATTGCCGATTCGATTTCTGCCGGCGGCCCCGGTGCTTTTGCCTGGGACAAGGCCTCGATCAACGACCCTTATGCCACGGCCTGTCTGACCTTCGCTGTGGCAATGATCCTTGCCGGCAAGGTGCAGGACAAGTTCGGTCCCAGGATCACCTGCATCATCGGTGGTCTGATGGTCGGCAGCGGTTTCATCTGGATTTCGCAGACGACCGAGTACTGGTCCTGGATCGTTGGTTTCGGCGTCCTGGCCGGGATGGGCATCGGTTTCGGCTATTCCGCCGCCACACCGCCGGCGCTGAAGTGGTTTCCACCGGCCAAGACCGGTCTGATCGCCGGTATCGTCGTCGCCGGCTTCGGCCTGGCCTCGGTTTACATCGCGCCGTTGGCCCAGTACCTGCTCGGTTCCTATGGCCTGCAGCAGTCGATGCTTTACTTCGGTTTCGGCTTTGTCGTTGTCACCTGCTTCTTCGGCATGTTTCTGGCCAACCCTCCGGCTGGTTACGTTGCTGATCCGCAAGCTGCCAACGCAGCGATCAAGGCCGACGTGGTCGAAGACAAGACCCCCTCGCAGATTCTTAAGACTGCCCAGTTCTATACGCTCTGGGCCTGCTTTTTCATAGGCTCTGGCGCCGGTCTCATGGTTATCGGCAGCGCCAAAGGGCTGGCCACGGCGAGCATGGGTGAGCTGGCCTTCCTGGTCGTGGCAATCATGGCGATCGGCAACGCCGCCGGCCGCATTGTCGCCGGAGTGGTCTCCGACAAGATCGGCCGTGTCAATACCCTGGTCATCATGCTGGTCTTCCAGGCCGTACTGATGTTTCTGGCTATTCCGGTTATCGGCGGCACTTACAACAATCCGTTGGTAATGCCTCTGCTGGTGACTTTCATGGTCTTTAACTACGGTACCAACCTCTCACTCTTTCCGTCCTTTGCCAAGGATCTGTGGGGTGCCAAGAACTTTGGGATGAACTACGGCATCCTCTTCTCTGCCTGGGGCATCGGCGCTTTCGCCCTGGTGCGTGTGTCCGAGATGTTACGCGTCAAAACCGGCGGTTTCACCATGTCGTTTGCTGCCGCCGGCGCCCTGCTGGTGGTCGGCGCCATGCTTGCCGGTACCTTGAAGACACGCAGAGCCGAAGTCCCGGTGCTCGAAGGTGCTTTCGAGACGGAGGAAGAGCTGGCTCTGGCAAAAGCAACCAACGATTAATCGTTCTTCACCGTTTGCAAACCCTCCTTCAGGTTCAAACGGCCGCGGCCCCGCCAAAAATGGTGGGGCCGCTTTTTTCGTCACGAAGATACTATGAGAAGCTCTTCCCGCTATCTTTGCGTCTTGCTGGCCCTTTCTGGTGTTGTGTGGTTATAATCTGATGAGAACGCAGGCACACATTTCCAGAGCACCATTGACAGGCTTCGGATCATGCCGCATTATGCGGTTCTTTTCAGGAGACGCCATGACAGCTGAACGCCGCCGCGCAACATCTAAAGTGACCCCAAAACCCCGCGCCGAAGAATTGACCCTGACCATCGAGCGCATCGATTACG
>JBPPMD010000351.1:0-12995 GCA_051305875.1 Desulfuromonadales bacterium | reverse complement strand
CATACAGACGGCCTTATCATCTCGATCGGGCTGACATTCGACCTCACAGCAGGCGGCCACTACCTGTTGCGGCCAGGATCTTTACGCTAATTTCTCCTGCGCCGGGAAAGTCTCCAGCCCTGGTGCGACTCTTGATGACGGCGCTGACCCACTCGGAGTTCTACGCCTTGATGAACGCGAGCAGGTCCGCGTTGACCTCGTCCTTCCGGGTGGTGCACAGGCCGTGCGGAGCCCCCGGGTAGATCTTCAGGATAGCACCTTTCACAAGCTTGGCCGAGAGTTGGGCCGAGACGCCGATCGGTACGATCTGGTCGTCGTCGCCGTGAATGATCAGGGTCGGCACGTCGATTTTCTTCAGATCCTCCGTCTGATCCGTCTCCGAAAAGGCCTCGATGCAAAAGTACGCTGCCGGGAAGCCGGCCATCATCCCCTGGAGCCAGAAGGACTCCCGCACCCCGACAGAGATCTTCGCCCCCGATCGGTTGTAATCATAGAAGCTTTGTGCCGTGGCGGGCGATGTAGCGGGCTACTTCGCCGCCGCCGGTAGAGTGGCCGACATGGATGGCGTTCCTCAGGTCGAGGGCTTCCACGAGAGTTGCCAGGTCGTCGGAGTAGATTACCCGACTACTGTGAGCCAGGCTTTATTGCTTTTTAGAATGATGAGGTTTTCACTAAATGGTCAGGCGGATCAGAGACTAGCATATAATCTTCCTACTTATTCCTAATAGTTCCTGCACCCCGTCACACATTCTGAGGTAAAGGTCTTGCACGTTAGAACATTGGTTCAAACCACGCCCTGACAGCCCTGGCTGCCGCATTGACGCATCACGGATCGGCGCTTTATCTCGCCGTTCGCGACTCCCCCTTAATGGGTGGAATATTAAAGATCACACCCGCTTCCAGGTTATGGGTGGCGGTTGCTGGGCAAGCCCTGCGCTAATCTTTCCAATCTGTTTCTGTCACGTTATTAGCGCCATGAGCCTCGAATATTTCCCTGATCCCACTCACGATGGCCGTCGAAGCGATGACCTTGATCTCCTTCTTGTCTTTATCGACGAAGATCTTTTCATTCGGAAATCCGGAAATCTGGCCATTCAGGATATCGTCTTCTACGTTCTTCAGAGTATCTTCGGATGCAAATTTAGCCGTCAAGATCTTGGACATGCGCATTTCTCCTCGGTAAAGCAGCAAAAGTATCTTAGTACCGGAACGAGTAACGTACATATTAATTTTAACAGACCATTTCCGTTGTCAAGAAGAAATCGTAATGTTTACGCAACATGGGGCAATTCAGTAGTCTGAAAATCAGTGTTTTCGGTACCCATCGCCGACTTTTTCTGCACATTAATGGGCCTGAAAAACCTCTTTTTCGGCTGAGAACAATATATTAAAAATGTTTATTTTTCGATACTTACAAGTAGTTAAATATTATTGGCACCGTGGCATTTGGCAAGCGTTTAAGCCAAGCAGCAACCAGGCAACAGCCGTTCCGGAGAGGAAAGAGATGGTCAACCACTCACCATCTATTGATAACGGTTTTCATTTTCCTGTTGACAGCCGGAATCAAAGTCTGTAGGTTCTGAAATCAATTTTCAATTCCAGAAAAACCCCCAAACGAAAACCATCGAGGTGATGGGTCCGAATTGCCATTAACCTCAAAAAATTGCCTGGCCAGTTCACGTGACTTGAAGGGCAAATCTTAAGGAGTGTGTTGAGCATGCAGAAATCATTGAGAACACTTGGGGTCCATGAAAAGGCCCGCATCACGTCGATTACGGCATGTGGTGAAATGGGCCGCCGACTCCGCGACATGGGATTAGTCACCGGTACCGAGGTTGAGGTTGTCGGGCGAGCCCCCCTGAAAGACCCTGTTGCGCTGCGTCTGCGCGACTTCACCCTGACGCTGCGCAACAACGAGGCCGACTGCATTATGATCGAAAAAATGGAGGGAAAATCATGAACGGCACCGCGACGATTGCCTTGGCAGGTAACCCGAACTCAGGCAAGACCACCTTGTTCAATGCCATCACGGGAGCGCGCCAGCGGGTTGGCAACTATCCGGGGATTACGGTTGAGCGTAAGGAAGGCACTATCAATCTGGATGATGTCAAAATCAATGTTGTCGATCTGCCGGGTTGTTACTCCCTCTCGGCTTATTCGCAGGAAGAGCTGGTGGCGCGTAAAGTTTTGGTCGATGAGCGCCCGGATATCGTGGTCGACATCGTCGATGCAACCAGGCTGGAGCGTCACCTCTACCTGGCTGTACAGTTTTTCGAGCTCGGCATCCCAGTGGTGCTGGCCCTCAACATGATGGATGAAGCCGGCAAGCAGGGGGTGCACATCGACAGCGCGCGTTTGTCGTCGCTGCTCAACTGCCCCGTGGTTGAAACCGTGGCCCGTTCCGGCCAGGGCAAGCAAGAGCTGATGCGCAAAGCCCTCGACCATGCCAAACAGCGAGGCGGCATCTGGGAACCGCTGAAAATCTCCTACGGCCCCGATCTCGACGTGGCTCTTGACCACATGGTTGAAAAGATCGAAGCGGCCAGATTCATGACCAATCGTTATCCGGCGCGCTGGGTGGCTCTCAAGTACCTGGAGGCCGATGCAGAAGTGCTGGCAAGCGGCAGGACACTTGGCGGACCGGCTCAAGAGCTCGAAGCTATTGTGCAGCGGACCCGGGAGCACATCCAGAAGACCCTGAACACCGTTCCGGAAGCGCTCATTGCCGATTACCGCTATGGCCTGATCAATTCGATTTTGCGCCAGGATGTCATCAGCCATGAGCGGACACAGGAAGATCGTATCGATGTTTCTGCCAAACTGGACAGCATACTGACAAACCGTCTGCTCGGTCCGGCCATCATGTTCGGCGTCCTCTACGCCATGTTCCAGGTCACGTTTACGGTGGGTGAGATTCCCATGGGATGGCTGGAAAGCCTGTTTAGCTGGCTCGGTGAAACGGCAACCGCCATCATTCCTGAAGGTCTGGTGCAGTCGCTGGTCGTGTCCGGAATCGTCGATGGCGTCGGTGGCGTCATGGGCTTTGTGCCGCTGATCGGCATCATGTTCCTGATGATCTCCTTTCTAGAAGATTCAGGCTATATGGCCAGGGTCGCCTACATGCTTGATCGCATTCTGCGCATTTTCGGCCTGCACGGCTGTTCGGCCATGCCGTTCATCGTCTCGGGGGGAATCATGGGCGGTTGTGCTGTTCCTGGGGTCATGGCGACGCGCACGTTGCGCAGTCCGAAAGAGAAGCTGGCCACCCTGATCACCGCACCGTTCATGCCATGCGGTGCGAAACTGCCGGTCTTCCTGCTGCTGATTGCAGCGTTCTTCAGCGAGAACGAAGCGCAGATCATGTTCTTGATCACTCTGTTCGCCTGGACGATGGCCCTGCTGGTCTCCAAGCTGTTACGTTCGACCATCATCAAGGGGGACCCGACTCCATTCATCATGGAATTACCCCCCTATCGGCTGCCGACGCTGCAAGGGGTGCTGATCCATTCCTGGGAGCGCGTCTGGCAATATATCAGGAAGGCGGGCACGGTCATTCTGGCCGTATCGGTTCTGCTCTGGGCGGCAATGACCTTCCCCGGTTTGCCAGAAGAAGCGGCCAGCAAATTCGCCGCGGACCGTCAGGCCATCGCCGCTTCTGCTGACGACCAGGAGCAGCAACAGGCCCTGATTGTCGAGATCGACAACCTCGAAGCGCAGGCAACTTTAAAACATTCGGTCGCGGGACGCATCGGCAGTTTCTTTGAGCCGGTCAGCCAATGGGCCGGTTTCGACTGGCGCACCAATATCGCCCTGGTTGGCGGGTTTGCTGCCAAGGAGGTCATTGTCTCGACCTTTGGTACAGCCTATTCCCTGGGTGAAGTTGACCCGGAGGACTCCTCCTCCCTGTCCAGCAGGATTGCCGCAGACCCGGCCTGGAATAAAGCGACCGCCCTGGCATTAATCGTCTTTGTCCTGCTGTATGCACCGTGTTTTGTCACCGTCGTCACCATGGCCAAGGAATCCTCCTGGCGCTGGGCGTTGTTTTCGACCTGTTTTAATACGGCCCTGGGCTTCGGTCTCGCTGTGGTTGCCTACCAGGTAGGATCTATATTACTTGTTTGATCACCATGGCCATACAACCATAAAGGAGAAATAGCATGATGGCTTTAGACACCTTGATTGCGGTTGGCATTGTTTTTGTGGCTGCCATTTACCTCTACCGCAAATTTGCCGGAACAAAGAAAAGTGGTGGTTGTGGTTGCTCATCAGGTGGTGGGTGCTGTGGCACAAACGACCATTCAGTTGAGTCACACTGCTGTACGTCGAAACACTGATGCCCAAATAATTGTTAAAGACATTGAAACCATAAATGCCCGGGAGGGGCTTAATAAGGCAATTCAACCGAATTGCTGATGATGTGAAACAGGAGATTTAACGTGCTCAAATTGCAACATTCCCTGATCGTAAACATTGCTGTTCTTTTGACGGGTCTTTTGGTGATGGCGACTCCGGCTCTGGCGATTCATCCGGAGGAAAAAAGTGAGATTGAAAACCTGAAGAAACGGATCGAGATGCTCGAGACCCGGCAGACGGCAACGGCATCCACCGAACAGGAATCGGGCGTCGATTTCGGTCAGATCAGCAAGTACGTCACGTTGCACGGACTGCTCGAAGCCGAAGCCTATTATGCCAGGCCGGAGGGTGGTGAGGAGGAAAGCGATCTCAACCTCGCAACCGCTGAGCTGTCCATCGAAGTGACCCTGAATGATTATGTCGGCGGACACCTGACTTTGCTCTATGAGGAAGAAGAAGGTGAGGAAGACGATATTGACGTTGACGAGGCGGTCATCAGCCTGGGTTCTCCCGGACAACTGTTCGGCCAGACGCCGTCACTGCATGTGGGTCGAATGTACGTGCCGTTCGGCATGTTCAACAGCTACATGATCAGCGACCCATTAACGCTGGAACTTGGCGAAACCCGGGACACAGCCGCTCTGTTCGCCCTGGAGGGTGATGTGTGGGTTTTGAAAGCAGGGGGCTTGAACGGTGAAACGGACGCAAACGGTGACAGTAATCACATCGACAACTGGGTCGCTTCGCTTGAGTTTACACCTGTAGAAAATCTTGCCTTTGGTGTGTCCTACATAAACGACCTGGCAGAAAGTGACAATGAACTGGTGCAGGATGAAACCCTTTATTCCAGCAATGTGGCGGGCGCCAGTGCTTTTCTGTCCGTTCAATGCGGTCAATTTGGCTTCGAAGCCGAATACCTCACTGCGCTTGAGGATTTTGATTCTGCCCTGGTCGGTATTGGTGAAGACCTGACGGGTCGGCGGCCCTCAGCCTTGAACCTGGAACTGGCCTGGATGCCAACCGAGAAGCTTCAACTTGCAGCCCGCTACGAGGAAGCGAATGACTTCCAGGATAACGTGAAACGCTACGGGGTTACAGCCTCTTATGGTTTATATGAACATGTAGTCGTTGCTCTGGAATACCTGCGTGCCGATGCAGATATTGCTGAAGACGATACGGTTGACATTGTAACCGCGCAGTTGGCATTTGAGTTTTAATCAGTAATGAAAGGAGTTCCCGTATTCAACCTCCTAAAACATGGTGTTCAACTTCAAACGAATGTTACGCGCTCCCTATCCTATCTGTTCCGACAGATAGCACTGTATACCCATTTGATCGATTTGATCCTGCTGTTCTTCAAGCCAATCAATATGGTATTCCTCGTCCTTCAAAATCTCTTCAAGCATTGTCTTGGTGCCATTGTCACCTACTTCCGCAGCAAGTCGGATGGTTGCATTGTATTTTTTGATCGCATCATCCTCTGCATTCCTGTCTTTTTGATGTATTTCTTCAACCTTCTTGCCGATTGTAATGGGACCAAGCTTGCTAACAGTCGGTTGGCCATCAAGAAAAAGAATGCGTTCAATCAACTTTTCAGCATGCTTCATTTCCTGGATCGAGCGCTGCTTGATTGCAGATTGCAAGGAGCTATATCCCCAGTCTTCACACATTTCCGCATGTACGAAATACTGGTTAATCGCCCCTAGTTCCTCAGCGAGTCGATCGTTCAGTGCAGCAATTAATTTCTTGTCACCCTTCATGTTATGAATCCTCCAATTATTATTAACTGATTGCCAAGTTTTGAAAGCCTGGAAACCTGTCGGACTATTCGGACCGAAGCGAAAATTTGGATGTTTGAGATCAGCTTTTAGCTTGTGTCTATCCAGAGTTTCCGGATGGAAGTTTAGCAGCGATTCATCGCATTTCAAGTCTGCTGACAGATTTTGGTCACATCTATATGTACCTGTCTTATGATGGCTGACATATGTGACCCTCCCGTACTGTGTCAAAAATGTCTATAAACCAAGGTCGACACATTCTCTTCCCATAGTTTTCCCAGATAGCATCTTTTTCCTGACGTCTGGCCGCAGCTCAGATGTTTCAACAGTTTTCTGTGAAGAATTCGACAACAACCGGGGGCATAGGGATAATCTGTATGTCGCCGTGAGTAGACTCGGATGACGGTGCAGAAAGACACCTTTGCAAAAAACGCAAAGATTAGAGTAGCTTTTATGCGATTGAGAGATGTTCCCCCACCGGGTTTTGGGTTTGACAAGGTCTTTGGCATGATATAGAAGTTTAAAAGTTCATATAAGGCAGGAGGGGTTATTTGTGGTGCAGTCGCCAACCTGACGGAAGCAAATTCCTGTTACTGCTTGACAGCAACCGACTTCACCGCCAATGCAGAAGCTTGTGTGCGGTAAGGACCCGGCCGGTAAATTAACGGCTCACCCGCAGCCAATGCCTGAGCGGAGATGGCTCGGGGTGACGCTGCAACCTCAACTAGCGGAACATTATGACTCAATATACCTCCATCATGGTCGAGATCGCCCTCCCTGTTTTGCTGATGCTTGGTGCCGAGCGGTTTTCGGTCTACTGGTTTCTGCGAAAGCCCGAACAGATTGCCTGGGTACGTAATCATTCCTGGCTTCATCCCAACGCCATCAGCAGAGCCCGCTACCCCATGGGCGTTATCTCCGTGATCCTTCTGCATATGGGCTTTCCGCGAACCTGTTTTCTGTTTTTCACCTTCTGGATGATTACCGACATCACCGACGGCGATATCGCCCGCAAGTGCGATCTGCACACCGAGGAGGGGGAGACCATCGACCCGCTCTCGGATAAACTCATGTACATTCCCCTGATGGTCTACCTCGCCTGGATCGGCTGGTTCAACCCACTGCTGGTGGGGCTGTTCCTGGTCTTCGACATCGTCGGGCAGGCTTCCCGCTACTTCCTGCCGATCAAGGCCGCTAACCTGTTCGGCAAGGCCAAGACTTTCCTGGTGGTCGTGCTGCTGATCGTCCTTGGCCTGGAATGGATCTACGGTCCGTTGCCCCTGCTGGGGCGATCCATTCAACCGCTTCTGGGTATGTGCGCCTTCCTGGCCTTCTGCTCCACGGCCTTCAAGCTGATCCCCAACTACTGGTATGCGAATATCCTGAGCATTATGAACCTGGTCTGCGGTCTTGCAGGCTGCTGGGTGATCCTCACCGGAAAGCCGCCGGTCTACGCGCTGGGACTGGTTTTTCTGGGGCAGTTCCTGGACCTCTTCGACGGCCGTGCTGCAGAACGCTGGGGCTCCACCCCTCGAGGTGAAATATTCGACGACGTGGCCGATGGGACGAGCTTCGGGCTCACCGTCGGGTTGATCGTCGCCACCTCTTTCGCGAACATCTGGATCGGTGCGGCAATCGGCGTTTTTTATCTGGCGGCGGTGGTTTACCGGCTGGTTCGCTTTGTCCTGGAAAAACGCAAGGCTGGCATCGCCGGCGGCGTGACGGCTTTTTCCGGCATGCCTTCACCCGGCGGAGCCCTCATTGCCGGGACCACCTGCGTGCTGATGCCCGGGTTGGCCTCCGGACTGATCGTGATCGTCACCTCGCTATTGATGGTATCCCGGGTGCCGTATGCACACTTTGGCCGCACCGTCCTGCCGAAAATACCCAAGGTAGTAAGGGTCCTCTTCCTGGGCGTATTCCTCTTCCTGCTGGCCCTGGGTGTACGTCGCGATCAATATACTATCCCTTTAATCATCTCTTTCGTCGCGGCCCTGGCCTACCTGGCTTCTCCCTTGTTCTGGAAACCTGAAGAGCAATCCTCCCCGGATTGACCGCTCTGTCGAACATGAACATATTAATCTCGTCGATGTCACCAGCCTGTCGAAAACTAACCCCGACTGTAATTTGGGTCTCGATCTACCACCAGCACTTAACAGTAATGACTTGTCCGACAGGCTGCTAGGGGAAGGATGAGGAGATCGATGCTCACTAGGATGGGCCGAAAAGCTCCTGGACGCTGATACCTTATTCGACGATCATCAGCCCGGGATGCTCGTCAACAACCCGGCCGATGTTGAAAGCATCGCATCCGGCCGCTTCAAGTTGCGCGGTAAGCTGCTTCAGTTTCTCTGCTGCAACCGCAATCAACAGTCCACCTGACGTCTGTGGATCGGCAAGGATATCGACGATCTCCGGCGCCACCTGTTCACGATTGACCACACTCGGCATGTAGTGCTCGCGATTGCGGTAGCTGCCGGCCGGCACCAGGCCCATCGCTGCCAGCTCCAGTACCTGAGGGTAAATATGCAGGGCAGAGGCGTCTATTGTGATACCGATCTGGCTGGCTTCGGCCAGTTCCAGAGCATGCCCGAGCAGGCCGAAACCGGTTATGTCAGTACAGGCATTAACGCCGACCTCGAGCATCACTTGCGATGCTGCCCGGTTCAAAGTTTCCATACCGAGGATGGCCTCGGCCATCTGCTCCTCGTCAATCACTTCTCCCTTGAGCGCTGTTGCCAGGATGCCGACGCCGAGCGGTTTGGTCAAAACCAGTACATCGCCGGGTTTTGCTCCTGCAGTGGTAACCAGCTTTTGCGGGTCAACCAGGCCGGTGACAGCCAGGCCGTATTTTGGTTCATCATCCTCAACCGTGTGCCCGCCGACAACAATCGCCCCGGCCTCATGGACCTTCTCGGCGCCGCCTTTGAGGATCTCCACCAGGACATCGTGATCCAGGCAGGCAGGAAAGCCGACCAGGTTCATGACCGTGAGCGGCCTGGCGCCCATGGCATAGATGTCGGAGAGAGCGTTGGCTGCGGCAATCCGACCAAAAGTGCGCGGATCGTTGACGATCGGTGTAAAGAAATCGACTGACTGCACCAGCGCGCAATCCGCAGAAATACGATAAACCCCGGCATCGGCGAAGTGGATCGCAGCGGTCAGGAAATTCTCATCTGCAACGGTCGGCAGCTGGCGCAGCACCTGCGCCAATGGCCCGGGGGCCATCTTGGCGGCTCAACCGCTGGTTTTGGACAGATGGGTCAGTTTTATGCTCATGTCGTTTTTTCCAAGGTTGTGAGTTGTGAAATAAACACCGGTTGAGTTTTTTTACTGCTCCCCTGATACCTCACGCTTTACTCCTCACGGTTCAATTGCCAGGCCACCCGCTCGTCGCCCTTGCGCATGGTGTACTTGAGGCTGTCAAAGAGTTCCAGAATTGCCTGGGTCTGTTTGCGGGCACTGCCGATCCGGTCGCGGAATTCGGCGAGGGTCAGGGTTTCTTTCCCGGCAAAGTGAGCTTTCAGGGCTGCAACAGCCTGCTGGTATGCCAGCCTGTGCAGAAAAGAGTCATCGTTGAGTCGGACCAGGGTGCCATTGGCAAACAAAAAGGTAAGCAGTGATTCAACCTGTGTGTCTGGTACTTTAGCCAGAGCGAGCATGTCGACACGTCCTTTAGCCTCAACACCGGCATCCAGGTAAACCTTCTCCAACGTTTGCAGCAGCTGTGACTGCTCTGCGGTTGGCGTCGGGGTGAAATCTGTGCGAGCGACCCATTCGCTCCGCTGCACCAGTTGACCGTCTGCGATGAGGTCGCCGAGAAGTTGTTCAAAGGCTTTGGGGGCAACCTTGGCAGGCAGGGCCGCTTTGAGGGTGGCGTGGAAAATTCCGGGTTGCAGGGCATTGTCACGATGAAAGTTGTTCACCGTTTCTACCAGAACGCGTTGCCAGGCGCGTGCCGTCTCACTGGTCACCCATTGGTCGCCGATGTGACGGACCTGCTCGGCCCTGGTCAAATCTTCCAGCAACGTCGTGATGCGTTCGCGGCCCATCCCTGAGGCCTGCTCCAGCTCCTTCAACTTGACACAACCGAGTTCAGCGAGTTTCTGCACGATGAACGAGCCTTCCCCTGACTCAAGTTCCTTGAGAGCATGCATGACTTCAGCGCGGAAACGCTTGTGTTTGGCCGGGGTCGGGTCGATGATCTGGCCGCCGCCGATGGTGGTCATCGGCGAGTAGGAACGCACGATGAAGCGGTCCTGACGATGCGCGACCAGCGGGCTGTCGAGGTGAAATTGAGCCAACACGCTCTCTCCAGGTTTCATTTCTTCGCGGTCGAGCAGAACCACCCTGGCAGTGACTTTTGCGGTGCCCATGTGCAGATGAACCGGGTCGCGGAATTTGAGCGGTCGTGGTGCCTCTGGCAACAAGTTGAAACGGGCGTCGAAACGATCGGTCATGGTGAAAAAGCCCGGTGTTGCAGCCACCGCGCCGCGGGTAAGATTGCTGCGTTCCAATCCGGCCAGGTTAAGGGCGACCCGTTGCCCGGCGCGAGCCACCGCTGCTTTCTCTCCATGCACCTGGATCTCGCGGACTCTGACCGTCTCGCCCGGTGGCATGACTTCGACGGTATCGCCGATCTTGATACGACCGGAAAGGAGCGTGCCGGTGACCACCGTGCCAAAGCCACTGATGGTAAAATGACGGTCGATCGGCAGGCGGGTAGGGCCGTCTTCGTCGCGCGGTGGCAGCTCTGCGAGGATTTGCTGGATGACCTGCTTAAGCTCTCCGATGCCGTCACCCTGAATTGCCGAGACTCTGCAACAGGGGGCCTCGGCAAGGAAGGTCCCGGCGAGGGTTTCACGTACCTCTTCCTCGACAATATCGATCCAGTCGTCTTCGGCCAGATCGCACTTGGTCAGCACCAGGATGCCGCGCGGAATCTGCAGCAGTTGCAGAATCTGCAGATGCTCGCGGGTCTGCGGCATGACACCTTCGTTGACATCGACCACCAGCAGGACCAGGTCGATGCCGCCGATCCCGGCGAGCATGTTGTGGATGAACTTCTCATGGCCCGGCACATCGACCACACCGACCATGCTGCCATCGGCCAGCCTGAAGGGAGCAAAGCCAAGTTCGATGGAGATACCGCGCTCCTGTTCCTCTTTGAGGCGGTCGGTATTAATACCGGTGAGCTTGTTGATCAGGACGGTTTTGCCGTGGTCGACGTGTCCGGCCGTGCCGATGATATGGTAGCGAGTGGCATGACTCATAATCTAGTCCTGATTCAGAACCTGCCGCATGGCTTGCAGCAGCAGAGCTTCGTCATCGTTATTGAGGGTGCGCGGGTCAATCAGGAACTGATTGTCGTGAACACGGCCGATGACCGGCGGTTGGCTGTGACGCAGCCGGGTGACCAGCTTGTTCACTGACATGGTTTTCGGTGCGAGGGCAATGACCCATCCCGGCAGCTCAGCCAGCGGCAGGGCGCCTCCGCCGACTGTGGCGGTGGCGGCGATGACTGAACAATCAACAGCATCGCCGATCGATGCCGTCAACTTTGGCAGTAACGCATCGCAGCGCCGTTGGAGTTCAGAGGCCGGCAGCGAAAGCATCTTCAGGGTGGGAACCTGTGCCAGTGCCTGCTGCGGGTCAAGGTAGAGCCTGAGCGTCGCTTCGAGAGCAGCCAGTGTCAACTTGTCGATACGCAGCGCGCGGGCCATGGGATGTTTACGCAGCTGGTCAATCACGGCGCGTTTGCCGACAATGATTCCAGCCTGAGGCCCGCCGAGCAGCTTGTCGCCACTGAAGGTGACCAGATCAATACCTGTTTTCAACACTTCCCGGACTGTAGGTTCGCGAGGCAGGCCGTAAGGTGTCAAATCGATCAGCAGGCCGCTGCCGAGATCCTCGAGGACCGGCATGTTGTGCTGGTGAGCCAGGCTGACCAACTCTTCGCCGCTGACCGCTTCGGTGAAACCGAGAATGCGGTAGTTGCTGGTATGAACTTTGAGGATCAACGCGATCTCGCTGTTGATCGCTTCGGCGTAATCTTTGAAATGGGTCTTGTTGGTGGTACCGACTTCGACCAGTTTAACACCGCTGGCTGCCATGATATCGGGGATGCGGAAAGACCCGCCGATCTCGATAAGCTCGCCACGGGAGACCAGGGCGCTGCGCCCGCCGGCCAGGGCAGCCAGGGCGAGCATGACCGCCCCTGCGTTATTGTTGACTACCGTGACCGCTTCGCCGCCGGTCAGTCTGCAGATCAGTTCCTCAATATGGGTGAACCGCTTTCCCCGTTGACCTTTTTCAAGATCATATTCGAGATTGGAATAACCTCGGGCGATAGCGTTGATCGCCTGCAACGCGTCGCTGCAGAGCGGTGCCCGACCGAGATTGGTGTGCAGCAGGGTACCGGTGACGTTGATGACTCTTCGTAGTGATGGCCTGGCCATTTCTGCAACTCGCTTCGCCACCAGGCGGGCAACGGCCTCGAGATCGAGATCAGGCAAAGCTGCCTGCTCATCGAGGATCTGGCGACGCAGGTCGTCGACTATCGTCTGGGCCGCTTCACGGATAAGGATGTGCGGTTGTGTCTGCTCCAGTTTGACCAGCAGCGGGGAACCCAACAGCCGGTCAATGGCGGGCAGAGTACGCAAGAGCGCACGGCGATCAGACATGGATCCCCTCCCGGTTCGATACCCAAAGCTGTTTGTAAGTGAAAGTCAGGCTTGCGGGGTGGAGATGAGTTCGCGCATCATGGCGTTGATTTTGCCGGCTGCAACCGCCATGACAATCCCCTGGATGGCGCCGATTTCTGCGTCCTGGATATTCTGTGCCCTGGCCACGCCAAGGTAATGT
>JBPPMD010000345.1:0-10835 GCA_051305875.1 Desulfuromonadales bacterium | reverse complement strand
TCGGGAGCGTTGTCGATCTGGTCGAAGGCCTTGAACACTGCGCCGCCCTTTGAAGACAGGACCTTTGTGATCGCTGCCGTCAGGGTCGTCTTGCCGTGGTCAACGTGACCGATCGTTCCGATGTTAACATGCGGTTTTGTCCGCTCAAATTTGGCTTTGGCCATCGTCGTCTCTCCTTATATACGCTTCGCTATTAAGTTTATTCATCAACCCTTGGCTTTGCTGACAATCTCTTCAGCTATCGCCTTGGGTACCTGATCATAATGGTCAAATGTCATCGTGTATGTTGCACGTCCCTGGGTCGAACTGCGCAGGTCGGTTGAATAGCCAAACATGTTGGAAAGAGGCACATGGGCATTAACAACCTGTGCACCGCCGCGTGTTTCCATGCCGGATACGCGGCCACGACGGCTGTTCAAGTCACCCATGACTTCACCGAGATATTCTTCCGGAGCGACAACCTCGACAGCCATAATAGGTTCGAGCAGAACCGGCTTGGCCTTGGCGGCACCTTCCTTAAGACCCATCGAACCGGCGATCTTGAAGGCCATTTCAGATGAGTCAACGTCGTGGTAGGAGCCGTCAAAGCAGGTAACCCGGATATCAACCAGCGGGAAACCGGCAAGAATTCCATTTTTGGCGGCCTGTTCGGCACCGGCTCCAACCGAAGGGATATATTCTTTGGGAATAACACCGCCTTTGATTGCATCGACGTATTCAAATCCACTGCCCGGTTCAAGGGGCTCAAGGCGTAACCAGCAGTCACCATACTGACCGCGACCACCGGATTGACGGACAAACTTACCCTGCACTTCAACGGTTTTGGTAATGGATTCGCGGTAGGCTACCTGAGGCGCACCTATATTAGCCTCAACCTTGAATTCTCGCCGCATACGATCAACGATAACTTCAAGGTGCAACTCACCCATGCCGGAGATAATCACCTGACCGGTCTCTTCATCAGTACGAACACGCAGTGAGGGATCTTCCTGAACCAGCTTGCCGAGCGCAAGCCCCATGCTTTGCTGGTCACTCTTTGTTTTCGGCTCAATAGCAATATGAATAACCGGTTCCGGAAACTCCATTGCCTCAAGAAGGCATACGTCTTTATCATCGCAGAGGGTATCACCGGTAGTAGTGTACTTCAAACCAACCGCCGCAGCGATATCACCGGAATAGACTTGCTTGATTTCTTCACGCTTGTTCGCATGCATCTTGAGCAGGCGACCGAAACGCTCTTTTTTGCCCTTGGTAGAGTTCAGGACATGGGCGCCGGACTCGGCAACTCCGGAGTAAACCCGGAAGAAGGTCAGCTGCCCGACAAACGGGTCCGTCATGACCTTGAATGCCAGCGATGAGAACGGGCCATTGTCATCGGCAGTGCGCGTCATCTCTGCCTTGGTATCGGGATGGACACCCTTGATCGGGGGAACGTCCAGAGGTGAAGGCATGTAATCGACAACAGCGTCGAGAAGAGTCTGCACACCCTTGTTCTTGAATGCGGAGCCACAGAATACAGGATTGACCTTCAGGTCTGTGGTAACACGACGTATTGCAGCCTTGAGCTCTTCGACACCGATTTCCTCGCCGGCGAGATACTTGTCCAGCAAGCCATCATCGTGAGAGCTCACTTCTTCCAGCATAAACTCACGGGCGGTTTCAGCATCAGCGAGCAGATCCGCCGGGATGTCTACGACTTGGTAATTTGCGCCGAGGGCCTCATTGTCCCAGACAACAGCCTTCATCTCTACAAGGTCAATAACCCCGGTAAAGAGATCTTCAACACCGATCGGCAACTGCAGAGGCACCGGATTAGCACCAAGACGATCACGCATCATTTTAACGCCGCGGTTAAAATCCGCACCGATACGATCCATCTTGTTAATAAACGCGATCCTGGGAACGCCATACTTGTCAGCTTGGCGCCAGACTGTTTCCGACTGGGGCTCAACACCACCAACCGAACAAAAAACAGCGACGGCACCATCAAGCACACGTAGAGAACGTTCGACCTCTATAGTAAAATCAACGTGACCGGGGGTATCTATAATATTGATGCGGTGATCATCCCAGAAACAGGTTGTTGCAGCAGACGTGATTGTGATGCCACGCTCCTGCTCCTGCTCCATCCAGTCCATAGTGGCAGCGCCGTCATGGACTTCACCGATCTTGTGAGAAACGCCAGTGTAATAAAGAATACGCTCGGTGGTTGTAGTTTTACCGGCATCGATGTGAGCCATGATGCCAATATTACGAGTATTTTTAAGTGCTACTTTGCGAGCCACAGCAGTACGTCCTCCGCCTTACCAGCGATAATGCGCGAAGGCTTTGTTAGCTTCGGCCATACGGTGAGTATCTTCACGCTTCTTGACTGCAGCGCCACGGTTACCTGATGCATCCAGAAATTCTGACGCAAGGCGTTCCTGCATGGTTTTTTCGCCACGACCGCGCGCATAGCTGACAATCCAGCGTATAGCCAAGGCATTGCGACGCTCTGACCGAACTTCAACCGGGACCTGGTAGGTGGAACCGCCAACGCGACGGGACTTAACCTCAACAACCGGACGAACGTTCTCTATGGCTTTCTTGAACACATCTACCGGCTCATCGCCAGTACGCTCCTTAATGAGATCAAAGGCACCGTATACAATATTTTCAGCGGTACTCTTTTTCCCACCAAGCATCAAAGCGTTGATGAACTTGGCCACCAATCGGTCGTGGAATTTTGGATCAGGCAGGATAACCCGCTTGGCTACTTCTCTTCTTCTCGGCATAACGTCCTCTTCGTATTTCTCTATTACTTGGGCCGCTTGGCACCGTACTTGGAACGCGACTTCTTACGGTCTTTAACAGCAGCCAGGTCAAGTGTCCCACGAACGATCGTGTAGCGAACACCCGGAAGGTCCTTAACTCGTCCACCGCGAACCAGGACCACAGAGTGCTCCTGCAGGTTATGGCCGACACCTGGAATATAAGAGGTAATGACCATCCCGTTGGTCAAACGAACACGAGCGACCTTGCGAAGCGCCGAGTTAGGCTTCTTCGGGGTCGTGGTGTACACACGAGTACAAACACCACGTTTTTGGGGATTACCCCTCAGCGCAGGCGTTGTTGACTTCACTTGTTTTTTTTCGCGACCTATACGGATCAACTGATTGATCGTCGGCATCGAATCACTCCCGATTTTTTTGCGTATTCATGACGTTGAAAGAACAGGTTTTCCCTCAGGGGAAAACTCGCAGAATTTATCAAAACGAGCGCACCCTGTCAAGCATTTAAAAATCTAATATGTCTTTTTTACAACCATTCTGAAAAACTACTCAAAATCGATATCTTCGCTCTCTTCGGCTGGGACATTGACCAAAATTTCGGCAATTTCCTCATCAAAGCTATCGTCATCTTCATCGATCTCTTCAATCTCCGGCAAACGCTCTTCCGGGTCCTCGATCAAGAGGTTTGCACTGCGATACTTGGAAACGCCAGTACCGGCTGGAATCAAGCGACCCATGATAACGTTTTCCTTCAAGCCACGCAGACAATCGACCTTACCTTCAATCGACGCCTGCGTGAGCACCTTGGTGGTCTCCTGGAAAGACGCAGCCGAGATGAAGGATTCGGTCGACAATGATGCCTTGGTTATGCCGAGCATGAGAGGCTCACCGACCGCAGGGTTGCCGCCCTCGGCAAGCACTTTCTGGTTCTCTTCGTCAAACTGCCAGCGTTCAACTGAGTCATCAGCCAGGAAGCGGGTGTTGCCAACCTCCTTGATTTTGACACGTCGCAGCATCTGGCGAACGATAACCTCAATGTGCTTATCGTTGATCTTGACGCCCTGTAAACGATAGACTTCCTGAACCTCATCGACCAGATACTTGGCCAATTCCTTCTCACCAAGGACGCGCAGGATATCATGTGGATTACTTGACCCATCCATGAGCGACTCACCGGCACGGACAAAGTCGCCTTCGTGAACGCTGATGTGTTTTCCTTTCGGGATCAGGTATTCTTTGGGCTCACCGATCTCCGGTGTAACCACCACCTTGCGTTTACCTTTGGAGTCCTTGCCGAATGCAACCACACCATCAATCTCGGTAATGACTGCGAACTCTTTGGGTTTACGGGCTTCGAAGAGTTCGGCAACACGCGGCAAACCACCGGTGATGTCCTTGGTCTTGGTGGTTTCACGCGGAATCTTGGCGAGAATGTCACCTGAGCTGACCATCGTATCTTCATGGACCAGGATGTTGGCACCGACCGGCATCATGCAGCGCTGGGCAGTCTTGTTGTGTTCATCTTTGACTGAGACACGCGGCCGCTTGTCAGCGGACTTGGATTCGATGATGACTTTACGGGACAGGCCGGTAACATCGTCGACCTGCTCCTCTACGGTCAGGCCTTCAACCAGGTCACCGAAACGAATTTTACCGGAAGCTTCAGCAAGAATAGGCATGGTGAAGGGGTCCCATTCTGCAAGGACCAATCCCTTGGTGACAGCTTCTCCTTCGCCGACCATCAGACGAGCGCCGTAGACGACGCCATAACGCTCGCGTTCACGACCGGTCTCGTCGACAACCGCAACTTCAGCATTGCGGTTCATAACGACTCGAGAACCCTCAGAGTTCCTGGCGGTAGTCAGGTTGATGAACTTGAGCGTACCTTCCGAGCGCGCCTCGAGAGCAGTCTGCTCCGCCTGGCGTGAAGCAGTTCCGCCGATATGGAAGGTCCGCATGGTAAGCTGGGTTCCCGGCTCGCCGATCGACTGGGCTGCGATAACGCCAACCGCCTCGCCAAGATTGACGACATGCCCGCGAGCCAGGTCGCGGCCGTAGCAGGAAGCACAGATACCCCGTCGGCTCTGGCATGTCAGTACCGAACGAATTTTAACTTTTTCAATGCCGGCTTCTTCAATTTTCAACACCAGGGCTTCGTCAATCTCCTGGTTGTCCTCAACAAGGACTTCGTCCGTGACCGGGTCGACAATATCTTCCAGGGCCTTCCGACCGAGGATTCGATCGCCCAACGGCTCGATAACTTCACCACCCTCGATCAGAGAGCTGATATTGATACCGTCCAGGGTACCGCAATCATCTTCCATAATGATTGCATCCTGAGCGACATCGACCAGACGTCTGGTTAGATAACCTGAGTTGGCAGTCTTAAGCGCTGTATCAGCCAGACCTTTACGGGCACCGTGAGTCGAGATAAAGTACTGCAGCACCGTGAGACCTTCACGGAAGTTAGCCGTAATCGGCGTCTCAATAATCGAGCCGTCCGGTTTGGCCATCAGACCACGCATACCGGCCAACTGACGAATCTGCTGGTGGCTGCCTCGGGCACCGGAATCGGCCATCATGTGAATCGGATTGAATGAAGGAACCTTGACCTGCTCACCGTCAGGTGAGGTGATCGTCTCAACAGCCAGCTTGGAAAGCATCGTCTGGGCAATATCCTCGGTGCACTTGGCCCAGATGTCGATGACCTTGTTATATCGTTCGCCGTCAGTAATCAGACCTTCGGTGTATTGTTCCTGAATCTCCTTGACCTCTTCAACAGACGCCGAGATAAAGGCTTCCTTGGACTCCGGGATAACCATGTTGTCGAGGCAGATAGAGATACCTGCTATAGTCGAGAAACGGAAACCGGTTTCCTTGATCTTGTCAGCCAGGATAACGGTTTCCTTGTTGCCGGCAAAACGAAAGCAGACATCGATCAGTTCACCAACATGCTTCTTGTTCATAACCAGGTTGACATAGGAGAAGGGTATGGATTCAGGTATAACCTCACGCAAGAGAATACGACCGACTGTCGTTTCAATAATTTCCTCTTCCTGGCCAGCAGCAGGCACCATGCGAACCTTGATTTTGGCCTGGAGATCAGCCTCACCTGAATCATAGGCCATGCGAACTTCATCAGGAGAAGAGAAAACACCATTTTCACCTTTGGCAAAGATCCTTTCGCGGGTCATGTAGTAGAGACCCAGGACCATATCCTGTGACGGTACGATAATCGGCTTGCCATTGGCCGGCGACAGGATGTTGTTGGTGGACATCATCAGGACGCGGGTTTCAATCTGGCTCTCGACCGAAAGCGGCAAATGAACGGCCATCTGGTCACCGTCAAAGTCAGCGTTGAACGCTGCACAGACCAATGGGTGCAGCTGGATTGCCTTGCCTTCGATGAGAATGGGCTCAAAAGCCTGAATACCGAGGCGGTGCAGGGTAGGCGCCCGATTCAGCATCACCGGATGTTCCTTGATAACCTCCTCAAGGACGTCCCAAACTTCCGGACGCTCACGCTCGACCAGCTTTTTGTCACTCTTGATCGTGGTACAAAAGCCTCGCTCTTCAAGCTTGTTGTAGATAAACGGCTTAAACAGCTCAAGGGCCATTTTTTTCGGCAGACCGCACTGATGCAGTCTCAATTCGGGACCAACCACTATGACTGAACGACCGGAATAGTCGACACGTTTACCGAGCAGATTCTGACGGAATCGGCCCCCCTTGCCCTTGAGCATGTCGGAGAGCGACTTGAGTGGCCGCTTGTTTGGTCCGGTGATAGCCCGGCCGCGACGTCCATTGTCGAACAGAGCATCAACCGATTCCTGCAACATACGTTTTTCGTTGCGGATAATCACCTCTGGTGCCCGCAGTTCCATCAGACGTTTGAGACGATTGTTGCGGTTGATTACCCGGCGGTACAAATCATTAAGGTCAGACGTGGCGAAACGTCCACCATCGAGCGGCACCAGGGGGCGCAACTCAGGCGGCAGTACCGGGATGGTTTCCAGGATCATCCACTCCGGGCGATTGCCGCTATTGATGAATGCATCTGCTACCTTAAGGCGCTTGGCAACTTTCTTGCGTTTAGCCTCACTGGTCGCATCAATCATCTCGACACGCAAAGTCGTTGTCAGTTCTTCCAGGTCAATGGCTGACAGCAGTTCGCGAACCGCCTCCGCACCCATGCCGACAGTGAACTGACCGGCATGCTCCTCCATCAGTTCGCGATATTTTTCTTCAGAAAAAATCTGTCCGGTTTCAAGGTCGCTCTCGCCTTTATCCAGGACAATATAGGCCTCGAAATAAAGAATCCGCTCGAGTTCTTTGAGGGTCATGTCAAGCAGAGTGGCAATCCTGCTGGGCAGCGACTTGAGGAACCAGATATGCGCCACCGGGCAAGCCAGGTCGATGTGACCCAGGCGCTCACGACGTACCTTGCTTGGAATAACTTCGACACCGCATTTTTCGCAAACAATTCCACGGTGTTTCATGCGCTTGTACTTGCCGCAATTGCACTCGTAGTCTTTTGTTGGACCAAAGATTTTGGCGCAGAAAAGACCATCACGTTCCGGCTTGAAAGTCCGGTAATTGATTGTTTCAGGCTTCTTAACCTCGCCAAAAGACCGTTCTCGAATCTTTTCCGGAGAAGAGATTGAGAGACGAATAGCGTTAAAATTCAAAGGGTCTTTCGGTCGCTCAAAAAGGCTGTAAATATCTTCCAAGACGCATCCTCCTTTTCAGGATGGGGGTTCGCTGCAGTATCAGTCCTCTTCCAGCAACTCAACATCGAGACAGAGTGCCTGAAGTTCTTTGATAAGGACGTTGAAGGATTCCGGGAGACCGGCTTCAAGGGTATGCTTGCCCTTGACAATCGCCTCGTAAATCCGGGTCCGGCCAGCCACATCGTCAGACTTGACCGTCAGGAATTCCTGCAGCGCATGAGCAGCACCGTAGGCTTCCATGGCCCAGACCTCCATCTCGCCGAGGCGCTGGCCTCCGAATTGGGCCTTGCCGCCCAGCGGTTGCTGAGTTACCAGACTGTATGGACCTATACTTCGGGCATGGATCTTATCGTCAACCAGGTGATGCAACTTAAGCATATACATGATACCGACGGTCACCTTCTCCTTGAAGGCTTCACCGGTACGACCATCGTGCAGCGTCATCTGCCCGCTCAGCGGCATGCCGGCCCGCTTCAACTCACCCTTGATCTGATCTTCATGAACACCTTCGAAAACCGGTGATGCCATGGGAACACCGTTGCCAAGGCGGCGCGCCAAGCTGAGGATATCTTCATCGCTCAACTCATCGATAAAGGTGTCCAACTCCTTGTTGCCATAGACATCCTTGATCTGCTTGCGCAGTTTGTCCGGTGCTGTCATTTGGTCAATAGAAGCTTGAATCTGCTCTCCGAGCCCGCGAGCTGCCAGACCGAGATGGATTTCAAGGATCTGACCGACGTTCATACGAGACGGGACGCCGAGCGGGTTGAGAACAATCTCGACCGGTGTGCCATCCTCGCGGTAAGGCATGTCCTCTTCCGGTAGGATGCGTGAGAGAACGCCCTTGTTGCCGTGCCGACCGGCCATTTTGTCACCAACAGACAATTTACGCTTGATGGCGATATAAACCTTGACCATTTTGATCACACCCGGAGGCAGATCATCACCACGTTTGAGTTTTTCGATCTTGTCGGCAAAAACCGTCTTGATGATCTCTTCACGCTCGCCAAGACGTCTGACAGTTTCGTTAACCTTGCCTTCGGCTTCTTCATCGTCGAGAGAGATTTCACGCCAGAGACTGAAGGGAATCGACTCCAGAGCCTTGTCAGTGATCTTGCGGCCTTTGGGCAGCAAGGTTTTGCCGTCACGGTCCTTGACCGGGACGGATACTGTCTGGCCGTTCAACAGCCTGGCCAGTTTGCTCTGGGCAGAGTCCCGGATGATGCGGATTTCGTCATTCTGATCTTTGAGCAGTTTGTCAATTTCTGTCTGCTCGATGAACTCGGTCCGGGCGTCCTTGTCCAAGCCCTTGCGGGAGAAAACGCGGGCACCAATAACGACACCCTCGACACCCGGTGGTACACGCAGTGAGGTATCACGCACATCACCGGCTTTCTCTCCAAAGATTGCACGCAGGAGTTTTTCTTCCGGCGACAACTGGGTTTCGCCCTTCGGAGTGATCTTGCCAACCAGGATATCTGTCGGCTTGACCTCGGCACCAATACGGATAATACCACTTTCATCAAGATTGCGCAGAGCATCTTCGCCGAGATTGGGAATGTCGTCGGTAATTTCTTCTTTACCCAGCTTGGTATCGCGGGCAACGCATTCGAATTCCTCAACGTGGATAGAGGTATAGCGATCTTCCTTGACCAGCTTTTCAGAGATCAGGATCGAGTCTTCGAAGTTGTAACCACCCCAAGGCATGAATGCAACCATGACGTTCTGGCCGAGAGCAAGCTCTCCCCACTGAGTGGAAGGGCCGTCAGCGATGATTTCGCCACGCTTGACCTTGTCGCCGACCTTGACGATCGGTTTCTGATTAAGACAGGTGTTCTGGTTGGAACGAATGAACTTAATCAGGTTGTAGATAGCAACGCCGGTACCGGTCTCATCGACTTCATGGTCGTCGATCTTAACGACAATACGGCCCGCATCAACACTTTCTACCATACCGTCATGACGGGCAACGACAGCGGAGCCAGAGTCGTGAGCGACAATGCGTTCCATACCGGTACCGACCAGTGGTGCATCTGCACGCAGCAGGGGCACTGCCTGACGCTGCATGTTGGAGCCCATCAGGGCACGGTTTGCATCGTCGTTTTCAAGAAACGGGATGAGAGCAGCGGCCACTGAAACCAGCTGCTTCGGCGAGACGTCCATCAATTCGATCTCGCTCTGATTGATCAGCATGAACTCGCCGTTCTTACGGGCGTTAACCAGTTCGTTGACAAAGCGGTTCTTATCGTCAAGGGGGGCATTCGCCTGGGCGATTGCATGACCCTCCTCTTCAAGAGCTGAAAAATATTGAATCTCATTGGACACTTTGCCGTTATAGACAATCCGGTAAGGTGTCTCGACGAAGCCGTGAACGTTGATTCTGGCATAGGTCGACAGAGAAGCGATCAAACCGATGTTCGGGCCTTCCGGAGTCTCGATCGGACAGACTCGGCCGTAGTGGGTCGGATGCACGTCACGAACTTCGAAGCCGGCACGTTCGCGGGTCAAGCCACCAGGTCCGAGAGCCGAGAGACGGCGCTTGTGGGTAATTTCAGAAAGTGGGTTGGTCTGGTCCATAAACTGGGACAGCTGACTCGATCCAAAAAACTCCTTGACGACAGCGGAAACAGGTTTGGAGTTAATCAGGTCGTGGGGCATCAGGCTGTCCACTTCCTGCAGGCTCATACGCTCCTTGATGGCGCGCTCCATACGTACAAGACCAACCCGGTACTGGTTTTCGAGCAATTCACCAACAGCACGGACACGGCGGTTGCCAAGATGGTCAATGTCGTCAATCTTGACCGGCAACCTGCGAAGGTTGCCCTTGTCATCTTCGACTTCCCACTCATGAACACCGTTACGCAGATCGATCAGGTAACGCACCACTTCAAGGATATCTTCCTTGGTCAGGGTGGTCACTTCAAGGGGCAACTTCAGGCCCAGCTTGTGATTCAGTTTGAGGCGACCGACAGTCGATAAATCATAGCGCTCTTCGTTGAAGAAAAGACTCGAGAACAAGGCATCGGAACTCTTGAGGGTTGGCGGATCACCGGGCCGCAGGCGTCGATAAATCTCGACCTTGGCCTCTTCCGGAGAGTTCACCTTATCCTGCAGCAGGGTATCACGCAGGTAGGGTCCGACAAACAGATGGTCGATAAACAGGACTTTGAAATTATTAATGCCGCGCGTGGCCAGTTCTTCCAGCTTGGCAGCAGATAGCTCTTCATTACACTCGACCACCACTTCCCCGGTCGATTCGTCAACGATATCAACCGAAGCGATCTTGCCGATAACTTCTTCTTCGGGAACCTCGATGAACTCGAGTTTATTCTCT
>JBPPMD010000041.1:0-6948 GCA_051305875.1 Desulfuromonadales bacterium | reverse complement strand
AATTACAGCGGTTATCAGTCAACTCCGTATCGATGAATTCCAGACGCTTCCGGCGGATGACTGTCTTGCCACATCCGGGACAGATCGTATCACCGCAGCCAGAATCGTTGACATTGCCCAGGTAGACATATTCAAGGCCGGCCTGACGACCGAGATCCCGTGCCAGAGACAAGGTTGCCGCAGGCGTCGGTGGCCGATCAAGCATCTTGTAGGTCGGGTAGAACGCCGAGATATGCCAGGGCACGTCACGACCGAGTTCCCCGGCAATAAAGGTTGCAATCTGACGCAGCTCATCTTCGCTGTCGTTGTGCCCGGGAATCACCAGGGTCGTCACTTCGAGCCAGATCCCGAGCCGTCGGTAATCCCGCAGACATTCAAGGACACCAAAGAGCGATGCGCCGGTGACATCTTTGTATGCCTGGTCTGAAAAACCTTTCAGATCGACATTGGCGGCATCAAGATAGGGGGCGATTGACTCAAGCGCTTCTGTAGTTGTATAGCCGTTGGTCACGAAGACGTTTTTGACACCTGCATTCCTGGCGGCGACTGCCGTATCATAGGCATATTCGAAGAAGATGGTAGGTTCAGTATAGGTGTAGGCGATGCTTGCCGCGCCGCTTTCCACGGCATGACGAACAACCTCATGCGGCAAGAGTTGCGTGCCGGGAATATCTGAGTGTTCGTAAGGCCACTGGGAAATCTGGTTGTTCTGGCAATGCAGACATCGGAAGTTGCATCCGACCGTGGCAATTGACAGGCTGCGTGAACCCGGGTGGAAATGATAGAGTGGCTTCTTCTCGATCGGATCGACATTCTCGGCGACCGATTGACCGTAGACCAGGGTGAACAACGCACCTTCATGATTCTCACGGACGCCGCATCGCCCCTTGCGGCCAGCAGCAATCAGGCAATGAAAGCGGCACAACTTGCAGCGGACTTTGTTGTCTGGTAAGCTTTCCCAGAATTTTGCCGGATGGAGGTTCATGGCTGTCAGTATACCAGACTGGCAGTTGAATGTTTCAGGGTGCAAGACTTAAGCGTTATCCACCGTTAAAACATAAACCGTCGCATACCAACATTCATCAACACACCGACCCCCGTCATAGTCGTCACCATACTGGTCCCGCCGTACGAAAAGAGCGGCAGAGGTACACCGACCACGGGCAGCAGACCGATCACCATGCCGAGATTGACCACAACATGCCAGAAGAGCATGGAGGAGACTCCAATGGCCAGATACATGCCGAAACGGTCATTGGCGCGCAGCGCGATATGCAGACCCCAGACTACGACCAGGCAGTAGAGCACCAGAAGCAGCAGACACCCGGTCATGCCCCACTCCTCGGCAAACACGGAGAATGCGAAATCCGTATGACGCTCCGGGAGGAAGGAAAGCTGCGACTGGGTTCCCTTCATGAATCCCAGACCACTGAAGCCGCCGCTGCCCACGGCGATCTTTGATTGGATAATGTGGTATCCGGCGCCGAGGGGATCCCGCTCCGGATTCAGAAAGGTCAGGATCCTCTGTTTCTGGTAGTCATGCAACAGAAACCATCCACCGAAGGCTGCGGCAAATCCCGATATTGCCAGGAAGGCGACAGCAGAGCGTCGTACCCCGGCGAACAAGGCCATGGTGCCGCCGATACACAACACCAGCAGTGCAGTTCCCAGATCCGGTTGTTTCATGATCAACAGGGCCGGAGCGCCAAGCATCAGAGCGGGGGCGATCAACTCGCGCAAAGAGAATCCGTGCAGGTGTTCTTTCTCGCTGAAATAACTTGCCAGCGCTACGATGATCACAATCTTCATGATTTCGCTCGGTTGCACATTGATGCCAGCCAGGCTGATCCAGCGGGTCGCTCCCATGCTGGTCCGTCCGACAACCAGGACCAGGATCAGGAGCAGCAGATTACCGCCGTACATGGGTAAACTCAGGTATTTCAGGTGACGGTAGTCAAAAACAGAGATCAGGACAACAATCAATAAACCAATCCCGAGCCAGTAAAATTGCTTGAGGTAAATTGGCTGGACCGCATCCGTCCAGGAGGATGTGGCACTGTACAAATTGGTGATGCCGATGCCTGAAATCATCAGGATCAGCAGCAGATAAGTCCAGTTGAAATGTGTGATCAAACGTCTATCAAACATGGATCAGTCTCCGGAAACAGCTTGCTGTTGTGCAGGGCTCAAAACGTCTTCGTTATTCCCTTCAGAGAAATATGCTTCATACACGGCCCTGGCAATCGGAGCGGCAACACTTGAACCGTGACCGCCATGTTCGACAACGACCGCGACAGCAATCTGCGGATTCTTCGCCGGGGCATAGGAGACAAAGAGTGCATGATCCCTGTATTGATAGGAAATCTCCTCGCCTTCCTGTTGTTTTTCCTCCTCGTCTGATTTGCGACGGACAACCTGGGCCGTGCCCGTCTTGCCGGCAAACCTTACTTCTTCCAGACGACTGCGCCAGGCAGTGCCACCGACATCATTGACAACGGACTCCATGGCTTTTTGCACCGCCTTCAGCGACTCCGTCGGCCAGGCAGTTTCCGTGAGCTTTTCCGGCTTGAGGACCCAATCTGTGTCTCCCTCAAGGCTGACAACCTTCTGGACAATCTGTGGCCGCCAGACGGTGCCACCGTTGGCCAGAGCAGCGGTCATCGACGCCAGTTGCAACGGAGTCGTCAGAACAAAACCCTGGCCGATGGAGGAGTTTACCGTTTCACCATCGTACCAGCTGGTGCCGAAACGTTTCTTTTTCCACGCCCGGTTCGGTATCAACCCTGAACGCTCTCCGCCAAACGGAAAACCTGTCGGTTCACCAAGACCCAACCGTCGCGCAACACTGGCGATCCGGTCGATGCCGGTCTCGAGGCCAGCCCGGTAAAACCAGACGTCGCAACTCTCCTTGATCGCCTTGTGCAGATCGACTGTACCATGGCCATTTTTCTTCCAGCAACGGAACTCGCGACTACCCAGATGGATTCTGCCGTCACAATAGAATTTTGTCGAAGGATTGACGGCATCGGCTTCCAGTGCGGCAAGGGCCACAACCATCTTGAACGTTGATCCGGGTGGATATTGTCCACGCAGAGCCTTGTTGGTCATCGGGTGCTGCGGGTTATCAATCAGTTCCTGCCATTCGTCGCTGCTGACGCCACGGGCAAACAAGGCGGGGTCAAAAGTGGGCAGACTGACAAAGGCCAAGACCTCTCCATTGTTGACATCCAGCGCGACAACGGCGCCGGCATTGTCGCCAAGGGCCTCTTCGGCAATCCGCTGAAGTCTGGCATCAATAGTCAGGTAAAGACGCTGCCCGGGAAGCGGATTGCGCGTCGTCACCTGTCGCAGTTCACGGCCTCTGACATTGACTTCGATGCGTTTCTGCCCGGCAGAGCCACGCAGTTTCTCTTCGAACATGCGCTCCAGCGCGGTTTTGCCCACCATCTCACCCGAGCGGTAACTTGAAAATTCTGTCTGGCGTAACTCATCCTCACTAACTTCACCGAGATAACCGAACAGGTGGGCGGCCAGCTCGCCGTGGGGATAAGACCTGAATGATTTTACTTCGACGAGAAGACCCGGCAGATCAATGGAATGCTCCTGGACCTTCTCCATCGCCTGACGACCGATATCCTCTAGCAGAGGGATTGGCCGATAGCCGGGCAAGCCCCGTCCTGCCCGCCAGCGCTCTTCAAGCTGTCCCACTTCAATTTCAAGCAGCTGCGCAAGGTTTTCGAAAAGCTGCTCGCGATCATCGACTTCCTGACGCAGAGCCGAGACAATGAATGCCGGCCGGTTGTCAACCAGCAAAGTTCCATGACGATCGAAGATGGTTCCCCGCGGGGCCTCGATGGCAAGATAACGGATACGGTTACGCTCAGAGAGCTCGCGGTAATGGTCAGCGCCGAGAATCTGCAGATACCACAGGCGCAGAGCCAGAACAAAAAAGATGCCGGCAACAATCAATGAAGAGACAATAAAACGGCGACGCAGACCGGGGGTTTCTTCAGGAGACGGATTAAGACTCATAACGGCTATCAAGTTTACGCAGACCGGGCAGGTTTCTGCGCGGCAGAAAAATTCGCTGTAACCAGACAATCAGGCGCAACAGAACAAACGCCGCGATAAAATTCAACAGCAACTGCACAGGCAGTTGCCAAGCCATTTGTGGCCAGATCCGGGTCGCCTGATTGAAAAAATCCAGAGAAAATGCCACCATGGCAGACTGCAGAATCGTACCCGCAACAACCAAAAGGAGCAGCAGTGAAGAGCTTTCAGTGTTAACCCGGGTCACTATGCCGCGGACCGCCAGGAAAATGCCAAGCAGGATAAACCCGTTAAGTCCGGGAAAGGATCCGGCAACGCCATCGTAACACCATCCAAGCAAGTATGCCATCAGGCCGCCACGCTGCGGCTCTTCGTGCAGACCGAGATAGATGACCAGAATCAGAAGCAGATCCGGCTTGTAATGCCCTTTCAGCATCAATGGCAGCAGTACTGTCTGCAGAATTACGGCAATACCCGCCATAACAAGATAAATCAGGGTTCGGTTCATTGAGGGCTCCGCAACAGGACAAGGACCTCTTCAAGGTGTGAAAAATCAACCGAGGGAGCTACTGTGATCGCTTGAAAAAGACCGAATTCCTGCCGGTCAACACTCTTTACGTGACCAACCACCAGCCCCTTCGGAAACACGCCCCCCATGCCGCTGGTCACGACCCGGTCGCCAACACTCACCTCTTCCTGGCGCAGGACAAAATCGAAAACCAGCTGGTCCCCCTGCCCCCGGCATATTCCTCGAGCACGATTATCCTGGAGCAGGCTGGCTACCGCCGAGGATGCATCGGTAATCAGCAGGACTCTGGCAAAACGGGGGCTGCTGCGCACGACACGGCCAACCACCCCCTCGGCCACAACCACCGGCATGCCTTCGGTGACTCCCTGATCGCCGCCCTTGTCAATCATGACAGTACGAAACCAACTGGAGGCATCTTCTGCGATCACCCGGGCCGGCAGGGTGGCAATTTCCTGGGCTTCCTTGAAATCAAGCAGCAGGCGCAGGCGTTCATTCTCCAGGCGCACCTCCTCACTCTCCGTCAGGACGGCACGCAAGGCACGATTAGTATCGAGCAGCCGGCGGTTGTCTTCAGCAGTGTCGATCAGGTAGAAGTAATGACCCCAGACATCTGCAACACCGTCGATCGTCCGGTCGAGTCCAGCCTGTACCGGACCGGTCAAGCGCAGCACTACGCTCTCCAGAAGATTCGTCTCATCCTGCTGGCGAAGGTTGACCGAATACCAGAGCAGCGCCACCAGAAGCAAGAGACTGCCGAGCATCAAAGGTCTATTTTTACGCCACCATTCCCACATGCATCAACTTCCACGAAAAAAGAGGGCGTGAGGCCCTCTTAAGATGCTGCAAAATCACAATTGCCACAAACGTCGGGCACGACAGTACTTTCCGGAGATGATCAGGAAGTGACAGTCACCTGTTTGAGCAGATCGAGTTCATCGAGAACCTTACCGGAACCGAGGACTACACAGGAAAGTGGGTCTTCGGCAATCACTACCGGCAGGCCGGTTTCTTCGCGCAGCAACTGATCAAGGTTGCGCAGCAAAGCGCCGCCGCCGGCCAGGACAATCCCCTTGTCGACAATATCAGCTGCCAATTCCGGAGGAGTCCGCTCCAATGCGATACGCACCGCTTCAACGATGGCATTGATCGGTTCAGAGAGTGCCTCACGAATTTCCAGGGCACCGATCTCAAGTGTCTTCGGAATACCGCTGACCAGATCACGACCCTTGACTTCCATGGTTTCAACCCAGCCGTCTGCCGGCGAAGAGCTGCTTTCAGGATGAGCACTGCCGATTTGGATTTTAATCGCTTCAGAAGTACGCTCACCAATCAGCAGATTATATTTGCGTTTGAGATGTTGCGCAATGGCTTCGTCCATCTTGTCGCCGCCGACCCGAACACTTTTCGCGTAAACAATACCTGCCAGCGAGATGACCGCCACCTCGGTGGTGCCACCGCCGATGTCAACGATCATGTTACCGGAAGCTTCGGTGATCGGCAGACCGGCGCCGATTGCCGCGGCCATCGGTTCTTCGATCAGGTAGACTTCACGCGCACCGGCCGACTCAGCGGATTCCTTGACAGCCCGCTTCTCTACCTGAGTGATTCCTGACGGTACGCAGATTACGATGCGGGGGCGAACCAGAGCTTTGCGGTTATGAATTTTACGAATAAAATAACGCAGCATTTCTTCGGTGATGTCGAAATCAGCGATGACACCATCTTTCATCGGGCGAATGGCGACAATACTGCCGGGGGTACGGCCGAGCATGTTTTTGGCGTCGGTGCCGACCGCCAGAACTTTCCTTTGACCGTGCGAATCTTTCTGCACGGCCACTACCGACGGTTCGCTAACAACAACCCCTTTGCCTTTGAGATAAACCAGAGTGTTTGCAGTCCCCAGGTCAATCGCGAGATCATTGGAGAACATACCTAATATTGCATCAAACAAGTTGACCATAATGAGTGGCAATCCCTTTTAAAGTGAAGGTGGCCCGAGATAAGCTGGGAAAATGTTGTTTACACTAGCAAAAGCCCTTTATCTTTTCAAGAGATAAAAGGAAAAACTGTTGCATTTCCACAGGTGATTGTCTAACATTCGGCCCTGTTCCCGGAAGTCACAAAAACACCTCGAGGAGAAACCTGAACTCATGCTCGACTTTGTCCGCAACAAACAGAAATCCATCATCATCAAGCTGGCCTTTGCCATCATCATTCTCAGCTTTGTCATCGGCTATGCCATGCTCTCCGCTCCCGGGGGACCTGGCGGTGATGACCCGACTGCTGAAGCAGCTGTGGTAAATGGAAGAACCATCTCTTACAACGACTTTCAGAACACCTACAGCAACCTCTACCAACTCTACCAGAGC
>JBPPMD010000305.1:0-3824 GCA_051305875.1 Desulfuromonadales bacterium | reverse complement strand
TGACCGCCAGTTCGGAAGAATCGCACTGCATTTCAGGATAGGCGAGTTTGAACGCTTCGCAGGGCGTCCAGTAAAAAGGACCGATATCCGCCCTCAGCTGATAGAACAAAGGGTCGTCACCTCGCGCATAGGCCACCTGAGCTTCATCCCAGGCCGGTTCGCCGGTGCCGTTCTCCAGACTGTTGGCTGGAGAGGCGCAGAAATCACGGATGATCTTTTCTATCCAGTTTTTAGCCTGTTGCTGAGTCATGGTAACCAACCTTTTGCTCGTTTTCGACCGCAAACGACCCTTTTACGCAAGCTCTGCGTCAATCGGCGGATGTGATTGAGCGGCGTAAAGGAGTTACGGATCGCAAACGGCGTAAGTTTGACCGCCCACGCAGGCGATACCGGATTTGTCACTACGCAGCAGACACATCAAAGTGCGCAGAAACACCTTAACCTCCAGGCTTGAGGATCGGCTTGGCCAAAGTGCCGATGAGCTGTAAAGGATAACGACCGTCCGGTCCCGGCTCGCCGGCAAGCTGGAGCAGCGAGGAAATATTCGGGTCCGCGTTCGGACCGGGACGAACTTGCAGTACAAGCCTGATACGGCTGGTCGCTGCGGTGCGACCGATCTGCAGCGTCCCGTTGCCATCGACCTCGAGGTCGCCGCCTTTGGCATTAATGGCACTGATTCGCAGGGCCCGACCCTGGCCATCAAGATCCAGGGTGATTTCACCGAGAGACAAGCCCGGACTGTCTGCTCTGAGAATCTCCAGGCCAAGAATGCTGACATCGGCCAGCCGCAGGGACAGCCCTGTCTTCGTATCCGGTCCGAGACGTGTCGAAGAATTCAGGCTCGCTTCGCTGAGAGTCCCCATAATACTGAAAGGAATCGGCTTCTGCATCGGCAGTTCGAAGCGCAGGCCGTTCGCTCTGGCGCTGATTGCGCCACCTTTCTGCAAGCCCGCCGTTATGGTCCCTAACATGACGCGGCCTTGCAGTTGCACGCCAGGGTCACCGGACAGCAGCGTTGACCATTGTGGTGCAACACTCAACTGCTCGATCTCCAAAGGTTGCGTCAGACCGGTTACGCCAAGCTTGATGCGGTCGGCATCCAGGGTCAGCAGCGGATAGAGAGCGACCTGCCCGATCTGCACCTCCATCCCGGTGCGTGTCCCGACTTCCTGAATGATGCGTTGCCTCAGGGCTTCTGCCGGGAAGAACAGGTAGATGCCTGCCAGCATGCCCAGCAGGAGCAGACCGGCCCCTGCCAACAGGAAGAGACTCGGCCGCTGCAAGGAGGTCGATGACGTTTTCAGCTTGCGCGGCCAGGCAGGGAATCTCATGTTGCCCTCCGCAACGCCGTAATCGTCATGGTTGAATCAAGCAGCGACCGGTCATCGAAGCGCTGTTTGAGGTAGAGGTTTTTGACCTGCATGGGTGTCGCCGCCCCTTCGAAGCCCAGGAGCAATTCGAGGAGTTGCTTGAGAGTCAGCTTCTCAAGTTTGATCTCGACCGAATCGACAATGAATTCGCTGCGGGTCTCGGGGGACTGGGGCCGCATGGAGATGAGATTCTCCCGGCCAGCCGTCTGTGCGACCAGGTCCTCGATGAAGGTGAGCGCCGAGAACGCCTGGCGATTTTCCAGAAGTCTTGTCACCTGGGCCATCTGATTCTTTATCTCCAGGTAGCGGCCTTGCAGCACCTTGACTTCCTGGAGTTGCTCGCTGCGCTGCGCGATCTGGCGGTCGAGTGTGCTCAGTGCGCTTCGATAGGGTGCCACGATTGCAAAGTAGAGTATGGCCAGGATGAGGACGAGCCCTCCGATGATCACGAAAATCCGTTCCCGCTGTTTCAGTTGACTGATCATTGTTCGGCCCCCGGGTTGGCAAGTGACAGCAACAGGCGAAAATCAATCCGGCTGCCATCCAGACTCATCTTGGCATCGGTGACCTGAACCCTGGTGAACATCGGTGATTCACCAAGCACCCTGGTCATTTGATTGACCCCTTCGAAGGATGCCGTCCGCCCGGCCATCTTGATTTCTTCGGCGCTCAGGGAAAGTTCCTGGACTTCGACCGACGTGACCAGCTCGGGCAGGCGGGAAATCTCCCTGAGGACGGCAATCGCTGAAACCTGACCGCCGGTGATCAGATTGCCCTTTTCCCGCAGATCACGGATCGCGCTTTTGAGCTGCAGTGGAACGTCAACAATGGTCGTAGCCCCGGGAAACAGCGATCGGTAGACATTAACCATTTCCGTCTGCAACCGGTCAGCACGCCTGGCTTCGTCGACATATCTGAGGGCCATTGAGCCGAGCATGATAAGAACCGCCATGCCGAGCAGCGCCGTCAACAGGACAAGCTTGCGTTTCAGATTGGCCCATTCGCCCTTGAGCGCATACTGTCCCCGGCGAAAGTTGAAAGCCCGCTCGTGCCTGGCAACCCGCGCCCGTAGCGCCAGTGCCACGGCCGGCAGAAACGCGCCCTCAACAATCTGTCCGCCGAGCTCCAGGGATAGCATCTCCACCCTGAGCCCTGAAGCCTGCAGAGCTTCAGCAAGATCGGCGGTGCTCCTCTCGCCGATCATGCTGATGGTAAGGCTCACCTCTCCTGCCGCATGCTTGAGCACTCTGATTTCCCTGAGCAGCTGCTGAAACTGGGCAGCATGGGCCGGCACTGCGATCGCCGGCAAAATCCGGTAATCCGCGAGGACCCCTTTCTGTACCAGGGAAACTGTGGTTTCCTGCCCGGTAGCACAGATCAGCAAGCCATCGCCAATCTGCTCGCCAAGTCCGGCGACGTGGCAGAACGGCGCCAGGTCGACAAGATGCAGCGGCACATCGGCCTCCTCGAAAGGACCCAGCAGGGACTGGAGCGTCTCCCTGGGGACAGCGGCCGCCACCACGGTTGCGCCCTTGTCTACAGGCTGCACCGGCTGTATCGCCGTGGCGCAATTATCAATCGCGACCGGTAACTGGGTGGACAGTGAGAAAGGAATCGCCGCGGCGATTTTCTTGTCGTCCTGAAAGGGAAACTCCAGGCTCCGCACATAGGCCGTGCGGGCAGGCAGACTGGTCACCAGCTGATCACCGATTCTGAACTCGCCGGCCAAAAGCTCCTGCAGTTGGGCCGTCAGTTCAGCAGAATCCGTATAACCTCTTTCCAACAGGGAGCCGACCGAAACCTGCCCCTTCTCCTGATTGAGGATGGCGACGCGCAGGGTGCTGTGTCCGATCTCGATTCCGATTAATCGTTTGCTCATGACATTAATTCACCTTGAAAAAAAGCAGCTTGTTACTATGCTTGTCAACATCCGCCAGCAATCGGCGGCTGCCGTCGTTGACCAGTGCAGAGGCTTCGATCCGGTAAATCCGGCTGGTCGTACCCAGCTGCTGGAGGTTGGCAAGAGTCTTCAACACGATGTAGACCTCCGGCGCGAGGACTTCCTCAAGCTGGGCGACATTCACAATCGGCTGCGACTGGCGATAGTCGATGATCTCCTGGGCCGCTTCGCGACTGACCTGGAGGTCGAGCGACATCAGCACCTCGACACTGGCTGTATTGATATTGACTTGCAGCGTTTCATTGACCGCCAGATGCGGGCTGATCCGCTTGACGATTTCAGGCGTAAAACCCTTGACCAGGGAAAGCTCCTGCAGCGTCTCGAGCGGACCGTTCTTGCATCGATAGGCTTGCGTCAGGCTCCGGTAGTAGATGTCTTCCGCGCCCGAGACAGGCAGACTTTGCTCGTCGGTATGGATCTCGATATAGGGATCATCACCCGTGTCTATCCAGTCAATCAGCGCAGCGGTCAGCTCTGCCGGATCCGCCTGCTGC
>JBPPMD010000272.1:0-3792 GCA_051305875.1 Desulfuromonadales bacterium | reverse complement strand
CGTAAAGGCCAGCACCGTCAGTTGGTATTTCCGCAGCAGCACCGCCTGATGGAGCGCCATTACGCCGAAGACGCTGAGCACTGCGAGCCGCCAGTTGTCGCTATGCGGGAACACCTCGTGGATGAACACGAACCAGCCGCTGGTCAGCATGAACACAGTAGCGAGTGTCAGCGGCAGGATGAGCTTCGGATACTTCTTCTCGTGCAGCGCGGAAATCAAGACGATAAGTAAGGTGTAGCCGACGCCCAAGGTGACGCCAATCCGCATCACACTGCCCATGCGGTCCCAGAACATGCCGATATAGGTGCTGATGCCGGCAAGAATGAAAATCGCGCCGAGATACGAAAACAGCGACTTGGCGACATCGCCGCTGCTGCGCCGGGAGGGTTCAGCCCGGGTTGCGGCCGGGTTGTGAAAGGCCGCTTCGACTTCAGTCGGGTTAATGTCATAGCGGTGCATGAGCTGTGCGATATTCACCAGCGCGCCCGGTTTGTCACTGACGCTGCCGACGCCGAACAAGGCAGCGACCAGCGGCCAGCCCCACCAGCCACCGCCAATGAGAACGCATACGACGACGAGGATCAGCAGCCAGCTCATGGCGAGACGACCCAGCCGATGAAGTGCGTTTGATTGCCGTAATACACCCCATCGGCATTAGGCAGGCGGATGCTGCGTCCATTTTTCGTCAGTTCGGCTTGATCGCGGTAATGGGAGGAATAGAACAGCCCGGTGAAAACGCGATGCGAATAATTATCGCAGGAACTGAACTGGTAGCCGTCGGGCGCAATGCTCGAGGTATCGATGGTCACCCCGTCAAGATCGGGGACATCGATCGCCGTCACTTTTAAAGGGGTCTCGGCAGGTGCGGTTACTTGTCCGACGGGTGCGAGGCCGGCGGGCAGCATGATGGCAATTTCTCTTACCGCTCCGGTTTTTACGCTGTAACGCCAAAGTCGCGGGTTTTGGTAGGCCTGGGAGCTGCCCAGGTAGTTGACCTGGACGCGTTGGTTAACAACGGAGATCTGGATGCCGTTCGGGTAATTGTAATTATAATTAGTCGCGTAAAGCACGTCGAACTGCGGGGGAGCCACCAACAGGGCGGGAACGCCGGAAATCAGCAGGAATACGATCACGAGCAGCAGGGGGAGACCGAGGCCAAAAGCGATCGTGGGGTTCTCACGGAGAAACTTTTTCATGCCGACCACTCCATCTTGATACTGAGCTTATGTTGTTTAAAGTGACAGGAATTGCTTGCTATGCGTTGGCGCCAGGAGACTGTTGGGCTATTGGCATGTTCATTCTTCTAACTCCATGGCCCATGGCGTGTCAAACGCAAAACCCGGATGGAGATAACCTCCGAGGAAAACGGGATAAGCGTTCATAAGATCATAACTCGGGGACGTTTCTCATGACATTCGTGGAAACTGCCGGTTACAAGTTGTTTGGCTTTTTGGGATCGAAAAAAAGGCCCTCCGGTCGGAAAACCGGAGGGCCTTGCAGGCGTTGAGTGCTCTCCATCAAGCAGACAGCAAGCTGGCGATTTTAAGGTAATGTAATGTCTACAACTTCCTCCGAGTTCACCAATACGGTTGCATTATAGGTCTTGGTCACATTGTTGAATGACGAGGCGACGACCTGGTAATCTCCTGCCGGCAGGCTTGTTGAATACGCAATGCCGTTGGCAATATTGAGTGACTTGACGGTTACGGAGGTCACCGCCGAAGCGCCGATGCAAGTCAAGCTCTTGCGGAAATCGAGAGTCACATACTGATCTGTTCCAGCGTTATCAATGGTGACGCTGCCGGTGATGGTTCCCGGATCCGCTGTCGCGGCAATTAAATCGAAGTCTACCGTGGTCACGCTGTCTGATGGCAGTGTGACAGCGGTGCAGTCCGCGTGGTAACCGGATTGGGACGCAACCAGATTGTAGGAGGCTCCCGGTGTCAGGAATAGGGACGGTGTCAGGAACAGGGAATATTCTCCATTTACGTCCGTCAGCGTTCCTGCTGCAATGCTGACTTGATCTTTCGCATCTGCTTTTGCGGGATCAATGACCTGGGCGGTCACAAAAGCACCTTCCAGGAGAACCGGCGGTGCCGTGCCCATCTCCCTTACCAGACCATTAACAATTGCATGGTTGGCCGTATCGAGAACCTTGACCGTCGGCTTGAGCAGGTACTTGCCGTTGCCTGCCTCGACCACCGAGCGCATGGCATCGAAATCAAGGATCAACTCGGTGGTCTGATTTTCGTTGATGTCGAAACCGTTAACAATTTTCAGCCCGGTGTTGGTTCCACTCGGCACCTTCATTTCCTGAGGCATGTCGGCCGAGTCGATCAGGTAGTTGGCATGGGGATGCCGCATGCTGAGCATATTCATGCCGTTTACTTCCGCGGTCTCTCCTATGATCAGGCGCATCTGCGTATAGTGACCGGCGTCCAGAGAGGTTATGCCGAGGGGTTCGCGAACCCCATTGACCAGATCCAACAGGTTGTAGGTCTTGTTGGGTTCGGCCACGGTCTGCCAGCTGCCGTCACCGTCGTGGTGAACTTCCACGCGTGCAATGGTCACGTAGACCGCCTGATACTCGTCCGTTGAGCTGTCGGTCAGTGAGGTTGACAGGGTTCCCTGACCTCCATCGGAGCTACTACTACTGCCACCTCCGCCGCAAGCCGCCAGAGAAACTCCGACCAAGAAACAGAGCAGTAAAGTGTTGAGCTTTTTAAAGATTTTCAGCTTCATGATGTGCGCCTTCCTTTCACGTCAGCCATAATGGATGACGACTTTGATGAACAGTGCGAAATGCACGTCGAGCAGAATTGTTTAAAAGTAGTGTAATCAGGCACTTTAACAGCTGCGTTGATAAGACCATTGCAACCTCACGACCAATTTTATCAGGGGCTCACCTGGTCTCAAGGGAAAGAATCAATAATGCGTAACAGTTCAGTCGACAGAGACCAACGTGACCTTGGTGATCATGACGGTTAGCAAAGCCAACGACAGTACACAGACCAGCGGCACAATCCACACTCCTTGGCTCAGCCATCCGGATAATAATCAATTGTCAGGTTCATCGATTATCCTTTTCTTGGCACTGCAATTGGCCAGGACCAGCCAGCGGGTCACCAAGTTAACGATGGCAAGGTTTTCCGGCCACAGAACGGCATGTCCTGCCTGACAAGTAAATAGCAACAAGCGCGCCAAGAGAGAAGAAGGCCGACCTGTGAGGATAAGTCGCTGATTACACAGGTAGACATAAGGGGAGAGAGCGGCGAAGGAAGTGAGGTCTCCTCCAGAAACCGTCAGATACGACATTGCCGTCACATGTGACAGGCAGCGTTGCACTGCCAACAGGTTCCAAAAGGTTAAAAAGACCAAGACTTCATCTGACTCATGCAACCAAAACCGGCCAGCCAGAGCTCTTTTTCAGCTCCTTCCCGATTATAATCCACCAATAACAGCTACCAGGCTTGTTCCCTGGTGTTTTTTTTGATCGAGGGACATAAGCTGACGGCGACACAATACCTATATGCGCCGACCTGCCCCTTTTTACTTTCCTTTTAAAACCTTCCGTTACCAGGCTTTAGCGAAGAGACATTTCAGGTAGCGGCTTTCGACGAAGTCGAGAGGGTGGTCGAGGGCGTGGTCGGTTTCCACGATTTGCGACAGGGGGCGTCCGGCGCGGGTGGCCGCATCGCACATGGTCTGACGGAAAGCTTCGGGGCTCACCGGACTCGAGCAGGAAGCGAGCACCAAATCGCCGCCTGGCGCGAGCAGACTGACGCCGAGGTG
>JBPPMD010000256.1:0-9625 GCA_051305875.1 Desulfuromonadales bacterium | reverse complement strand
CCTGATGAAAACCGCGACCATCGTGCCACAGAAAAGCGAATTCGTCGTCGAACGCCTGGGCAAATTCAGCACCACCCTGGGTGCAGGCTTCCACATCCTGATCCCTTTCCTGGATCGGATCGCTTATCGCTTCGTGCTCAAGGAAGAAGTCTTTGATATCCCCAGCCAGACCTGCATTACCAAGGACAACGTCACAGTTGAAGTCGACGGTCTGCTCTATCTTCAGGTGGTTGACAGCAAGATAGCGGCTTATGGCATCAACAATTACCGGCTGGCCGCCTCGCAGCTGGCCCAGACCACCCTGCGCTCCTGTGTCGGCCGGATCGACCTGGACAAGACCTTCGAAGAACGCGAGACCATTAATACTCAGGTTGTTGCCTCAATCGACGAAGCCGCCCAGTCATGGGGAGTGAAGGTCCTGCGCTATGAGGTGAAGGACATTCTCCCGCCGGAATCGGTGAAAAAAGCGATGGAAGCCCAGATGACGGCGGAACGTGAAAAACGGGCGGCGATCGCGACCTCGGAGGGGAAACGCCAGTCCACCATCAACGAAGCGGACGGGCAACGGCAGGACGCCATCCTCCGTGCAGAAGGAGAGATGCAGCGCAAGATCAACGAAGCCAAAGGCCAGGCCCAGGAGATCCTGTCGATCGCCAATGCCACCGCTGAAGGCTTGAGAGCCATCTCCCTGGAGCTGCGGCAAGAAGGTGGTCAGGCCGCCGCCAATCTTCGGGTTGCCGAACAGTACGTCAAGGAATTCGGCAATCTCGCCAAAGCGTCGAACACCCTGGTGATACCGAGCAATGTCGCCGACCTGGCCGGCATGATGACCACCGCCATGACGGCTCTGGGAAAAGTCGGCAACACCCCGGTTGCGCCGGCAAACTTCATGGGAGACAAATAACTTATGCAGGACCCTTATTTATATCTTCATACTTCGTGTAATCAGTGAGCGATAGAGTCAGAACGGGCTGACGTTTATTCGCCGATGATTTTCACCAGTACCCGCTTAGCGTTACTTCCAAAGCTCCTCGTCGACCTGTTCAAAGACGGCAGTATTACGCTTGAACTCGGCCTCCTCCTCCCGGCTCCAGGTACCGGCAAGGTGATCGAGATCACTGTAGATCTGGCTGCGTTTGCGTTTTTCCAGACCCAACGATTCCCGCAGCATCCGCAGGGTCACCGCATTGACGCTGGTTCCCTCCCGGCTGGCGCGTTCCTTCAGAGCCTGGGCAGTCTGTTCGTCGATTCCGCGTAAGGTCATAGTGGCCATGATGGTCTCCTTGTCAAAAACCGGCCAGCAGCAGGCCGTCGATATACCGGAAGTGTTCGTCCAGCGTGGCAAGTGCCAGTCCGTGACGCAACGAGGTGGCCGCTATCCACAAGTCGTTGGATGGGATGGGTTTCCCCTTGTCCCGCAGGGCACGGAAAACTCCGGCATAAAATTCCGCCGTTTCCTCGTCGATGCCCAGCACCTCGACGCGCGGTGAGTCGAGAAACTGATCGAGTTCCCGGCGATTTTCCGTCTCGCGGCTCCCGCAGCGAAAGCCGGCCAGCAACTCGCCGAGCACGATCGTGCTCACGCCGATATATTCAACCTGGCGCAGTCTGTCCAATGCCGGTTCTTGTTTGCGCTTGAAGGCCACGTAAAAGTTGGTATCGAGCAAGATCTGTTTCAAGACCGCCTCCCTCGCTGTGCGTATTCATAGTTTGATGGCAATCTGCAATCAGTATATGACAGCACCCATATCCAGTCAATCTGTTCATTGAAGGAACCACTGGAATGGAAAAGTGGGGAACCTTTGTCAGATGCCTCTGGCCTGATTCTGGTCCAGAAAAATGGCCTTGCAAGGGGATTTAGGGATGATTATTCACTACTGTCCGGTTAATAGTTAAATAAATTCAACTGGTTATCGTTTGCGAGGTCTGAATTTTGTTTGAGCGCATCTGTAACCAGCGAAGAAATGGGCTTTTTCTCGAACAAGTTGACCTCCAGAATCTGTAGAAAAGTGTAAAGTGGACATGGGATGCCCAGCGTTTTATGTGCAATGACAACCAGCAGGTAAATGCTCAAAGCGACCCATATCTGGCTTTTTACGGCATTGATCGAGGTGCCATAAAATGACTTGATCCGCAAGTGGCTTTTGATCCACTTGAAAAACAGCTCAACCTGCCAGCGCTGTTTGTAAATATCGGCAACGGTGGTTGCTGACACCGTAAAATTGTTGGTCAAGAAGACCAGCCGTCTGCCAAGTTCTTTGTCAACATAACTGATCCGACGCAGTTTCTCCGGGTAATCCTTTTTCGATTTCGGGGTCACCAGAACAATGGTCTGATCGGCTCGAACGCCGGCGCCCCGGTCTTTCGGTGCCGAGTACAGGCGCTTGAAGCGCAAGTTGTCCTTGGCCCGGATCACGAAGAAAGCGCCCTGCCGGTGCAAGGCGTAAAGCCGACAGAAGTCTGTATAGGCTTTGTCCATCGTGTAGATGGCTTCTTTAGTGACCGGCATGCCATCGAGCATTCTGACATCGTGGACCTTGCCCGCTGTGATGGTCACATAGGTCGGGATATTTCCCCGTAGGTCGAGCAAGGTATGCATTTTGACGGCGGCCTTCGTGGTCCTAAATTCAGCCCATGGAAACAGTGTCAGGCACAGGTCGATGGTTGTTGAGTCAAAGGCATAAAGCGACTGCTCGAGTTCCAGGGCGAACGGCTCGTCTTGATAGAGTTTCTGGGCCATTTGAATCAGGACCAAACCAAAGTCCTGAAAGATGCGCCAATTCCTGCGCTCATTGGCATCAGACAAAGTGGAGCGTGAAACAGCGCCACGAAAGCCGATGTGATACAGCTTCTCCCGGTGGGAGTTCAGGCAGGTTTCAATATCGCGCAAACTTTCGCGGCCAGACATCTGTGCATAGGCAAGGCACAAAAACTGGTCGAACGTAGAAAAGCTCCTGGCCCTGTAATTGCCTCGATGCCGACGGACGCACAGGTTGAAGTCATGCCGTGGTAAAAACTGCAGCAATTGCCGGAACACAGTTTGACCCGAATTCATAGACACCTCCAGTAAACATCAGGGAGGTATCACCTCACATCGGTGAGACGAATTCAAATCGAAAACGGAACAGTTATGTCAAAGAACTATATAACTTAGCAACTTACAACAATTTACCGTTTTTTAACCGGACAGTAGTGATCCTTTATAATCAGATATTTTGCGAAATACCGTTTACATCAAGCCTGTAGCTGGTAAAGCTCTTCGTTTGTAGACACCCCCAGAAGACACCGCTGCCGTAGGAAAGTTGTTCAAGAAAGTAGTAAAGGAAAAACCCGATGGGCGTAAGCCTGGCCTTGCGCACCCGGTAATCGACTCCTCCTGCCCCGAGGAGCATAACCAGAGTCAGCAGACCAATCGGTGGATAAATGATAGCGGCCAGAAGTTGGGGGACAAGGTAGTATCGCAACAGATGATAACCAAGATAGTAGCCGAGACTTCCGACTGAGCGTGCGCGCGCCAGAAAAACCATAACAAACGAGATCGGCAACTTCTGCCTGCGCATTTTCATGGTGACAAAAGCAGTATCACCCAGCAGCAGTACGGCTGCCACCGGTAGGGGCAGCATTGATTGGCAGATTAACGCTGAAGTTAAAAGGAACAAAATGGCTGCCAACATCGGTGGCAAAATCATTTTTTTGCCCCGGACCGGATGTAGCTGCTGAAGCATCCCCTCCGATGTACCATATTCGAAACGCCGCTTCATAAAAGGCCGGAGTTTGCTGCGATGGGCATGAAAAACCGTACCCCTGGGCAGATAAACAATTTTCCAGCCGGCATCGCGTAACCGCCAGGTCAGATCGACATCCTCACCTACGTGCAGTTCGGAACGAAATCCTCCGGCAGAGGTAAACGCCTCCTTGCGCATCAGAAGGTTACAACTGGGGAGGTAGAAGGTATCGCCCCCCTGCCCTCCGGACATCTCCCTGCGTCCCAGGTTCAGGCTCGACATGACAGCTTCATAGCGATCCAGGGCGGATTCGGTGAACATGCCATCCACCCGGCCACCGACGGCCGCGACATCCGCATCGGCAAAAACCGGCAGGAGTTCCATCAGCCACTGCTGCGAAGCAGTACAGTCCGAATCGATAAAGGCCAGAATCTCGCCACTGGCAACCGCGGCGCCTTTATTGCGAGCCAAAGCCGGGCCGCCTGCAACCTGACCTGATTCGACCAGAACAGCGCCAAGTTCCTCAGCGACACGGGGGGTATCGTCGCTGCTGCCATCATCGACAACCACGACTTCAAGCTTGTGCTGTGGATATTCAAGTTCTTGCAGAGAGGTCAGGCAGTTACGCAGATCATCAGCGCGGTCTTTCACCGGAATAATAACGCTGATCGTAGGCAGGTTTCCTGAAATGCTGAGGCTCTGCCACTGTCTTTCGACGAAGCCTCTCCTGGCCAGAGTTTCCAACACGTTCATTTCGGCGTTTGATGCAGGATTCAGCCAATCCTGCCCCATGCGTCGCACCAGTTTCAACAAGGACGGGTTCAAACGCAGCATACGCAACGGCCGCGATGCAACCAGGAACCCACCATCAGTGGTTTCCTGAGCAGTGACCCCCTCTGCCAACCGGTAAATCATGCCCCGCCTCCATCGATCAGTCCTTCAGCTTCAAAAATATCGTACAGCATGTCAACCGTCTGCTCCGTGGAGACGGCATGGACGTTACCTTGCCGTGGTTTAATACCGCCGGACAGCAGAGCCAGGATTCTTTCAAAAGCAGGTAAATTTGCATCCGGGGTGACAATGCGTTTCGGGTTCACCCGGGGGAAACTGCACTTATCTTTACCAAGAAGCGCTCCGGGTGCACCCAGGACAGACAGGCACAGCCCAAGCTCAGCTTTGTCCCAGACTTCGATTGTCATATCAAGCGACCTGATCAGTGCATCTTGATCTGGATAACGAGGCTCGCAGCTATCAGCTTCAAACAGCAGCGTGCAGGGCATCATTGCACGGACCCGTTGTCGTGCACCCCGATCGCTTTTGCGCAGCACCTCGACCTCACCATCGCTGCATGCAATCGCCAGGGCAGAGGTTACATATGGCCTGCCGAGATTGGCTGACGCCAGCGCGGGCGCCGGGTCTCCACCACGGTCGAGCAGCCGGTTGCCGGTAAAGAACAGGTCTGGTTCAAGGATATTGACAATCTGTTCCACGAGTCGTGCATCTGAGACTGCATCGCCCCCCTGGAAAGCCGGGTTCCAGACACGCAACGCGCGATCGGCCCCCATGGCATGCCCCAGGCGCAGATGGTCATCGAGCCGCTCGGGGCCGATGGCAACAACCGTCACAGTGCCGTTATTGCGGTCGGTCAGCTGCAACGCCATCTCGAGCGCACACAGGTCGGCCGGGTTGGCAATGCGACGCAGGCCTCGCTCACGCACCCCGTAGCCGTCAGCGGTCAGCCTTGCCGGTGGCTGGGGATCGCAGGTTTCTCTGAGCAGCACCAGCATCTGCATAGCTGTTTTCGTCATGATGTCTTCTCCTGTTGCCTGTTGCCGACTCAAGTCATTCGGTAAGACACACCGAAACCGCCACGAGGGTACCGCCAACGGGTGAATGCCTTCTTTTCGCACACCACATAGCAGGTTCCACACTCAAGACAGCCATCATGGACAAAGGTCATCTTCTGTTCTTCTTCCGACCAGGCATAACAACGCGCCGGGCAGGCATTGACACAGTATCTCTGGTCGCACACTTTGCAGAGGTTTTCATCAAGGATGATATGTGGGTCACGATCGACATTAAAGCTCGTGTAATCGAAGATTTCATCAAGATTGATGTTCATAAGGCTCTCCATCCGGAATAGACATCGGCCATCAGATTTTTCAAACCGACCGTTTTTTTAACCTTGCTCAGCAGCATTCTGGTCATAGTGTCTTTCGGCTTGCCGTCGATGCGGTAGATCTCGTCCATCATGCTGCAGACAAGCTCAGGATACTGACTGTAAATACGGTCGTTGTGCAGCATCTGCGGTGCACGCTTGTAAAGCTTGAGATCCTTGAGAACAAAGTTCTCCTCCAGCATTTTCCTATAAACCGTCAGGCTTGACTTGCTGAAGTCGCGTTGCCGGTGAGCCTCGATCGCCGCCTTGCCGGCCAGAACTCCGGATTGCGCGGCCAGGTTGATCCCCTCCAGGTTGAGCCCGGTGACGATGCAGAATGCCGCAGCGTCGCCGGCAACCATGATGCCGTCGCCGACGAGTTCTGGCATCATGTCATAGCCGCCCTTGGGAACCAGGTGGGCAGAGTATTCGAGCAGTCGCCCCCCTTTAAGGAGTTTGGCCATTTGCGGTTGCTGCATGAACGCGTTGAGCAGATCGTAGGGAGTTTTGCCCTTTTCATTCAAGCTGGCTAATTCCAGGACCATGCCGAGCGAGAGGGAATCATAATTGGTATAGAGGAAGCTGCCGCCACGCACGCCGGACGTGCAACCAACGATCTCCTTGGAGGCTCCCTGATCACGCACCAGACCGAAGCGGTCATCGATGACCTCTTTGGGCATATCAATCAGCGCTTTGATGCAGACCCCCTGGTTGGATGGACTGAATTCAGCAGACCGCAGACCAGCCTTTTTAGCGGTAAAGGAGAGCACGCCGTCCGCAGCGATCACCACCGGGGCGCGCAGTTGTGCCTCACCACGCAACAAGGTCACTCCGGCAACCTTGCCGTTTTCGATGATCACATCATCGACAGTCGAGCGCGTCAGCAGCGTCGCTCCGGCCTTGACCGCCTCCCCTGCCAGCCAGTGATCAAATCTGGGGCGAAAAATGGTGTAGCCATTGTAGGGGGGACGATCCGCTTCTTCGCTATCGAAGCTCACGTTGAAGCACGACCCCTCGGTGATGAAGGACAGGTTTTTCTGGACGATGTGACGCTCCAGCGGGGCCTGGTTCCAGAAGTCGGGGAAGACCTCTTCGAGAGCCGTCATGCGATGGAGGACACCGCCGAACATATTCTTCTCGCCCGGGAAAGCCCCCCGTTCGAGCAGGGCTACATTGAGACCGGATCGAGCCATGGTCAGGGCCGCCGACGAACCGGCCGGACCGGCACCGACGACTATCGCGTCATATGTGCGTTTCATGCGGCACCTCCTGTCGCTGCTTTAACACGTTCAATCAGGAGAGGCAGCACGTCACGCAGGTCTGCGACAAATCCTTCATCTGAATTGGGGAAAATCGGCACCTTCGGGTCGATGTTAACCGAAATAATCTGCCTGGAATCCTTAATCCCGCCAAGGTGATGCATCGATCCGGAGATTCCCAGGGCCAGGTAGAGCCGGGGAGCGACAGTCTTGCCCGTCTGGCCGACCATCCGCTCGAAGCCGGCAAAGCCGAGATCGTAAACCGGACGAGTCACACCAAGCGAGGCATTGAGCAGTCGGGTCAACTCCTCAACCTGCGCGAAGGTTTTCTCGTTACAGCCAAGCCCGGCGCTGATAATCACCTCGGCTTCAGAGACATCGACTGTATGCGGATCCGGGGGAATCCGTTGGATGATCCTGGTCAAGCCTGCGGCAGTCGGCACTGACGGCTGCCAGCGTTCAACCTGAACCTGCGTGTGCCGCATGGCAGGCATCACCACAGCACTCAAAACACGCGGATTTATGGTAAGAACCAGCGGATTCCTGCTGTTCCAGATTTTCGACTCCGCAACCTGTGCACCCAGGAACGACCTGGTCAGTTTCAGCGTAACATTATCTCCGCTGTAGGCGATCGCCTCGGTGAACAGTGCACTCTTCCATGCTGATGCCAGTATCGGGGCCAAAGCCCCACCCAGATCGTTATGCGGGAGCAAAAGCATTTTGGCTTCAAGCTCACTTGCGGCCAGCGCGATGAGCTTCCCCTGGGCCTCAAGAGAGTCACAGATGCCGTCAGGAGCTTCGATCAGAGTGACCCGCGTGGTCCCGTAAGGGGAGAAGCCTTCGATTGCCTGGTCCGTTGCAGCGTCGAAGCAGAGAGCTGCCCAGCTGCAACCCAGGGTGTTCGCCAGCCTGGAGGCTTCCGACAGGATGCCTTTACCGGCTTCGTCCAACTCGCCGTCAGGCAAATCCACAAACACCAGGATTTCCGGCGGGGAATTCTCATGCTGAAGGTTTTTTGCAACCATCAGACTTCCCTCCCCACCTTGTGGCCTTCCCATATGGCCATGTCGACCTTGCGGGGAGCCACACAATCGCCAATCCGGTAAAGTTCTTTGACTTTGCCCTTGAGCGCAAAGTAGAGGTCTTCGTCAACTTCCTGTCCCATGGCCAACACCAGATTATCGTACGGGCCCCATTCGTCCCAGGCGTTGGAATAGACGTTGAAGCCCTTCACCGACTTCTCACCAATGTCGCCGGAAACTTCCATAACGGCTATATCAGGAGTGAAGGTAACACCTTTACCCAACAGCCGCTGACGGGTCAGGTACAAGTCCTGGGTAGGCCCGAGCTCAGCGCCGATAAACAGGCTGGAGCAGATAATGTGCACGTTTTTTCCCTGATCGGCGAGGAATTCGGCGGTTGCCGTAGCGCGGTGATGGCCGTCGTAGTCGATCAGGCAGATCTTTTCGCCCAGCTCAGCCTGGCCATCCAGCACCTGCCAGACATTGTAGACGCCAGCACCGTCTGCGCCACCCACCGGGTGGGCTTTGGGTTTGCTGCCGGTGGCGACGATGACCGTGTCAGCCCCGGATTTCAGCAGCTGCTCTGCAGTCACCTCAGCCTCCAGTTCCACCTTGACCCCGGCCTTGTCAACCTGTTCTTTTTCATTGCGGATGATCACGCCGAACTCGTCACGTCCGGCCCCCTTCATGGCAGTCCGCACCTGGCCGCCCAGGGTTTCGTTGCGATCGTACAGGGTGACGTCGTGGCCGCGACGGCCGGCCATCTTGGCCGCCCACATACCGCCGGGTCCGCCACCGACCACCATGACTTTTTTCTTGACCGGCGCCGGCCTGAGGGTGCCTTCGCCCCATTGCTTTTCCAGGCCGACCGCCGGATTCTGCACGCAGCCGAGAGTCCGGTTGACCCCCATGCGGCCAATGCAGCCCTGGTTACAGGCAATGCAGGAGCGAATATCTTCCAGCCTGCCCTCTTCTGCCTTCTTCGGCAGAAAGGGATCACAGATCAGGGCCCGGCACATGCCGATCATATCGGCCTGACCGGCAGCGAGCACCTTCTCGGCCATCACCGGGTCATTGATCCGCCCGGTACAGAATACCGGCAGCTCGATTTTTTCGCGGATCCCGGCAGCCAGGGGAATGGTATAGCCAAGCGGCGTGTGCATGGAACCTTCGACCAGGTAGAGGTTGTAAAAGGTGGCGATCGACAGGTCGACGAAATCGATCAGACCACTGGCCTCGAAAAGCACACAGATCTCCTGGACCTGGGCCAAATCAAGCCCGCCGGGGATCATTTCGTCGGCGCACATACGGATGCCGAGGGTGAAATCATCACCGACCGCCCTGCGTACCGCTTTGATAAACATCAGCGGCGCGCGCATGCGGTTCTCCAGACTGCCGCCGAACTCATCCTGGCGGTAATTGGTCAGCGGCGAGAGGAACTGGCGCGCCAGGCTCGAATGG
>JBPPMD010000239.1:0-6998 GCA_051305875.1 Desulfuromonadales bacterium | reverse complement strand
GTGATGTAGTCGTCCCATCCCCGGCTGAGGACGGTGCGCCAGCCGCCACGGGCGATATCGGAGAAGCCGATGTGGTATCCTGCGCCATGACGTCCGAAGAAGAAGGTCACCCGGAAAGGCCGCTCAGCTGGCAGGTCGGCGGTGAAATCAGGACCAAGCTCTTCCAGATAGCAGGGATTGATGCGGAAGGCGAGGGCCTGCTTCTCGGCAACGAAGAAATTTGTCTTGAGCGTATGGCGAATGAACAGCAGCGCACAATTGAAGACGCCGCGGCGGATTTCGTCGAGGTATCGGTGGCCGGTATTGTAGTCGCCAATTGCGACTTCCATTTCGGTGAGCGTTGCCTGGTAAAGCTCCTCCCGGCCAGGAACCTGCGGGTCGAAGCGGGTCCTGAACAGCCAGACCAGTTTAAGCGCCATGTCCGGATGGCTATGAAAGGCTCGCAGGACATTTTCAAAACCAAAACGGTCGGGCTGATTGTGTGCCAGATTGGTGTGACAAAAGCTGATGAAAGCGTTGACCAGGGAGGCTTCCTCGCCGGTCATGACCCGCTGCACCACAAAATCCTGGTAGACCGGCGAAGCGGTCGAGAGAATCTGCGTGTTGTAAAGCTCCTGCTGTAGATGATCAAACAGTTCAGACCCCTTCTCGACCAGGCCGGAATCTCGGCTATGGATGTAAAAAGTGCCGATGAAATAAGGATGAACGCCATTGCTGATGGTCAGACAGTAGGCACGTCGTACACCGAGACCGAGTCGATGAAAGACCTCCATCGTCTGGGTGAGAAAATCAATCTGCGGGGGATTGCCGGCGGCAAACATGACGCGGTACTCACGGGGAGAATCAGGATCATCGGTCTTCTCGACATCAAAGTAAATCCCCCCCTGCAAGGTACTCTGCTGGTACATCCACAAAAGCTGCGCTACGCGCCGAAAGGGAGAAACCCGGACGTATGCTTCATTGTTCAACCAGATCAGCTGCAATAGTCGATCGAACTGGCGCCGGTCGAAAGTCGGGTAACTTTCCCGAAGGGCTGCGGCCACACCCAGACGGATGCTGGCGGGTATCTTCGGCCGACCAGCCCCTGCAATATCCTGATGAGCTTTGCGGTCAAACTCGAATCGCTGTATTTCCAGGCCGAATTCCACCCCGGGGAGGGTACGATATGACTGGGTGAACTGAGCGTAGGAAATCTCGCGTTCATGCAGGTTGCGAATGGTATTGTAGAGCGACCCGGGACGGTTCGGACAAGCCACGATCAGTCGCTTCTCACGATCAGCCAGAACCAGGCGCTGATCGTGCCGCAATGAAGACAACCGTGTCGCCAGGGTTGCGATCGCTTCGGGGACATCCTGCATGGTGATAGCAAAATACGGGTGCATGTTATCGAGCAGCCACTGCAAATTTTCCACGGCAGCACCACAGGTCCCGCCAATTTCACGCAGAACGTTCTCATGCAGGCGCTGTTTAGCCCCATCAATCATGATTTTGCCTTCTTTCCAGTTCGTGAGTCTGTCGGACTAGGTTCAGTCGTGCAGCGGGATGATCAACATCGGTCGATGACACTTGCGCAGAACCTTTTCGGCGACGCTGCCGAGGAAAGCATATTTGAGCGCTCCCTTGCTGTGACTTCCCATAACAATCAGGTCGGCATTGATACGCTCTGCTGCAGCAAGAATTTCCACGAGCGGGCTGCCGTGATGTACTTCAATATCAGCAATCCGCTCAATGTCTTCGGGGTGATCGATCAATTCTTCCTTGGCAAATGTATGCATCCGCTTGAGGATCGCGTCCTTTATCTCAGTCTTATGCACGATTTCAAAATCAGCCAGTTTGCCCTCGCCCATTACGGTCGAGACATAATTGATGACCGCCGGGTCCACGTCCGGAAGGACGTGCAACAGTTGGATGCGCGCACCGAAGCAGCGGGCGATGGCGATGGCGTGCCGGAACGCATGGGCTGCGTTCTCGGAAAGATCGGTAGCGTAAAGAATCATCTGGTATTGGGGAATCATGTCGTCCTCCTCAGGCGGTAGCCGGCAGGTTGCTGCCGCGAACGCGTAGTTTCTGCACTGCATAGATGGCCGCAAACAGGACCGCGCCCAACAGGTAACTCAGGTGGCGCTCTTCGATGCCGAGCATTCCGGCAAAGAAGTAGGGACGGAAGGTCATACCGCAGACCAGAATCAGCGCCAGCAACTCATACCAGCGATTTTTTGCGATGAACCACCCCTGGGTTGCTCCGGCAAAGGCGCAGGTACCGATACAGGTCATGATGAAGATAAAAATCGCTTCGAAGAAGTTGTTAATACCGACAAGCAGAATGTCGGTGTTGAAGATGAACATGAATGGCAGCACCGCAGTGCGGATATCGTACATGAAACCCTGCACCCCGGTCCTGATAGGGTCGCTCTTGGCGATTGCCGCAGCCGCGTAGGCGGCCAGGCCGACCGGCGGCGTGTCATCGGCCAGAATTCCGAAATAGAAGCAGTAGAGATGCGCGGCGATCAACGGCACAGCGAAACCGTTGAGATCAGCCAGAACTACCAGCGCCGGCGCCGTGAGACTGGCCATGACAATGTAGTTCGCAGTGGTCGGCAGGCCCATGCCGAGCACCAGGCTGCAGAGCGCAACGATCAAGAGCATCAAATAGATATTGCCCATGCTCAGGACATCGATAATATCGGTAACCAGGCCTCCGAGTCCCATGGTGACGACCCCGACGACAATCCCGGCCGCAGCGGTGGCGACACCGACGCTGACCATGTTACGGGCGCCACCCACCATGCCTTCGTAGATATCAATGATGCCGCGTTTAAAACCATTAGCGACAGAGGTCTTCTCTTTTCGTGCGCGCACCGCATGCTGGAAGAACATGAGCACCAGCAGCAGTATGATTGCACGAAAAGCAGCCATGTCGGGTGAATGGCGCGGGACGATCAACTCGTAGAGCAAAAACACAATCGGCACCAGGTAATGGAATCCGTTGGATAAAACCTGGAAAAAGACCGGCAGCTCGATCTTGGGCAAACCCTTCATGCCAAGCTTGGAGGCCTCGATGTGAGTCAGGAAAAAGAGTGCCACGTATGAGGCGAAGGCCGGGATTGCCGCCGCCTTGCAGACTTCGAGGTATGGCAGGTTGACGTATTCAGCGATGATGAAGGCTGCGGCCCCCATAATCGGCGGCATCAGCTGGCCGTTGGTTGAGGCCGCGACTTCGATCGCCGCCGCCTTCTCTCCCGGATAGCCGACTTTCTTCATCAGCGGAATCGTAAAGGTACCGGTGGTCACGACGTTGGCAATCGATGAACCGGAGATCAGGCCGGTCATCCCCGAGGAAAGTACCGCCGCCTTGGCCGGTCCGCCTTTGTAACGACCGAGCAGACTCATCGCCAGATCAATAAAGAAGCGCCCGGCGCCGGCTTTATCGAGCAGCGAGCCGAACAACACATACAAAAAGACGATCTTGGCCGAAACATAGATCGGCACCCCGAAGATTCCCTCGGTGGTCAGCGAGATCTGGCCGACGAAGCGGTTGATGCTGACCCCTTTAAAGGCAAGGAAATCGGGGAAATAGGGGCCGAAGAAGGCGTAGATGGTAAAGAAAATGCCGATGATCGACAGCGCTGGCCCGACCACCCGACGCGCGCCTTCCCAGAGGAAAAGGATCAATAGCGTGCCAAACACCATATCACGGGTGTTGAGCAGGCCGACGCGGCTGGCGATCCCCTCGAAATCGATCACGATATAGAGCGCAAGGAACGCGGCAAAACTCCCGAGCAGCAGATCCATCAGCGGGATCCGGTCGGTGGCCGACAGCCAGCGCAGCCCCGGGATATTGATTTGACGCTTGAAGGTCGGAAAAGAAACAAAGATCAGGAACAGGGCGAACGCCAGGTGGATGGCACGCACGTAAGTCGAATCGAGCAGCAGCCAGCTCGCCAGGGAGAGCTGGAACAACGACCAGCTCAGCGCTACGACCGGCACCAGAAAACGTTGCCAGCCGGAGACATGCCGCAGGCCCATTTCCTCTTCTTCGATCATGCGGCGGGCCTTTTCCAGCCCCTCGTCAGTTTCATCTACCTGAAGCTTGTATTGCTGTTCCTCACTCATTACGGCGCACTCCTCAATCCAAAACGCTTGAGCTTAGAAAATCAGGGGACACGCTAACGTGCCCCCTGAGACCATCAGGCCTTATTTAACCAGGCCGGCTTCCTTGTAGTACTTCATAGCACCCGGATGAATCGGAGCGGAAAGGCCCTGCAGCATGCTTTCCTTGGTCAGGTTGGCAAATGCCGGGTGAAGGCCCTTGAACTCATCAAAGTTCTCAAAGACTTCCCTGGTGATAGCATAGACTGCATCGTCGGAGACGTCAGCACTGGTGCAAAGGGTTGCCTTGACTCCGAAAGTCGGAACGTCAGAGGGGTTGGTCACACCCGGGTAATCGGCAACCGGTATATCAGCCGGAGCGTAGTAGCTGAACTTGTCGGTCAGTTTCTTGACTATATCAGCAGGGACGGCAACGAAGTTGACCTTGGTGGCGCCGGAGACAGCTTCTTTAACCGAGCCATTCGGATGACCGACAGTGTAAAAGAAGGCGTCAATGCGACCATCCTGGAGCATGCCAGCCGACTCAGCGGCCTTCATGCCTTCAGCTTTGACATCCTTATCAACATCGATACCGGCGGCAGCGAACAGGTCTTCAGCATTGCCGCGCTGCCCTGAACCAGGATTACCGATATTGACAATTTTGCCTTTGAGATCAGCAACGGAGTTAATGTTTTTGCCGGCATTGGCGACGATCGTCACTGATTCCGGGTGAATTGAGAATACTGCGCGCAGTTTCGTGACCGGCTTGCCTTCCCAGTCGGCGCTGCCATTGTAGGCCTGATATTGACGGTCGGACTGGATCACGCCAAACTCGAGGTCACCGGCATCAATAGCGTTGACATTGAACACCGAACCGCCGGTCGACTCGACGGTGGCGCGCAGGTTGTATTCCTTGCGCTTTTTGTTGACCATCCTTGCAATCGCGCCACCGGTCGGATAGTAGACGCCCGTGACACCACCTGTGCCGATGGTCACGTACTGGACGGCGGCCAGAACGTCGCTCGCGCCGAACACTACCAATGCTGCTGCCAGAACCAACATACGAAACTTTCTCATCTCTTGTTCTCCTCTCAAGGGTGTCAGGATCTTCCTTGCCGGAGCAAGGGGGCTGATCAACATGACGCCACCGTTGTACTGCAAGCTCTTGGTGGCGGAACCGCATACCAGCCAGGTACGGTATGTATATATTCAGCAAGAGCTGTACCAATCCAGGATTGGCCGTCTAACCTCCTGAAAGTATTATCATATTTTCAAGAAAAAACAACCAGGGACAGTCACAAAGGGTTATAACCCTAGTTATTGCAAACGGGGAAAGAACTTGTTTTTTTACATGATTCCAAGAGGTTGTGAGATTATAACCAGCGGCAAGCCATAACCTGGGTTATGGCCCTTTAACGACGGAAAACACGGGGAAGAGGGTCAGCTGCGATTTCGACGCAGGCGTTTGCTCAGGGCCGGCTGCGAGATGCCAAGCAGACGCGCTGCCAGCGTCTGGTTGCCTTCACAACGGCGCAAGGCTTCTTCAATCAGAAGTTCTACCGCCTCCGCCAGACCGGGGCACTGTTCGAGAGACACAAAGGGATTGTCTTCACCCTGGACTGGCAGGTTACCCGGCGGTTGACGTTCTATGGCACGCTGGAAGGCCGCCATGGAGAGCACCCTTCCCTGGTGGCTGCTGACCGCATCGAAGACCATCGAATGCAGTTCACGAACATTGCCCGGAAAGGCATAGTTCGTCAACAGCAGCCGCAGTTGCGGAGGTGGAGTTGGTTTCAGCTTACCGAGAGCGCTGGCTGCCTCGTCGAGAAAATGATCAAGCAGAAGGGGAATATCGCCACGGCGTTCGCGCAGAGGGGGGAGATGCACATGGTGCGAACAGAGCCGGTAGTATAGGTCACAGCGGAAACTTCCGGATTCCTGGCGGGCGGCAAGATCCTGGTGGGTCGCGACAATCACCCGGATTTTTGCCTGACGCGGCCGATCGTCACCTAGCGCAAAATATTCGCCCTCCTGCAGCAAGCGCAACAGCTTGACCTGCGAGGACTGGCTCAAGTCACCGATCTCGTCGAGGAACAGGGTGCCGGCTGAGGCCTGCTCGACCAGCCCGCTACGCGCGGCATCGGCTCCGGTAAAGGCTCCGCGCACATGGCCAAACAGGGTATCGGCGAAGACGTTGTCATCGAGTCCGGCGACATTGACGGTGACCATTTTGCCGCTGCGGCCGCTCAACTGGTGCACGGCCCGGGCGATCAGTTCCTTGCCGGTGCCTGATTCACCGCTAATCAACACCGGCCTGGGGCTGACGGCGATCGCCTCAACATACTGACAGACCCTTTGCATTGCTGAATCGAGCGTGATTATGTCGGCAAACGCCTCGGGCTGTTCCAGACGGCCACCGAGCAGGCGTTGGCGCATCGCCCGGTTCTCCCGCTCGAGTTCCTGAACACGGATCGCGCGGCGAACCGTGTCGAGCAGGCGGTCATTGTCAACCCCCTTGACAATGTAATCGAAGGCACCGAGCTGCATGCAACTGACAGCAGTCTCCACCTGGTTAAGACCGCTGACGACGATCACTGAGACATCAGGGTACTGCTCCCTGAGGCGGGTCAAGAGCTGATCACCGGATACGTGGGGCATCGTCATGTCGAGCAAGACCAGACCGACATCCTCGCTGTCGAGCATCCCTGGTACTTCGCGGGCATCCTGGCAAGTAAGCAAGCGGGTGATGCCACCCTGCCCTTCAAGGGTCATACTCAGGGTTCTCAGCCAGGGAGCCTCGTCATCAACCAACAGGACGCTGAACGAAGGATAGTTGCTGTTATCTTTCATGTTTCTCTCTCCTTCTGCGCCGGGAGGAGCAACCTCACCGTTGTGCCAACCCCCAGGAC
>JBPPMD010000238.1:0-5163 GCA_051305875.1 Desulfuromonadales bacterium | reverse complement strand
TTCGGCAATCTTCAACGCGACGCACACATGCAGATGGCGCCACAGAAGGGCCGGGTTGCCTATGAGCCCAATTCACTGTCTGAAAACTCACCTCGCGAATCGCCGGCCAAGGGCTTTCACAGCGCAAATATCTCTGAAAAGGGCGAGAAAGGCCGCATCCGTGCCGAGAGCTTCGCCGACCACTACAGCCAGGCGCGGCAGTTCTATTTCAGCCAAACCGCCCATGAGCAGGCGCATCTTGCTTCAGCTTTAGTGTTTGAGCTTTCCAAAGTCGATCATGTTCACGTGCGGGAGGCGATGGTCGGGCACCTGCGACATATCAGCGAAGACCTCGCCGGGCGGGTTGCCAAGGGGCTAGCGTTGGAAAAGATGCCGGATGCTCCTGAGGCTGCAGCGCCTGTTCAGGAGTTGGAACCTTCGCCCGCATTGCAGCTCATCGGTAAAATGAAAGACACGCTCATGGGGCGCGCGATCGGCATCCTGATCGCGGATGGTTCTGACGGCGCAGTGATCAAAAATATTAAAAAGGCCGCAACCGGCGCGGGCGCCGCCGTGAAGATCGTCGCCCCAAAAGTCGGCGGCGCGAAGCTTGCCGATGGTTCGATGCAGGCGGCTGACGGACAATTGGCGGGTATGCCTTCCGTGCTGTTCGACGCCGTCGCTGTGATCCTCTCCGACGAAGGCGCACAGACACTGTCGAAAGAAAGCGCCGCGATCGATTTCGTGCGCGATGCGTTCGGGCATCTCAAGGCAATCGCCGTCGACAAAGGCGGTCGTGCGCTATTGGAAACAGCGAACGTTGGACAAGATGCGGGCGTCGTGGATGCCAACGACAAAGACGCTTTTATTGCCGCGGCAAAGACCCGCCAATGGGACCGGGAAAAGTCCGTTCGGACATTGGCATAGACCAGGAGACGACTTTGAACTGCAGCCACTTCTAAAGACGGTGGGTTGGCTGGTCGGGGGCTAAGCCCCCGCCTGAAACGCATGCGGCGGATTTGACCGCCGCCTAAGGAAAGGAAAAGAAAGATGCCTGACGAGTTTTTTCAGATGCTCAAAAAAGAACATGAGGAACTCAAGGGGATTCTTGGACAGCTTAAAGCGACCAAAGAGGGTGACTCGAAGAAACGTGAAGAGTTGTTCCAAAAGCTCAAAGAAGAACTGGTGCCTCACATGAAGGCCGAGGAAATCACCTTTTATCCACCCTTGCTGGCAAAGAAAGAGTCGCGCGAAGATGCTTTGGAGGGGGTAGAAGAGCATCATGTCAGTGACCTGGTCTTCAAAGAACTTGAGAAATCGCCAAAGGGCGATGATCAATGGGGAGCCAAAATCAGCGTGTTCAAGGAACTCGTGGAGCACCATATCAAGGACGAGGAGAGCAAGGTATTCAAGAGCGCGGAAAAGGCGTTGGACCAGGACGAGTTTCAGATCATCATGAAAAAGTTTGACCAGGAAAAGCAGAAAATCAAAAAGACTTTGAAGTAACCAGGACGCCAAGGGGGGGAAGCGGCCCGACGAGGTTTATCAGGGCCTCTTTTCCCTCCCTTTCATGAGATGGCGGAGAATGGTAAAGCGAGCATCGACCAGGCGGAAGAACAGAAAAAAGTCAAGACGGCGAGAGGATAAACAGCCATGGACAGCAATTCCGGACAAACCCTATCGATCTGGATGGCATATTTCCTGGCGCGCGCAGCAAGGCAGTGAGCACACAACAGGAATCGTCAGAACAGGAGCTCTTATGGCACTCATTTTTGAAAGTATTCAAACCGACGGTATCGCCCATCTTTCATATCTGGTCGGTGATGATAGCGCGGGAATCGCCGCGGTGTTCGACCCTCGTCCGGATGTTGACTGCTACCTGCAGCTCGCCCGCGAGAAAAAAGTAGCGATTACGCATATTTTTGAAACGCACATCCATGTCGATTTCGTCAGTGGTGCGCGTGAACTTTGTGCGCGTGTCGAGTCAGCGAAAATATACCTCAGTCACGAAGGCGACGCACGCTACGGCTTCGAACATGAAGAGGTCGTCGATGGAGATGTCTTCGAGCTTGGCTCCGCTCTCATTGCCGCTCGGCACACGCCCGGCCACTCGCCAGAGCACATGGCTTATCTTCTCTCAGAAAAGGATCATCCGGACGCCCCCTGGGGGGTACTCACCGGGGACTCGCTCTTTGTCAGTTCTGCCGGACGCCCCGACCTCCTTGGCAGTAGCCGGGAAAAAGAGCTGGCCGAAAAACTGTTCCATACGCTGCACGATTTTTACCTGAAGCTCAACGATGGCGTCATTATCCACCCGACGCATGGTCAAGGCTCGCCATGCGGCGAGGACATCGGCGACCGGCTCAGCAGCACGATTGGTTATGAACGGCGCTTCAATGCGTTCCTCCAATTTAACAATGCCAAAAGTTTCACCAGGTTCGCGCTCGCCGACGCGTCGCCCATCCCGACCTATTATCCGTTGATGGGGACACTGAACACCAAGGGACCCAGGGTGCTCGGTAACCTGCCGCCGGTGCGCGGGCTTCCTCCTGAACTCTTTCAGGAAGCCACTGAGGACAAGGACAATGTTCTCATCGATACCCGCATGATGCTGGCTTTCGGTGGAGGGCATATCAAGGGAGCGCTCAGCATCGGCGGTTTGCCCATGCTCTCCATCTGGGCCGGCTGGTTGCTGAACCCCGACCAACCCGTCCTGCTCGTCCTGGAGTCCGACGCCAAGCTCGAAGCAATCGTCCGATATTTTGTCCGTACGGGCTATACGAAGTTCGCCGGCTACCTCGTCGGTGGCATGAAGGCATGGAACAACGCCGGCCTGCCGCTGGAATCGGTCGGGCAAATGACCGTTCATGATGTCAAAGCCGCGGGGGGAAAACTACAGATTCTCGACGTCAGGTCGCCGGCAGAATGGCAAGACGGTCATATCCCGAATGCCCACCATATTTTTCTGGGTGAATTGCGCGAGCACCTCGGCAAGCTGGACAAAAGCAAGCCGACGGCCGTCTATTGCGACAGCGGCTATCGTGCGAGCATCGCGACGAGCATTTTGCGGCAGCAGGGGTTCGGCTGCGTCTGCAACATTCCCGGAAGCTGGCAAGCGTGGAAGAATGCGGGATACCCGGTCGAAAAAGAGATTAAGAAGGAGAACGGTTGAGAGCTGAAGCGAACTCGGCAAAGTGCTGCGCCCCGATCTGCTGAGTGTGCCACGCGGCGTGTTTGTCGCCTGCTTTGCAGCGGCTCTTACCGCTCTTCTGGTGGCGTTACACCAATTTCACCACCCGGCGACGACAAACAGCGCCAGGCGCGAAGACCGCAAAGATTGGAATTGGCGCGCACGGTCCGCGAGATCGGGGAGATGGAAGTCCTGATCAGAGATATCGATGATTAGTCAACTGAAACCTCGCATCAGTGACGTCTGACATTTCATTCAAGCCGACGCCGCTTCGCGGCGTGGCTAAATTCCGGCGTTAGGAGTCGCCTGTGGATTTGAAAAGCGGATATCCGTACTGGGCGGTCAAGAATGGCCTGATGTATGCCTTCAAGCGGCTTGATGCCGACCTGAGTTGCGATGTGGTGGTGGTGGGCGCTGGCATCACCGGCGCGCTGATCGCCGATGAATTGGCTAAACATGGTCACGATGCCGTCGTGCTCGATCAGCGCGACGTCTGCTGGGGCAGCACATCTGCCAGCACCGCCTTGCTGCAGTATGAAATCGATACCCACGCGACAGACCTCGCCAGACGCTACGACCAGGCCTCAGCGCTTCTTGCATATCAATCCTGCTTGCGAGCGATCACCGAGGTTGGCGAAGTAGCCCATGCGGTCGGCGATGTCGATTTCGCGACGTGTGAAAGCCTGTACTACGCCAGCAACCGCGCTGATCATCCGCGCCTGGCCGACGAATTTGCCTGGCGGGAAAAGCACGGCTTTCCGGTTCGCTGGCTGAGCCGCGCCGCGCTCAAGGATGAGTACGGACTGACAGCCCCAGCCGCCATCCTCAGCTCGGTGGCCGCTCGGGCCGATCCCTACCGGCTCGCTTCGCGACTGCTGCGCAGGATGCAGCGACAGGGCACGCGCGTGTTCGATCACACGCAGGTGAAATCCATCAAGGCGACCACGCGTTCGGTCCAGCTCACCACCGCCAGCGGCATGACGATCAGGGCGGGGCACGCAGTGATTGCCAGCGGCTACGAAGCGCAATCCTGGTTGCGCCAGCGGGTCGCGAAGAATCTAAGCAGCTACGCCTACATCAGCGATCCCGTCGATCGTGACAAGCTGGGGTTGTTGGCAAACACGCTGCTGTGGGAGTCCGCGCGGCCGTATCTGTATCTGCGCAGCACTGGCGATGGACGGCTGCTGGTCGGTGGCGAAGACGACGACCGCGACATCCCGGCGCGCCGGAATCGCTTGGTCGACCGCAAGGCGGCGACTCTGCAGCGCAAGGTCGCCCGTTTGTTTCCTCACCTTCAGGCGCAACCGGCGTTCGCCTGGGCAGGCACGTTCGCTGAAACCAGCGACGGTCTGCCGCTGTTCGGTCGCCACCCGCAGTACGGGCCGCGCGTGCTGTTCGCGATGGCCTACGGTGGCAACGGCATCACTTACAGCATGCTCGGCGCCGGATTGCTGCGCGCGCAGATCGAACGCCGCCCGCATCCATTGACAGCGCTGTTCTCCTTTGCCCGGCTGGGATGAACAGTCCGTCTGCAGGTTATGTGCGGTTTCGCACAGTTTTCTGAAAAGATTCTGCTACCAATCAAATCGCAGCTTTGATTAAAAGAATTTTGTCCAGGTGTCTGTAAGGCGGTGTTTTGCCGCAGTTGGAAATGTATAAATAGAGTTTGCTGGAGGAAGAACGATGGAATCAGTCATTATTTTCGGCGCCGGAATCGCTGGATTAAGTGCCGCACATGAGCTCAACGAGTTGGGATATAAGGTTTCGGTGTATGAAGCCTTGGAACAGCCGGGAGGATTCTTTAGAAGCGCCCGCAGCAGTGACAACAATATGCCATCGGAATACTCCTGGCACGGTATGGGTCCATGGTATCTCAATACCTTTGATCTCATGAAGAAGATTCCTTTGAACGACCAGGGCAGCCTCTACGATCTCGCCCTTTCCCGGCCCATCGATTTCGGCATTTTCCCGGACGACACCCATCCCAGGTTTTA
>JBPPMD010000022.1:0-2220 GCA_051305875.1 Desulfuromonadales bacterium | reverse complement strand
CAATTTCTGTCGCCAACAGGGGTGGCGAATTCAAAAAAAGAGCTCCGCAAGCCTTACGTAGGAGTGCCCCTGCTTGAGGTTTGCGGATTGGGGTTAACTGCAACAGAAGCATACCTCCCTCTATTTGATTTTCAAGGTATTTTTTACACTATATAGTAAAACGTTATCTCGCAAAAGCCACCTGCATCAGACCTCAAAACTGCTTAGCACTTGAAAAGTATGACCATTTGCTGTTTTACTTAAGAGCAGGAATGCATGCATCCGGCAGGAGAAAAAAATGACTTATCGTGAATTCAGGCAGGCGATCGAGGTGTTCGCTCTCGGGGAACGGGCAACCCTGGACCAGATCAAGACTCGTCACCGGGAACTGGTCAAGGCCCATCACCCGGACCGGGAGAGCTCCGCTGATCCCGAGGCAATCCGCAGAGTCAATTGCGCCTACGAGGTTCTGACCGCCTATTGCGAGAGTTACCGTTATTGTTTTGCCGAGGAGGAGTTTCTTGAACAGGTCCCTGAAGAACGCCTGCGTCGCCAGTTCGATTGGGACCCGGCCAGGAACGGCCGGGTTGACGCCGAAGAGGACTGATTTCAGAGACCGTCCACCAGCTCGAAGGTTTCGTTCTGGTCATTGAAGTTAAAGATTTCACCCGTCTCAATAATGTAATACCAGCCATAGATATTCAAAATTCCCTGCTGATAACGTTCCCGAACGTATGGGTAAGTAAGCAGGTTGCGCATCTGTACAAGAATATTGATCTGCTCAGTCAGCCATTCACGTTTCTCCGGGCACTCGACATCCATCTGTCGGTCGACCCGACCCCGCACTTCGCTGGATATCTCCAGCCAACGCCGCACATTCGGCAGATGAGCAAGGTCTTCGGGCGACTGATTCATGGCCGCGCATCCACCGCAATTGGAATGCCCGCAGACGACGATATTTTCTACTCCCAGCGACAGTACAGCGTACTCAACGGACGATGTCGTCCCTGCATATTCTTGCGTTTCGCGATAGGGCGGTACGATATTGGCGATGTTGCGGACGGTAAAAAGCTCTCCGGGCATGGTGCGGGTAATCAGGTCCGGGACCACCCGCGAATCAGCGCAACCGATAAACAGGGTATGCGGCTTCTGGGATCGGCCCAAAGACTGGAAAAGTTCTTTGTGTGCCTCGAAATCATCCTCACGGAACCTGGCGACGCCTTTAAACAGTTTCTCCATAAATCCTCACAAAATTACAATTAATTCAGCACGGTCAATGTCTGGGGAAAACCTGTTACAATCAATAACCCAGCAGCAATTATTCACCCATCGCAAGCAGCATCATTCACCATCCGGGGCCGCCACAAGGGTGAAACCACCGTAAAAATACTCTCGAGAAGCTCCATCAACAAAACATCCTCACTCCGCTGTGGAAGCATTACCACGCTGCGCCCACGACGATGCTGAAAACCTTCGACACGCAAGCCGACAAGCTCCCCGGAAATCAGATAATTACTGACCAACGCCTGCGACAGATAGGCAATCCCATCACCCTGCAGAACCGACTGAATCGTAAAATGCAAATCGTCTGAGACAACAACGCTCTCAAAACCATTGAAATCAAAGCCATGCATTTCCAGATTTTTGCGCATCAGCTCCTTGGAACTGCAGCCATCCCGACGCGCGAACAGCCGGATATTTTTCAAATCGGAGAGCTGGACGACACCATCGACATTCGGGATCAACAGTCTTGCAGAAGCAACGACCAGCATTTCGTCATCCGGCATAAAAAAGCGGTTGAAACCGGCAAAATCCAGATCCAGGCGATGCTCAATTACTGCCAGATCGAAATCTTCATTGCGCAGACCTTGCAATGCTTCCGATGGCTGCAAAAAGTTGAACTTGAAGTCACTCAGGTCTGAGTGCACCCGCAGGAAGCTGCTGAGGACAAGGGGCAGATAGGCCATACCAAAGGTTGGCGTACAGCAGAGAGAAAGACGTTTTTGCACAGCAGAGGCCTGCAGGCATGTCAGCAATTCTTTCTCTTTTGCGAGGATCTCTTTGGCTTTGGCAAAAACCATCTCGCCGGCGGATGTCAGGACAAGCCTCTGACCACTGCGGTCAAGCAATTGCTGACCGAAATACTCTTCCAGAAACTTGATTCTCTGCGACACGGCTGACTGGGTAATATGCAGCAATTCCGCAGCCTTGGAAAAAGTCCCCGCATCGACAGATGTAATG
>JBPPMD010000191.1:0-8250 GCA_051305875.1 Desulfuromonadales bacterium | reverse complement strand
TCGCGGAATCTATTTCTGTCGAAAACTATCTGCTCGGCTACAGCTACGAATCGCGCAAAGAGATGAAGGCGACCAGCAAGCAGGCTCTCGACTGGATCGAAGACGGCAAGGCCGTGCTGGTCGATATCCGCTTTGCAGAGGAGCAGTTGGCATGGGGAACCGGTTTCGGCCTGAAGATTCCTCTTAACGAACTCCCCAGGCGCCTCGATGAACTGCCCAGGGACAAGATCATCATCACTGCCTGTCCGCACAAGGACCGTGCCACCATCGCCATGGTCTATCTGCGCACGAAAGGCTTCGACGCCCGCAACCTGAGCGACGGCCTGATTGGGTTGATGGAGAATCTGCGCGGCGAGGATGCAATGTATTTCATGGATTTGCTGCCTCAAAAGAAACCATGAACGGTCATGCGGACGAGTGGCTTGCAGCATCAACATGCAGTATCGCAAGGGTGTTGACTTCAGTCTGAAGTGCATGTGATGATGCGTCCGATTTCACGAGGACCAAATAATTTTCGTCGGTAAAAGTTGTTTCATGATCAAAAACTGCATCGTGCCTGTTCGACGTGTCCGGATAAATACAATTAGAGATTCCATGCGCCAATTATTGTTTCGACAAATCCTGATTTGTTTTGTGGTGTCGCTTTATCTCTTTGGCGGCCACGCCATGGCGCATGGTCTGTCCTGGTGCCTGGGGATAGAAGGGCACAGCCATTTGGAAAATGCAACCGGCTGTGCCAGCGATCAAGTTGCTCCAGCTTGCGTTGCCACGCCAGGTTGTGAAGAGCTGACCACGGATCATTATCCGGATCCCCACCACAAGGCCGAATGTCGGCATCTTCCCGTCTCCAACCCTCAACTTTCCGGCAAGGCTGTGCGGAAAACCGCTGCGTCATCCGGCATGGCCATTGACCAGGCGACCCTGTCGGTTGCTTTGCACCTGTTGTTCAGTCCTTTTGAGCAGCAAGCCATCCCTGATGTCGCCAAGCTCCCCCCTCTGCTGGCGATGACCGCGCTGCGTACCACCATCATTTTGTGTTGATCCACTTCCGTTATTCCTCAAGCTCATTAAAAAAATAGCGACTCAATAGCCCTGTTAAGCTGGTGTCAGCCATGTTTACCCGTGTCTGTTGACCATCTCTTCACTATTGGTCCTACAGGGGATTGGTCGGAATCCAGGGCCTGAATGTTCTGAGGCCCCGGTTCCTAACGAAAGACTTCAGGGATGAAGGCCTTTCGAATCCGCTGAGTCGCTACAACAAAAAAATCTCATCTCCAGGAGTTAATCCATGCGTCTGACCACAGCAGTGGCCGGTGCGGGTGTGCTCTGGTTGGTCATGACGTTCGTCCTGACAGTGACGACGGCAGAAGCCATTCAAGCCGCAGCCCCGCGTACCGGTGATAAGATCCATACACAGGCCTCAATCAGCAGTCTGACACTGGTCGAGGCTTTGAGCCTGACCCTGCAACACAACCCAGGCCTGGCCGCCTATGCCGAAGAAATCCGCGCGAGGGACGCCGCCGCCCTGCAGGCAGGACTGCTTCCCAACCCCGCTCTCGCCGTGGACGTGGAAAATTTCGCCGGAGAAGACGAACTGCAAGGCTTCGACGGCGCAGAGACCACCATCGCCCTGTCCCAGTTGATAGAACTGGGTGGCAAACGAAGCAAGCGCCGTCAGGTCGCCACACTGGACACGGAGCTGGCCGGGTGGGACTACCAGAGTAAAAAACTCGATGTACTCACCGCGACCAGCAAAGCGTTCATCCTTGTTCTGACCACCCAGGAGCAGGTGACTCAGAACGAGGAGCTGGCCGCTCTGGCCGAGCAGACCCTGAGTGCGGTGAAGGCAAGGGTTGAAGCCGGCAAGGTTCCTCCTCTGGATGAGGCCCGGGCACAAATCGAGCTGGCAACTGCAAACTCCCAGGCATCCAAGGCGCGTCGCGAACTGGAGGCTGTTCGCCGCCGGTTGGTCGCGTATTGGGGGGCGGACCGGGCTGACTTCGCTCAAGTCATCGGCGACCTGACCGCCTTGTCGCCGCTGCCTGCCGAAGAATCCATCCAGCATCTGCTCGCCAACAACCCCGATGTCGCCCGCTGGGGGATGGAACTGGAGCAACGCGAAGCATTCCTGGCCCTGGCCCGGGTTCAAGTCATCCCGGATGTGAATTTCAGTTTCGGGGTGCGCAACCTGCGAGACTCCGACAGCAATGCCCTGGTGGCCGGCATCGAGCTGCCACTACCGCTCTTTGATCGCAATCAGGGAGGAGCTGGAGAAGCCCGCGCCAAGCTGGAAAGAGCCCGCCATGAACGCCAGGCCGCAGAAACCGAAACCCGCACAAGACTTGTCGAAGCCTGGCAGGCCCTTGCATCAGCCCACAGCGAGGCAAGCACTCTGAAAGATGAGATTCTGCCCTGGGCCCAGAGCGTCTTTGAAGCCGCCGACTTCGGTTACCGCCAGGGGAAGTTTGACTTTCTGCAGATGATCGACGCTCAGCGCACCCTGTTCGAAGTCAAGGGACAGTACCTGCTGTCCCTGTCAACCTACCACCAGCTGCGTACCGAGGTGGAGCGTTTAATCGGTGCACCGCTGCATGAGCTCCCGGCAATTTAACCAATGCAACCAATTGAGGTGATTCGATGAGAACCAAACCGATAATTTTGACAGTACTGATGCTTGCGGCGCTGGCTTTTGCTGCGGCGACCTGGTGGCCGACTCCGGCTGAGGTTCAGGCCCGGACAGTCGATGATGATAACAGTCAGGGCAAGGAAGAACATCCAGAAGAGGAGAAACGCGATCAGGTTGGAGACGAGCATGCCGGCGAGGAAGAAGATGCCCATGCGGGTGAGGAAGTAGATGCAAATGCCGGCGAGGAAGAAGACGAGCACGCCGAGGATGTCGTACGCCTGAGCGCTGCGGAGCTCAAAGAATTCGGGATCGAGCTGGACACGGCCGCCGTCGGTGTTCTCGACCAGTATGTTGACCTGCCCGGCGAGATCGTTCTCAACACCGACCGCCTGGCCCATGTGGTCCCCCGGGTTTCCGGCCTTGTACGCCAGGTCGACAAGGCTGTGGGTGATGCGGTCAGCACCGGGGAACGCTTGGCCGTACTTGAAAGTCGCGAACTGGCAGACGCTAAAGCCGCCTATCTCGGAGCCATCGAGCGCGAGAAGCTGGCCCGGATCAATTTCGAGCGCGAGGAGCTGCTGTGGCAGAAAAAGGTGACCAGCGAGCAGGAGTATCTCGATGCTCGTCAGGCCGGGTCTGAAGCGCGTATCGCCCGGATTTCGGCCGAACAGCAGCTGCATGCTTTGGGTTGCAGTGAGCAGGAGCTGGCCGCCTTACCCGGCAAGACCGACCATGCCTACACCCATTACACGCTCAGTGCCCCCTTTGCCGGAACCATCATCGAAAAGCACATCACCCTTGGCGAGAATGTGACACCCGACGCAGAAGTTTTCACCATCGCCGATCTCTCCTCGGTGTGGGTCGACATCAACGTCTACCAGAAAGACCTGGCCCTGATCCGCAAAGGGCAGTCGGTGGTGATCGAAATCGGCCACGGTATCCCTGAGGCCAGCGGCAAGATCGCCTGGGTCGGACCGCTGGTCGGTGAGGCGACCCGTACCGCCAAGGCCCGGGTGGTGCTCGCCAACCCGGACGGAGTACTGCGCCCGGGACTGTTTGTGACCGCAAAGGTGGCCGTGAGCAGCACGGCGGCCGGCATTGTCATCCCCAAGAGCGCCCTGCAGTCCTTCGAGGGACGCAACGTGGTCTTCGTTCAGGACGAGGATGGCTTTGAGCCCAGACCGGTCGAAACCGGCAGGGAGAATACCACCCAGGTGGAAATCCTCTCCGGGCTGCAGGCGGGACAGAGCTATGTGAGCCAGGGAGCGTTCACCCTCAAGGCGCAGCTGTCCAAGGGGGCCTTCGGCGACGGCCACAATCACTGATCGGCCGATGAAAAACACCCATCTTCGGCGTTCTGCTCACCCTTCGTCAACGACGTACCCCCGGGTACGCCTTATTCCTCAGGTTATCGCGCGCCTTGCATCTGGGCATTTTTGATCAGCCTGAGGAACTGGAGATAGCATTTCTATGGAAAAAATCATCCGTTTTGCCCTGCACAGCCGGTTGCTGATGAGCGTGCTCGGCGTGCTGGTCCTGGCGGCCGGCTGGTTCAGCTACAGACAGCTGCCGGTCGACGCCTTTCCTGATGTGACCCCGGCCCTGGTTCAGGTCTTCACCGAAACCGAAGGCCTGGCCCCCGAAGAGGTGGAAAAGTACATCACCTACCCGGTGGAAACCGCCATGAACGGCCTGCCCGAGCTCAAGGAGATCCGCTCGGTGTCCAACTTCGGCCTGTCGGTCATCAACGTTTATTTCAAAGATGGTACCGACATCTACTTCGCCCGCCAGCTGGTTGGCGAACGCCTGCAGATGGCCCGCGAAGAGATCCCCGAAGGGTTCGGGGAGCCAGCCATGGGGCCGATCGCCACCGGCCTGGGTCAGATCCTCTTCTACGTGCTGGAAGATGAAAGTGGCAAGCGCAGCGCCGAGGAGATGCGCGAGATCCAGGACTGGCTGATCAAGTTCAATCTGCAGACCGTCCCCGGTGTGACCGAGGTGCTCTCCCTGGGCGGCGAGGTGAAGCAGTTCCAGGTGCGGGTGCGTCCTGCCGATCTGCTGCGCTACGATCTGTCCATCGGTGAGATCGTCGAAAAAGTCAAGGCCAACAACGGCAACGTCGGCGCCCAGTTTTTGATCAAGAACGCCGAGGAGTACATCGTGCGTTCGGTCGGTCTCGCCGAGAGTATCAGTGACCTGGAGCGCATTGTGCTCAAGGTCCAGGATGGCACCCCGGTCTTTCTTGACCAGGTCGCCGAGGTGGTCATCGGCGGTGAAATCCGCCGGGGGCTGGCGACCATGGATGGTGCCGGCGAAGCCGTGGTCGGCATGGTTCTCAAGCTGATCGGCACCAACACCTCCAGTGTCATCGCCGATGTCAAGACCAAGCTGAACGAGATCAACGAGGTGCTCCCCGAGGGAGTCCGGGTGGTCACCTACTATGACCAGTCGACCCTGGTCAGCAAATGCGTGAAGACGGTTACCGACGCCCTGATTTTTGGCGTGCTGCTGGTTGTTGGCGTGCTGCTGATTTTCATGGGTGGTCTGCGGGCGAGCATCGTGGTTGCCTTGTCCATTCCCTTCTCGATCTTTTTTGCCTTCATCCTGATGAAGCTGTTCGGCATCAGCGCCAACCTCATGTCGCTGGGGGGGCTGGCCATTGCTATCGGCATGATGGTTGATGCCACCATCGTCATGGTGGAAAATATCGACCGTCTGCTGCGCGAGGCCGACTCGCAGGACTCGCGCCTGGCGGTGATTGCCCGAGCCTGCGCCGAGGTTGGTCGACCGATCATCTTCGCCATCGTTATTATCATCATCGTCTTTCTGCCGCTCTTCACTCTGCAGGGGGTCGAAGGCAAGACCTTCAAGCCGCTCGCCTACACCGTGGCCCTGGCCATGTTCGGCTCGCTGCTTTATGCGCTGTTGCTGGCTCCGGTCGTCTCGCACCTGCTGATGCGCCGTCCGAAATCGGTGGCGGCGGGCCAGGGACCCAAGGAGGCCTGGATCGTGCGCTGGCTGCTGCGCCCCTATCGGCCGCTGGTCAGTCTGCTGGTTCGTCGGCGTTCACTGGCGGTAGGGCTGGCAATCGCCTTGCTGGTGATTGGGGCGCTGGTCCTGCCCAGACTCGGCTCCGAGTTCACCCCACGTCTCGACGAGGGCGATCTGCTGGTGCGTGCCACCATGGCCCCGTCAATTTCTTTGCAAGAGTCGAAACAGACCATGCTGCGCTTCGAAAAACGGCTCATGGGGCAATTCCCCGAGGTGACCCGGATTGTCACCCGCGTCGGTCGCGGCGAAGTCGGCGCCCATGCCGACCCGGTCAATAGCGCCGAGGCCTTTGTCGCCCTCAAACCCCAGTCGGAATGGACCAGCGCTGCAACCTCCGACGAACTCTATGCAAAAATGGGACACGCCTTCGAGAGCTTCCCCGGAGCCCAGTTCAACTTCACCCAGCCGATCGCGGCGGCGGTCGATGAACTACTGACCGGCACCAAGGCGGAACTGGCGATCAAGATCTTCGGTCCCGACATGGAGGTACTCAAGGAAAAGGCCGCCGAGATCGAGGCGCTGATCCGCGAGATTCCCGGCGCCGCCGATGTGCAGAAGGACCAGGTGACCGGTACGCCGCAGTTGCGCATTCGTATCGATCGTCAGGCGATCGCCCGTTACGGCATCAATGTCGAGGACGTCCAGAACGTCATCCGCACTGCTATTGGTGGTGAAGCGGCCGGGCAGATCTTTGAGGGCATCCGTCGTTTCGATATCTTTGTCCGCTTTGCACCGGAAGCCCGCGCAGATGCCGAAGCGGTCCGGCATATCCTGATCGCGGCCCCCGGCGGCGCTAAAGTCCCTCTTGACCAGCTGGCTTTTATTGATGAAATCGTCGGCCCGCGTCAGATCACCCGGGAGAACAACCAGCGTTTCATCACTGTGCAGACCAACGTGCGCGGCCGCGACATCGGCTCCTTCGTCGCCGCAGGGCAACAGGCCATCGCCGAAAAGCTGCAGATGCCGCCGGGCTACCTGATCAACTGGGGCGGGCAGTTTGAACTGCAGCAGCAGGCCAACAAGCGTCTGGCCCTGGTGGTGCCGGTGACGCTGCTGATCATCGTCTTGCTGCTGTTCATGAACTTCGGTTCGCTCAAGAACACCGCCCTGATCCTGTTCAATATTCCCCTGGCCCTGGTCGGCGGTGTGATCGGCCTGTGGTTGACCGGCCAGAATCTTTCGGTGCCATCGTCGATCGGCTTCATTGCCCTGTTCGGCATCGCACTGGAGAACGGCATGGTACTGGTCACCTATCTCAACCAGCTGCTGCGCGACGGGGTGGAAATCAATGAGGCCTCGATTAAAGGGGCCTGCCTGCGCCTGCGGCCGGTGCTGATGACCGCTCTCACTACTGCGTTGGGCTTGATCCCGCTGCTCTTCTCCAGCGGTACCGGCAGCGAAGTGCAACGCCCCCTGGCTACGGTGGTGGTCGGTGGCCTGGTGACTTCGACGATTCTCACCCTGCTGGTGATTCCGGCACTTTACAAATGGTTCGCTATCAATGTCGAAAAGGAGGTTTAAGCCATGAAGGAAATCAAGGCCTACATCAAAAAACACAAGCTCGAAGGGGTCATCCGCGCCCTGCGCAGGGTCGATGGGCTCAGCGGCATGAGCGTTATCGACAGCCGCGGCTACGGTCTCGGCTGGGGTGGAGCCGGAGGAGATGCGCAGGTGGAGAGTCGCCCAGGGGTCAAACTGGAGATCGTCTGCCAGAATGATCTGGTTGATCAGGTGGTGGCGACGATCGAAAAGGCCGCCCACACCGGACTCAAGGGGGATGGTAAGATCTACGTGGCCAATATTGAACAGGCGGTACGCATCAGCACCGGCGAGCACGGCAGGGGAGCTGTTTAACACATGTTATAATGGTTTTCCCAGAACAATAAAGGGCCCTGCATGGTCAGGGCCCCACCCATCACTGTCTGGAAAGGGGGTGGTTAGGTTGAGGATTTTGATCCTGATTGTATTACTGATGGTAACTTCTGATTTGAGCTTTGCCGCTATCTTTCGGTGTGAGGATGTTGGGGGGGAGATTGTTTTTACGGATAACCCGGCAAACCTTCCACAGGGGTGTCAGGCAGAGTATGTGGAAGATATGCCTGAATTGAATGTGACGACCTCTCATATGTCTCCTCCTGACAAGGAGAAGGCCGGGGGCAGACCTCAAGATAAAACCGTTGATGAGGGCGCTCCGAAGAGGGTTGAGGATGAATATGATGTTTTAACAGGTGAAGCAGAGGACCTTGTTGAAAAGTTTTTATCGACACGAGCAAGTGTTTACCGCGCGCTGAGCTCAAGAAGCAGAAGCAAGGCGAGGCAAACTTTGCAAGAGGTCAGATCTCAAAAAGGTCCTATGCTCAGCAAGGTTGACACTTCGACACTTAGTCGCTCACAGAAGAAAAAGATCCGAGAAATCCTGGCGAACATCACTGATGACTAAAGGGAGTTGAAAAATGAAATTTGAAAATGGATTGCTGGTTGTTGGTGTTTTGCTGATGGCGTCCCTGGTGACCACGCCGTGTTTGGCATCAGCGGTCGAGGTTGTTTTTGAGACCCCAAATGGACTCGTTCTC
>JBPPMD010000174.1:0-16415 GCA_051305875.1 Desulfuromonadales bacterium | reverse complement strand
AGGCCGCCCAGGCCATCGTATGCACAGTCCACCAGGTAACCTTTCAACTCAAGGTAGTCAGCGATATTCTGCAGGATCTCAGGCTGATCCTCGATAATCAGTATGCGCATTCAGGGTACTTCCCAATGGTCGGGTTTTAGATGTCCTGTAACGAGTGTCCACTCACGTCAGCCAAGCAACTGTTCCATGATCGCCAGTGCGGCTTTTCTGCCGTCAGCCGCCGCGGTTACCACCAGGTCTGCTCCCCGGTTGCAATCTCCCCCTGCGTAAACTTTAGGGTTAGTGCTCCTGCCGGTCGCCTGATCAATAACGACCTCTCCCCATTTACCGAGTTCGACGCCGGTATCAATCAGCCAGGGGAAACCTTCCATATCGAAACCGAGCGCCATGATGACGACATCAGCCGGTACACAACGTTCTGTCCCCGGGATCTCTTCGACCCGCTGCCGGCCGCTTGCATCTGCTTCGCCGAGTTGCATGCGAATCGCATCGATGCCGACCAGTACGCCGTCTTCATTGACGACGATGCGCTGCGGTGCTTCGGTGAAAAGAAAGATAACGCCCTCTTCGACTGCATTCTGATATTCCTTGCGGCTGCCGGGCATGTTCTTTTCGTCGCGCCGGTAGAGGCAGGTAACGCTTTCTGCCCCCTCGCGCACTGCAGTGCGCACACAGTCCATGGCGGTATCGCCGCCACCGACCACGACGACCCGTTTGCCTAGCACACCGAAGCGATCCATCCACGATTTGCCGTGCAGATGCCGCTGGATATTGGTGAGGAACTCCATGGCAAGAAAGACATGGTCATGTTCCTCATTGTCGATGTCGGATAATTTGCCGTTGGTGGCACCGAGGCCGAGGAACACAGCATCGTAGTTGTCAAGCAGCTCCGGGAAAGGTTTTTCATAACCGATCTCGGCGTTCAGGTGCAAGTTGAGTCCGGCTTCCTGGAGGATCCGGAAACGGTGCTCCACGGTTTTTTTCTCCAGCTTGAAGCCCGGGATGCCATAGGCCAGAAGACCGCCCGGAACATCGGCACGCTCAAACATATCAACCTTGATACCGGCCCGCAGCAGGAAATGGGCACAACTCATGCTGGCTGGTCCGGAGCCGACCACTGCCACCTGCTTGTCGCTGGTGATCCCCGGAAAGGGCAGAGTGTAGCCTGCCTCGAATGCAAGGTCTGTGATCGATGCTTCAATCGGACCGATGGTGATGGCCCCATAGCCGTCATCGAGGGTGCAGGCGCCTTCACAGAGATAGTTATGTGGGCAGATCCGGCCGAGGATCTCCGGAAAGGGCGAGGTCTCGTTAGAGAGCAGGAAGGCTTTCTCCAGATCCTTCTCGGCAATTGCCTCAAGCCATTGCGGAATAAGATTGCCAAGCGGACAGCCGATGGTGGTGCAGAAGGGGTCGCCGCACTGCACGCAACGTTCGGCCTGACGTGCGACCTTGATGTCACTGAAGAAACGGTAGATCTCTTCAAAACTCCGCAACCGCCGACTGACATCTTCTTTGAAAGGTTCTTCTCGATTGGTCTCAACAAAGCTTTGCATAAAAAATCCTGTTAGAAAAATCATTCAACGCAAAGAGGAAAAGAAAGATGCAAAGTAAAAATCAAGGTTTCCACGGAATTCTAAAATGAAGCATTCCCTTTGCTTTAAATCTTTAATCTGCCCCTCACCCCTCACCCCTCACGTTTCCCAGGTGCTAGTTGCCTTCCTTAGGGTTCAGCGGTGCCCGCATATCCTTCGGTGTGACCATCCAGAAGTAAGCCAGTTCCTCGCGCAAGTGATCAAGCAGGAACCGGGCCTTGGGACTTTCCGTCCGGTCGAAATAACTGTTCAGAATCGTCTTCAGATACATCTTGCCTTCATTGTCGTCATCGACGTCGATGCGCCGGGCCTCGACCAGCTCGCCGTTGAGATTGTCGATAAAGGTCTTGTTACGGTCGTAGATGAAGGCTGCACCGCCGGTCATGCCGGCACCAAAGTTGATACCGGTCTCGCCGAGGATGACGACCGTACCGCCGGTCATATATTCACAGGCATGATCGCCGACGCCCTCAACACAGGCCAGGGCTCCGGAGTTGCGCACCGCAAAGCGTTCGCCGGCAATCCCGGACGCGAACAGCTTGCCGCCGGTGGCGCCATAAAGACAGGTGTTGCCGATCACCGCCGTGCCCTCCTGGTAGATGCGCGGACTGACGACAATACGCCCGGCGTGCATGCCCTTGCCGACATAGTCATTGGCGACACCATTGAGGAAGATACTGACCCCGTGAGACAGGAATGCACCGAGCGACTGGCCGGCTACACCGGTCAGCTTGAGGGTGATGGCTTCCTTGGGCAGGCCGGCATCCCCGTAATACTTGGCAATCTCACCGCTGATCATGGCACCGACTGAACGATTGAGGTTGGTGATCTCGCTTTCGATGACAATCTCGTCCTCGGGATTGTTGATCACCGGTAGAACCCTCTCGAGAAGTTGCTTCTCAAAAGTATTGCGGTCGAAGGGGTCGTTGGGCCTGAGCTTCTGGTTCGGACCTTCGATGTAGCGTAGAACCGAGCTGAAGTCGAATTGGGCGGCTTGCTGATCCTCGATCAGCCGGAGCAGGTCGGTCCGGCCAATAACCTCTTCCAGGCTGCGGAAACCGAGTTCGGCCAGGATTTCGCGAACATCTTCGGCGACATTACTCAGGTAACTGACGACCTTGTCAACTGTGCCGACGAAGTGCGCCCGCAGGTTTTTGTCCTGGGTCGCCACGCCGACGGTGCAACGGTTGAGATGACAGACCCTCAGCAGCTTGCAGCCGAGCATCACCAACAGGACCGTGCCGAAACCGTAAAACTCGGCACCGAGCATGGCAGCCTTGACCACGTCACGACCGGTCCTGATGCCACCGTCGGTCTGCAGCTGCACCAGGTCGCGCAGATTGTTCCCCTTGAGGCTCTGGTTCGCCTCAGCGAGGCCGAGTTCCCAGGGATTGCCTGCGTACTTTATTGAGGTCTGGGAAGCCGCGCCGGTACCGCCTTCCGAGCCGGAGATGATGATGCGATCGGCATAAGCCTTGGCGACGCCGGCTGCAATGGTGCCGACACCTCCGCTGGAGACCAGCTTGACCGAGATGCGGGCGTCCGGGTTGACCTGCTTGAGGTCGAAGATCAGCTGCGCCAGGTCCTCGATCGAGTAAATATCATGATGCGGTGGTGGCGAGATCAGGGTGATCCCGGGGATGGTGTGGCGCAGCGAGGCGATCAGCGGGGTGACTTTCTCGCCTGGCAACTGACCGCCTTCGCCCGGCTTGGCACCCTGGGCGATCTTGATCTGGATCTCCTCCGCGCTGCGCAGATAGGCGGGGGTTACGCCGAAGCGGCCTGAGGCGATCTGCTTGATCTTGCTGTTGCGGGTGGTCTTCAATCGTTCCGGGGCTTCTCCGCCCTCACCGCTGTTGGAGCAGCCGCCAAGGATATACATCGCTTCAGCGAGTGCCTCATGGGCCTCTGGAGAAATCGAGCCGAGCGACATGCCGGCGGAATCAAAACGACGAGTGATCGCCTCGATTGGTTCGACCTCCTCGATCGGGATCGGTATGTGCGGGGAGTTCCAGGTAAAGAAGTCGCGTACAAACTTCTGTCCGCGGCCGTAGCTCAACTTGCGAAACGCGAGATAATCCTCGCGGGTCCGCGTTTCAGCGAACTTGTGAATGGTAACGATCGTCAACGAGTTGAAGTCATGATATTCGCCGCCCGGATTGTCACGGCTTGCACTGCCGACAGCCAGCGGGTAAACCGGCTGCATGTGACTCTTGCGGAACACCCGGGTATGCGTCTCGCCGATGCGTGCTTCGATCTCGGCAAAGCCGAGTCCGGGCAGCAGACAACTTGCGGCCGGGAAGCAGGTCCTGGCGATTTCCGTCGACAGGCCGAGGATATCGAACAGCGCCGCATTGCGGTAGCTTGAGACGGTGCTGATTCCCATTTTTGATATGACCTTGAGAATCCCCTTGGTCAATGCCTCATAGAGGTTCTTCAGTGCCAGCCGGGTCTCACGCGGCGTCATCCCCTGGCGCTCACACATCTCCAGGCCGCTGGCATAAAGGAGCCAGGGGTAGATGGCGACTGCACCGAAACCGATCAGCACGCAGGCCTGATGCGGGTTGATCACCTCGCCGGTGACCGTGACCAGTGTGGTCAGGTGACGCAGGCGCTCCTTGAGCAGGCGCTGGTTGAGAGAACCGATCACCATGGCCATTGGTATCAGCCGGGTGTTTTTGTCAAGAACCCGATCGTCGAGCACCAGCACGCGCACTCCTCCATCCCTGACCGCGGTTAAGACGGCATCACCGAGATCCTGCAGTGCCTGACGCAGGTCCTGATCGAAGCCGGTGGTGAAAAACCGGTGTCGGTAGCAGGTCTCAAAACGCGAGTGGTCCGGGTTGCCGAAGGCGAGCAGGGCCTCGAAGATCTCGTGGGAGAGGATCGGTGATATGTTTTTTAAGCGCCGGCCACGGCCCGGGGTCTCGATCAGGGGATTGCCGATCTCGCCGATGCCGATGGTCGTCGACATGACCACTTTCTCGCGGTAGGGGTCGATCGGCGGATTGGTGACCTGGGCGAATTTCTGGCGAAAGAAGTCGGCGAAATCGCGCTGAACCGTAGAGAAGGCAGCAGGTGGCGTGTCATCGCCCATGGATCCGGTTGGCTCCTTGCCTTCGCGCAGCATCGGTTTGATGATGTACTCCACGGTTTCATGGGTGACGTTGTGGTAGCGCTGCAGGAGATAGAGGTCTTTGTATCGGAAATCACTCAGATCCTCGAACTGGTGCTCGATGAACTCCATCAGATAACAGGTGCGATCAGTCAGCCACTCGCTGTAGGTTTGCGAGTCCATCAGGTAGCGGTCGATGTCGCTGGATTTGAACACCTGGCCTGTCTGCAGGTCGGCGGCGATCATCTCACCGCTCTGCAGACGGCCGCGTTCGCGGATTTTCTCAGGAGGGGTGCCGAGAACCCCGAATTCACTGGTGATCAAAAGTCGGTTGTCGGTGGTGATGACATATTTGGCCGGACGTAAACCATTGCGGTCGAGCAGGCAGCCGACGTAGCGGCCATTGGTCATGCTAACCGCAGCCGGACCGTCCCAGGGTTCCCAGGCGGCCGAAGTGTATTCGTAGAACGAGCGCAGATTGGCCTGCATGTGCGCCACATTGTGGCGGGCCGGTGGGATCAGGATGCGCGCCGCCTTGAAGTAATCGACGCCGTTGATCAGCAGGAACTCGAACATGTTGTCGAGCTTGGCACTGTCGCTGCCGCCGTCCTGCAGGATCGGCATGATCCGCCCGAGCTCTTCATCGCTGAATACCGGGCTATGCATGGCCGCAGCCTTGGCCAGAGTGCTGAAGACGTTGCCCTGGATCGAGTTGATCTCGCCGTTGTGGCAGAGATTGCGAAACGGCTGGGCCAGGCGCCACTGGGGGAGCGTATTGGTCGAAAAACGCTGGTGAAACATGACGAGATGAGTGGCGAACTCGACACTGTTGAGATCGGGGAAGAGCTGCTGCAGATAGTTCGGCATGACCAGGCCCTTGTAGGAGAGCAAAGTCCGCGAAAAGCAGGCGATGTAGAATCCCGGATCCTCCTTGAGGCTCTGTTCGATTTCCTTGCGGGTCAAATAGATCAGGGCATCGAAGCGACGGGTCGCATTCAACTCGGCAGGCACCACGAATGCCTGCACGATCTTCGGCAGACGTTCACGGGCATACTCGCCGAGGGCATCGGGGTCGATGGGGACTTCACGGAACAGCACAACCTCGAGGTCATTGCGGGCGCACTGTTTGCGAAACAGCTCCTGCTGTATGTCGGGGTCGGTCAGGAACAGGCTGGCAACCGCAAAATCTTCTGGCAGGGAGATCCCGGCTTCGCGGGCAATCAGGCGCATGAAGGTGGTCGGCATGGCGCAGAGAATGCCGCAGCCGTCGCCGGTCTTGCCGTCGGCCGCAATCGCGCCGCGATGCATCATGCGCGAGAGGCTGTGAATGGCGTCTTCGAGCAGCAAATGACTCGGTTGCGCCCGCAGGTGTGCCAAAATGCCCATACCGCAGGCGTCGTGGAATTGATCGGTAAAGTTCATTCGGCGGATCCTTGAGGTTCGCATGGACTCTTTTCTGAGAGATCCCCTGGTAACGGTTCCAGCTTAGATTCAATGCTGCGCAAATGCAAGTCACGCTGCGGGAAGGGGATGGTGATATTCTCTTCGCGGAAGGCGCTGTCGATCGCGAGTCCCAGCTCGCTTTTTATTCTGAGGCGCTTATTGATATCGGAGACCCAGACGCGCAGTTCAAAGTCGATGGAGCTGTCACCGAAACCGGTGAAAATTGCCGAAGACTCCGGTTCGTTGAGAATGTCGGGATGTTCTTGTGCCACTCGCATAAGAATTCCCAGGACCTTGTTCAGCGGGCTGCCATAGGCGACGCCGACTGTCAATACAATGCGGGAAATGTGGGTTGTGAAGGTCCAGTTAATGACTTTCTGCGAGATCAGCTCAGAATTCGGGACGATGATCTCGGCACGGTCGAGGGTCTCGAAAATCGTTGAGCGCAGCCCGATCCGGGTGATGGTTCCCCATTGATCGTCGATATTTATGGTGTCGCCCACCTTGACCGGGCGTTCGAAGAGCAGGATCAGGCCGCTGACAAAGTTGTTGACGATGTTCTGCAGGCCGAAGCCGATGCCGACACCGAGAGCGCCGGCGATGATGGCGAATTTTTGCAACTCGAGTCCGGCCATGCTGACAGCAATGAAAAAGCCGACGCTGAAGAGGGCATAGTGCAGCAGTCTTTTCATGGCGGTTTTAACGCCGAAATCCATCATGCGTGGTGACATGTAGTGAGCATCGGCAAGAGCCTGCAAAATCCATGAGACCAGGCTGGTCAGGTAGATGACCAGTGCGACCATCACGACCATGTAGACCGAGATGCTGAACTCGCCGATGGTGTACTTAAGGCCCAGGATGCCGGCCATGACTTCATCGACGCTATTATAGAGGTTCCATACGACCGGCAGGAAGAGGCCGGCATTGACCAGGATGAAAATGCGTGCCAGAGTTTTCATCCGCTCGGCAGTGCTGATGCCGAGAAGCCTGATGAACGTTCGCTTTTTGACCCAGTTCAGGTACAAAAGCTCATTGATGCCGCCGTCTGCCAGATGGATCGACATCCTTACCATGAACAACAGGATGATGGTCCCGAGCACGGCATCGACCAGCTGGATGGAGAGAGTGGAGAAGCCCTGCAGTGCCGTGACCAGGCCGACCAGGGCGAACAGGCTGATCATGTAGAGTGAGACAACGTAAAACCCGAAACGATCCGGTTGCTGACGTCGGCGGCTCTGGGCGAGCCAAAAGCACATCGGAGCAGCGACCGCACAGAGGATAACCTCGTACAGCTGGTATGCGGGCGTTGGCAGACCACTGACCTTGAGGGCCTCCGAAAGCAGGTAGATGACGGCCAGTGCCCTGATTAACCGTCTGCGTCGGGGTATTTCTATCATCGCTACGACCAGGATCGTGCCGGCAATCGTAGCCGTGGTCAGCATGAGCCAGTTCCAGGAGGGGGGAGGGTTGGTGTAGAAGGTGCTGGTTGCTGCAATCGTAACGAAGGTAGCGCCGGCAATGGGATGCTTAAAAAAGAAGCGCCACTCGGGACTGATCAGTTCAGGAGACCGCCTGTGTCGAAAGAGAATTCTTGTGATAAATAAGGTGATGAATAACTGGAGTATGACTATCCAGCCCTGACGCGACCAGAATTCCTCGGGAAGCTTGATGGTTGATCTGATGTTGTCACGGTATTCGTTGAACAGCTCCCGGGTGAATTGTTGATAAAAATCAAGACTGAATAAAGAGTAAGCATTACGTCGGAAGGTTTCATGCCGCAGCTGATCAAGGGTGGCATCTATCAGGTTGAGCCGGCTGGCGAGGAGCTCCTGGATCTGAGCAAATTCCTCCTGTTTTTTGACCAGCTGCGCAGAAGCCTCGGCTATACTTTTTAACAGGGCCTCAATGCTTTGTTGAGCTTTGATGAAGGTCTCTTCAGGAATATTTACCTGCTCCTGCCGAAGGGCTTCCCGCCATTCCTGCCAATATGTTTTTTCCTCTGCCCATTCCACCCGAAGATCTTCGATGACTTCGAGTTTTGCGGAAAGCTGTTTGAGCAAAACTTCCTGCTGCTGGTTGATCTCAACATAGCTGGCCTGCGCTGACATCAGGCGGTTCAGCGGCCAGTTGACGGCCGCCTCCCAATTTGTAAACCGCTCTTCCAGTCTCTTGAGTTTATCGGACAGTTCCGCAAGCTGCCGGTAGACTAGGTTTAATGAATCCACCTGGGAGAGGATCGCATTCGCCTCGGTTATCCCGGCGGCAGCAGTCATCGCCTTCGGGACCACTTCATTAAGGCCCGGGAAAGAACTTTTCGCCGCAGGGGTCTCTTCAGCTCTGACCGGAGCGACGGCGAGGATGGAGAAAAACAGGCTCAGACAGGTGACCAGCCTGATGGTGAACCAGGCCGTTGATCGTCTCTGCAGGCTCATAGCCACTTGTTCCTTTTGAAATAGATGACCATACCGATGGCGCAGCCCGCCATCAATCCCCAGACCATGAAATACCCTCCACGCCATTTGAGCTCGGGCATGTACTCGAAATTCATGCCGTAGATACCGGCAATGAAGGTCAGCGGGATGAAGATCGAGGCCATGATGGTGAGAACCTTCATGATCTCGTTCATGCGGTGGCTGATGCTGGACATGTACAGATCGAGCAGGCTGGATAAGGTGTCGCGGTAAATTTCCGTGGTATCGATGACCTGGATGGTGTGATCGTAGAGATCGCGCAGATATGGATAAGTCGACGCGTCAATCAGAGCGGATTCCTCACGCTGCAGACCGGCAACCACTTCACGCATGGGCCAGATCGATTTGCGCAGACTGATCAGTTCACGCTTGAAATGGTGGATCGTTTTCAGGGTCCCCTGGTCGGGATGTTCGGTCAAGCCTTCTTCGAGTTCTACAAGTCGATCGCCAACCTTCTCCAGGATATGGAAATAGCTGTCAACGATCGAATCAATCAGGGCGTAGGCCAGATAATCCGAGCCGCGTTGGCGGATCCGGCCACTGCTGCGCTGCAGACGGTCACGGACGCCGTCAAAGACATCCCCTTCGCGTTCCTGGAAGGTGAGGACATAATGCGCTCCAAGAACCAGACTGACCTGCTCTGTTGCGATGCTCTGTGATTTGTCGTCGAAGAACAGCATCTTGAGGATGATCAGGCTGTAATCATCCATGTCCTCAACCTTGGGCCGGTGTTGGGTGTTGAGGATGTCTTCGAGTGCCAGGGGGTGGATGTCGAAATGTTTGCCGATTCCCGCGATATGATTGACATCGTGAATGCCGCTCAGATTGATCCAGCTGACCGTCGCGGTTTCCTTGAGAGCGGCGGCGTCCTCGATCGTGATGTCGGTGCGGGTGTCGAAGCGGGTCTGGTCGTAGTCGATCGAACTCAGCACCGGTCGTTCGGTTTTTTTCTCGCCGACATGGGTCAAGGTCCCCGGCGGCAGGCCGATTTTTTTGGCCTTGACCTGGAAGAGGTCCCTGTTGATCGGCAGGTTCAGGAAATCGAGATTCAGAAAATGATTTTTGCCCATATCCGTCTAGCTCCGTGGCCATTACTGCAGGCCAGCCGTTGGTTCAGCCTCCTATCGCTCCAGTCCAAAATCTTCTTCAGTGAGAGAGGATGCGTAATCATCGAGTGCCTCCTCCGCTTCGCCGTGATCATCTACGTGCGCCAGGTTCACCAGGGCGTCGCCCTCATGAACCAGTGGCAGGGTGAGCTGGCCGATGATGACCCCTGTGAAGGGTGCGCGGATACTCTCTTCCTGATCGCCGACAGGATCGTTTATAATCCCCAAAAGGTCGTTTTTCCGAACCAGTGTACCAAGAGTCGCCTGTTTGTAGAAGACCCCGCTTCTGGAGGCTCTGACCCAGCTGGTCTTGCGGGAAATGAGAGGCTCCTGATTGCGAGACTTGCGATCTTTCGGCAACATGTCGATGGCTCGCATGACATTGATGACACCGCGAACCCCGGAACGGATCGCGGATTCATTGAAATACAGGGCTTCGCCGGCCTCGTAGAGCAGGACCGGGATGCCCTGGTCGGCAACGGCTTCGCGCAGCGACCCGTCCCTGATCTCGGAGTGTATGATCATGGGCGCGCCGAACGCCCTGGCCAGTCGCAGATTCTCCGCGTTGTCCAGCGAGGTTCTGATCTGCGGCAAGTTGCTGCGATAATTCGAGCCGGTGTGGATGTCGATGCCGTGGGTCGAGCGGCAAACGATCTCCTGCATGAACAGGTGGGCAATGCGCCCGGCCAGCGAACCTTTCGGAGTGCCGGGGAAGGAGCGATTCAGGTCACGACGGTCCGGAAGATAACGTGAACGCTGGATGAATCCGTACGGATTGACGACCGGTGCCGCAAGCAGGGTTCCTTTCAAACGGGTCATGGCCTTGTTACGCAGAAGTCTCCGGATGATCTCTACTCCGTTGATCTCGTCGCCGTGGATGGCAGCGCAGAGGAAGAGGGTCGGCCCCGCCTGCCTGCCATGAATCACGTGGACCGGCAGGGTGATTTTCGAATGTGTGTAGAGCCGGGCCATCGGCAGCTCGATCGTGATGCGTTCGCCGGCGACGACTTCTGTGCCGCCCAGAGTGAAGGATGCTTGTTGTTTCATCCTTTGCCCCGGGTTTTGGTTTTGCCTGGTTTGGCTTGCCTTTCGATAAAATCGATGATCATGCCGGCAACATTCTTTTCGGTGGATTTTTCAATCCCCTCGAGGCCTGGTGAAGAGTTGACTTCCATCACCACCGGGCCATGGTTGGAACGCAGCAGGTCGACACCAGCCACGTTCAGTCCCATGATCCTGGCGGCCCGTACCGCAGTCAAACGCTCTTGCGGAGTCAGTCTGGCGAGCGTTGCGTTGCCGCCGCGATGCAGGTTGGAGCGGAATTCACCTTCGCCAGCCTGGCGTTTCATGGATGCCACCACCTTGTCGCCGATCACGAAACAGCGGATATCGGCGCCTCCGGCTTCTTTGATGAACTCCTGAACCAGGATGTTCTCTTTCAACCCACGGAACGCCTCGATAACACTCTCGGCGGCCTTGTCGGTTTCGGTCAGAACCACACCGATTCCCTGGGTTCCCTCCAAAAGTTTTATGACCAGCGGGGCGCCGCCGACCAGCGTGATCAGATCCTTGGTGAAATTGGTCGAATGGGCGAAACCGGTGACCGGCAGGCCGATCCCCTTGCGGGCCAGGAGCTGCAGACTGCGCAGTTTGTCGCGTGACCGGCTGATCGCCACCGATTCATTGATACTGTAGACACCCATCATCTCGAACTGTCGGACGACAGCCGTGCCGTAAAAGGTGATCGATGCACCGATCCGGGGGATGATTGCATCAAACCCGGTAAGTTCCTCACCTTTGTAATGAATCGTCGGGCGCTGGCTGGCGATCGTCATGTAACAGCGGAGTGGATCGATGACGCGAACTTCATGCCCGCCGGCAACGGCTTCTTCAACCATGCGACGGGTTGAATAAAGCTTTGAATTTCTGGAGATAATTGCAATGTTCATAATGGATTCATTCTCATTTCAATATTTGTGTTTCTTGCGACCCAGCAGGTAGGATCGATCAGGGGCAACCAGAAGCCCGGCTAATGCAGTACGGCCGAGCAGCATGCGGAATTTCATGTTGTCGCGATTGGTCAGGGTAATCTCGATGCGCCTGGAAAGTTGACCCATGAGAATCTCGGTTTCTATGACATAGCGCATCTCGCGGTGCCCGCCGGAATCACTGACTTCACGAAAATCCTTGACCGGTGCTTCGCAGAAAATTTCCAGGTCCAGTCGCCTCTGCAGCGGATGGACGCCGAAACGAACCCTCTGCAAGCCGTTCGCTTCGTAAGCTTCAACCGAGAAAGCATGCAAAGCCGAGGTCCTGGCTCCGGTGTCTATTTTTGCCTTGATGGCCGGAATAGAGAGGCCCGGCAAAGCCAGCCACTCGCGCCAGCCGATGGTGAAATTATTCATGATTATGCTTTCCGGGTGTTATCTTTTTGCATTCTAACGTATTTACTGAGTTATTCATACCATCGTCAGTCTTTACGGCTGTTTAGGCTGTGAACTGCATGGCGCGTCATAATAGGGAAACGCCTTTCAGAAAGGAAGTAAAATGAAGATGCGATTCCAGGCTGTGTTGTTTGTTGCGTGCCGGTAAGGGAAGATCCTGGAAGATTACCATTTACAATTCAAAAAAACGTGCAATGATAGTGCTTTGAAGGTTGACTTGAAAGCCCTGAACAAGCGAACAGGTAACTATTCGGCACATAAGCGAGTGCATGTGGTCTGCAGCCATTGCCTGCGTCCAACGTTGTCACTTAACTTCCCGCAAGCAACAGCGGCAGCCCACATGCTGTGCCGTTGAGTGCATGTGGTCTGCAGCCATTGCCTGCGTCCAACGTTGTCACTTAACTTCCCGTAAGCAACAGCTGCAGCCCACATGCTGTGCCGTTGAGTGAGGGAACTGAATAATAACACGAACAGAGAGGACTTGTATGAGCAGTGAAAAGGTCGAGATTGTTGCCCAACTGGACATTCGAGATATGACGATTGATGATTTCGCCACGGTATTTCATCTCGGTGAGCGGTTATTTACTGCGGAGTGTTCCGCCAGCATGTACCGCACCTGGGATGAGTATGAGATTACCACACTTTACAATTCCGACAGCGAACTTTGTATCGTCGCCGAGATTGACAGCGAGGTCGTCGGCTTCGCGCTTGGTACGACTGTCGAGAAAAGCAACTCGGCCTGGAAGTACGGTTATCTGGTATGGATCGGCGTCCGGCCTGGACTGCAGAAAAAAGGTGTTGGTGACAGTCTGTTTCACGAGATCAAGAAGCGCATGATCAAGCAGGGTGTGCGTATGGTCATCATTGATACTGATGCCGATAACGAGGCCGGCATCAACTTCTTTGAAAAGCACGGTTTCAACAATGTCCAGAAGCATGTCTACATGACCCTCAACCTGGCGAAGAAGGCGCACGGCCGCAAGAGGCGCAAGGAATGAACCAGGTTCTGATCGAAAAACTCTGGGACGACATCGACGTCGACCGTTTGCGCCAGACCCTGATCGACATGGTCGATATCTATTCGCCTTCCGGCAAGGAAGAGGATATTCAACTCTATATCGAGGAGCGGCTCGTGAGTGCCGGCATCGCTGTCACGAGACAGGAGGTTGACGAGGACCGTTACAACCTTTTGGCCACCATGGGCCAGGGCGAGCCTCAGCTCTACCTGGTCGGTCATGTTGACACGGTACCGGCCTGGGATCTTGAAGAGTATTGTGCGACTGAAGAGTGGGGCGTCGTCCGCGGGCTTGGGACGGCAGACATGAAAGGTGGCTGCGCGGCGATGTTGGAGGCCTGGCTGGCCCTGGCGAGCCTGCCGCAAGAGCAACAGCCTTCAGTCGGAATATTGTTCGTCGTTGGCGAAGAGGAGAACGGCGATGGCAGTGCCAAATTTCTTGAAACGGCCCGTCCGCCGTGGGTCATAATCGGTGAGCCGACCTCGCTATCACCCTGTTTCAGTCATTACGGATATCTGGAAGTCGCCCTGACCACCCAGGGGCGCCGCATTCACTCTTCATTGCCGGAGTTGGGCCATAACGCTGTTGAATCGATGCTGCGTTTCCTGCTGCTGCTCGGCAAGGAAGCGCTCTTCGATCGGAAGAATCCGCAGCTGGTCTATTCGATACGGGAAATGAGTTCTTCCCGTGCCGGCTTCGTGGTTCCGGATCAGTGCGAAACCTATATTGATCTGCACCTGCATCCGGGCGGCTCTCCGGAGAAGGTCCAGAAAGTCCTGAAAGCCTGTGTCGCCAAGGCGGAAGCGTCGATTCCGGGTTTGAAACTCGATATCCGTTTCGATTTTTCATCGCAGGGGTACGAACTGCAGGAAAACGACTATCTCGTGGAGTTGTTTGAAAACCTCTATCCGCGACTCAACCTGCCGTTGCAGTTCAACCCTTTCCGTTCTCATTCGGATGGCAACCTGTTCTTCGGTGCCGGGTGCAAGCCGTTGATCCTCGGCCCAGGTTCTCTGGAGACAGCCCATACTGCAGACGAACAGACGTCGTTGTCCGAGGTCGAGTCGGCAGCACGCATCTATGCGGCTCTCTGTCTGAATCGCCTTGTCTGATCAGCTGCACAGGGAGAACTTGTCGCTCGGGAACCGCAGAGAGCGTGAACTGTGCGTCGATTTTTGTCAGGGTTAAACGAGCGGACGAAAGTTTGAAACGGCGGGTCGGAACACAATCCGGTCCGCCGTGATACGTAAGATTTTGTTAACTTCATGCGCTCGTATGCCGCACAATCGTCCCTTCATTGAGGTAAATGACGTCTTCGGCGATGTTGGTGGCCAAGTCGGCTATGCGTTCCAGGTAGCGGGAGACAGTCAGGTAGTTCAAAACCGAGTCGACAGTGTCCGGATGCTGGCGAACATAATCCTTGAACGCCTGGTAGTTCTGGCTGTGTATCGTGTCGACTTCATCATCGAGGTCCAGGACGGTGCGGGCCAGTTTGAGGTCGGCGTTAACCAGCGAATCGAGGGCCTTTTCCAGCATGTCTATCACCTTGTCGGCCATCAGGTCGAGTTCCAGCGGGCAGATCGTCTGCGGCGACTCGCTTACGGCCAGGGCGCGTTCGCAGATGTTGGCAGCCTGATCGGCGATCCGTTCCAGGTCGTTGTTGATCTTCAATATAGCCACGATCATGCGCAGGTCATTGGCGACCGGCTGGTGCAGGGCCAGGATCTTCAGACATTCTTCTTCGAGATCGACTTCAAGGCGATTGATCTGCTTGTCGTTGTCAATCACTTGTCGCGCCAGCTCACGGTCATGACCGGCGAGGGCCTTGATGGCCTGCTGAACACTTTCTTCAACAACAGCCGACAGCGTGAGCAGTTGTTTTTCGAGTCGATCGAGTTCTTGTCTGATCAGGTGAGCCATATATTTTCCCCCTTAGCCGAACCGGCCCGTTATGTAGTCTTCGGTTTGTTTCTTTTGTGGTTTCATGAACATTTTGTTGGTCAGGCCGAACTCGACGAGAATTCCTTCGTAGAGGAAGGCGGTGAAGTCGGAGACCCTTGCAGCCTGCTGCATGTTGTGAGTGACGATGATGATGGTGTATTCATTGCTCAGTTCGCCAATCAGCTCCTCGACCCGGGCGGTCGACTTGGGGTCAAGGGCGCTGCACGGTTCGTCCATCAGGATGACCTCCGGATTGACAGCGATCGCCCGCGCGATGCAGAGGCGCTGCATCTGCCCTCCGGAGAGGCCGAGCGCGGAGGTGTGCAGGCGGTCCTTGACTTCATCCCAGAGGGCGGCCCACTTAAGGCTGCGTTCAACGGTGTCATCAAGAATCGCCTTGTTTTTGACCCCCGCGATGCGCAGGCCGAAGACAACATTCTCGTAGATCGACTTGGGGAAGGGGTTCGATTTCTGGAAGACCATGCCGACCCGGCGGCGCAATTCGATGACGTCCATCGACGCAGCATAGACGTCGGCGCCGTTGAGCAGAATATTGCCGGTGACCGCGCTGATGTCGATCAGGTCGTTCATGCGGTTGAAACAACGCAGCAGGGTCGACTTGCCGCAACCGGACGGGCCGATCAGGGCCGTGACCTGGCGCCGCGGGAATCTGAGGTTGATGCCGTGCAGGGCCTTGGCCTTGCCATAATAGAAGTCAAGGTTGTCCACCGCGATGATCGGGTCTTCGATCTGTAGGGTTGCTGCAGTTTGCATATAAATATCATCCTTCTAGAAGGTGCTGAAAGTATAGCGTTTTTTCATGCGGTTACGCAGATAGATGGCGACGCTGCTCATGGTCAGGACGATCAGCACCAGCAGCAGGGTGGTGACGAAGACCATCGGTTTGGCCGCCTCGACGTTCGGCGACTGGAAGCCGATGTCGAAGATATGGAAACCGAGGTGCATGAACTTGCGGTCGAGATGCAGAAACGGAAAGTTGCCGTCGATCGGCAGCGACGGTGCCAGCTTGACCACACCGGTGATCATCAGCGGTGCGACCTCGCCGGCGGCGCGCGCCATGGAAAGGATCAAGCCGGTCATGATGCCCGGAGACGCCATCGGCAGCAGAATGCGCATCAGGGTCTGGAATTTGGTCGAGCCGAGAGCCAGGGAGCCTTCGCGGATCTCGCGCGGGATCGCTCCCAGGGCTTCTTCGGTCGAAACGATCACCACCGGCACGGTCAGCAAAGCCAGGGTCAGGCTGGCCCAGAGGATACCACCGGT
>JBPPMD010000166.1:0-14580 GCA_051305875.1 Desulfuromonadales bacterium | reverse complement strand
TAATGATTGAAAACATATAATCGGGAGGTCGTATGACGAAAAGTTTAAGTTTTGTTCTGAGTGTACTGATGACAGTGAGCCTGCTGTCTGCCAGTCCGGTGTTTGCTTACCTGCAGCCGAATGTAAATCTTGGCTTCACAAGTTTTCTGGATGGCGGTCCGCCGGCTGGCCCGGGACATTACATCTCGGAGTATCTGCAGTTCTACTCAGCTGACAGGCTGGAAGATGGCCCTCCGGGCGATGTTGACGCCTGGATTTTGATGAACCAGTACATCTATCAGTCTGACCAGCCGGTTTTTTTTGGCGGCAAATGGGGCATCAACTTCATGTTGCCGATTGTTTCCCTTGATGTGAATTCTCCATTTCTGACGGATAACGGCACCGGTCTTGGTGACCTGCTGGTCGGGCCCTACATTCAATGGGATCCGATCATGGGTGCCAATGGTCCTCTGATGCTCAATCGCATCGAGCTGCAGACGATCTGGCCGACCGGGGATTACGATGATTCGAAAAGCCTTAACCAGGGCAGCAATCATTTTTCATTCAACCCCTACTGGGCTGCGACCGTTTTCCTCGGTCCGAAGACGACAGTGTCCTGGCGTCTGCACTACCTCTGGAATGACGAGAATGATGACTTTACCCCTGCCGGGCTTAAGCTGGAACCGGGTGAAGCTGTGCATGCCAACTTTACCGCAGCTTATGAAGTGTTGCCCAGGCAGTTGCGCCTGGGCATCAACGGTTACTGGTTCGACCAGGTCAGCGATACCAAGGTCAACGGTACTGATGTCAATGACGACGAAAAGGTGTTTGCCATAGGCCCGGGGCTGGTCTGGCATCTCTCGCAGGATTCCCACCTGTTCTTCAACACCTATTTCGAGAGCGGGGCGGAAAACCGTCCGGAAGGGGAGCGTTACAACCTGCGCTTCGTGTATCGCTTCTGATCTGTATGAAATATTCCAATATTCCAGGAAGTCTCAGGGCCACCCGGCAGCGGGTGGCCTTTTCTGCTCAAGTTGACTGCACTGCTATCTTGCGGATGTGTTATTGTTGGTGTTGCCATGCTGCCTGAAACGTGGCATGATGCCTGCCCTTTTGAGGAATTTATGAGAAGTCTTGATGGTTAAAGACAAGGATTACGTTGCCATATTTCACTCAATTCACCGTGTCCTTAAAGCTGAGAAAATTCTCAAGCAGGCAGAGGTGGATTTTTTGCTGATCCCGGTGCCCCGTCAATTGAATTCCGACTGTGGCCTCGCCCTGCGATTTTCTCCCGACGCCAAGGCAGGTCTGCTGGGAACCCTTGCAACAGCAGACCTGTCTCCGGCAGAAATGTTTCAACGCAGCGGTGGCGAATATCTGGAGGCTGTTCTCCAGGACGAAGAGTCCGCGGCTGGCTCCTGATAACGCCTGATTTCCCTTGACAAAGTCCGCGAGGGTTCACTAAAGTGCATCTTTTGCCTTCCGGCGACAAATTGACAAGCGTATGTTTGATAACCTGACAGAAAAATTTGATGCTGTTTTTAAGCAACTGCGTGGTCGCGGACGCCTGACGGAAGAGAATATCCAGCAGGCTCTGCGGGAAGTCCGTCTGGCTCTGCTGGAAGCGGATGTCAACTTCAAGGTTGTTAAGGATTTCGTGGCTGCAGTGCGTGAACGCGCCGTCGGTCATGACGTTCTGGGTAGTTTGACCCCCGGGCAGCAGGTGATCCAGATTGTTCGTGACGAGCTGGGTTTGCTGATGGGCGGCAGCGAGGACAATCAGCTTGATCTGGCTGCCCGGCCGCCGGTGGCGATCATGCTCTGTGGTTTGCAGGGCGCTGGTAAAACCACGACCTGCGGCAAACTGGCGCTCAAGCTGCGTCGTGAAAAGCGCAATCCTCTGCTGGTGCCGGCTGATGTCTACCGTCCGGCAGCGATAGAACAGCTGAAAACCCTTGGCCGTCAAATCGATGTTCCGGTTTTCGACAGTCGGACGGATCAGGATCCGGTGGAGATCTGCCGTCTGGCTCATGAATTTGCCGACCGTCAGGGTTACGATACACTGATACTTGATACCGCCGGCCGTCTACATATCGACGACACCCTGATGCAGGAACTTGAACGGATTCGTGATTGTGTGGATCCCCGTGAGATTCTGCTGGTGGCAGACGCCATGACAGGTCAGGATGCGGTCAATGTGGCCAGCTCATTCAATGAGCGCCTTAATTTGACCGGTGTCGTGCTGACCAAGCTGGATGGTGATGCCCGCGGCGGTGCGGCATTGTCTATCCGTGCGGTCACCGGTACACCGATCAAGCTGGTCGGCATGGGCGAGAAGCTGGATGCCCTGGAGACTTTTCATCCCGAACGGATGGCCCAGCGGATTCTCGGCATGGGAGATGTCCTCTCCCTGATCGAGAAAGCCGAAGCGGCCATTGGTAAGGATGATGCCGCCAATATTGAAAAGCGTCTCCGTGAGGAGGGCTTTACCCTGGATACGTTTAAAGAGCAGCTCCAGTCGATCAAGAAGATGGGATCAATGGAGTCGATGCTGGCGATGATCCCGGGAGCGGGCAAGGCACTCAAGCAGATGAAGGGGGCGCAGCTTCCTGACGACGAGTTGAAAAAGATTGAAGCGATCATCAACTCAATGACACGCAAGGAGCGGCAGGACCATAAGATCATCAATGGTTCCAGGCGTTTGCGTATCGCAAACGGCAGCGGTACCAGAGTTCAGGATGTCAACCAACTGCTCAAGCGGTTCACCGAAGCTCAGAAGATGATGAAAAAGATGCAGAAGATGGGTCCCAAGGGTCTACGCGGTATGATGGGACGCGGTGGTTTGCCAATGTGACGTTTTCCTGGCCCGGTGCCGGGTTGCATGATAAACAGACAAAGACTGACAACACAGGGTTAATCCCTTATTCAAAAAGAGTCTCAAGCTCAGGAGGAAAGAAGTCAATGGCAGTAAAAATCAGGCTGGCCCGTGGCGGCGCCAAGAAAAAACCTTTTTATCAAGTTGTTGTAGCGGACGAACGCTATCCCCGCGACGGTCGCTTTATCGAAAAATTGGGGCAGTATGATCCGAAGCAGGACCCCCCAATGTTCAATATCGTTGAAGACCGGACCCTCGAGTGGCTGAATAAAGGTGCTCAGCCGACCGATACGGTTCGTCAACTGCTGCGCAAGCAGGGGATCTGGGCCCAAGTTCAAGCAGGCTTAAGACCCTGAGCTTTTGCGGCGCCCGTGACAGGAAGAGTCCTGTCGCTTTAAGGATGGACGCCATGAAAGAGCTCATCGAATTCATCGCCAAGGCTCTGGTGGACAACCCGGACGCGATCATCATCAGTGAAGTTGAGGACGCCGACGGAACAATTCTCGTCAAGCTGGCTGCCGCCCAGGAAGATATGGGGCGTGTTATCGGCAAGCAGGGACGCACGGCCAAGGCCATGCGCACCCTCTTGAATGCAAAAGCGACGCGCGAGAACAAGAGGGCAGTACTGCAGATCCTTGAATGATGGATGTCAAGCCGCATGATCTTCTGGAGGTAGGTGTCGTAATTGGCATTCATGGCCTCCGCGGAGATCTTAAAATCCGCCCGTTGCCGACCGGGGACCTGGCTTTGCCAGGTGCCCGCAAGGTATTCCTGAAGGACAGTAAGGGCCTCCTGGTCCAGTATGAGGCTGTCCGCTCTTCGCAACACAAACAAAATATCCTTTTGCGGCTCTCGGGGTTGGATAATCTGTACGCTGTTGAACCGCTGGTCGGTGCTTCTGTCTGGATGGCCAAGGAGGATCTGCCGGAACTGGATGATGAGCACTATTACTGGTCTGATCTGGATGGCCTGGAAGTCATTGATCAGCAGCAGGGCGTTCTTGGACGGGTGGTCGGCATGTTTGCCACTCCTGCGCACGACATTCTCGAAGTCGATGGCCTTGCAGGTGAAATCCTGATCCCCGCCATCGAGCCTTTCCTGGTGCAGGTTGATCGAGATAAAGGTCAACTGCTCGTCAATCTGCCGGAAGGACTGATTCCTGAGGCAGAGAGTCCTCTTTAAAGATCCCCATGCAATTCGATATCCTGACTCTTTTCCCAGCTATGCTCGAGGGCCCGTTAACGGCGAGTATCCTCGGCAAAGCCATCGACAAAGGGCTACTTACCGTCAACCTGCATAATCTGCGCGATTGGGCGGAAGGCAGGCATCTGGTGACTGATGACACCCCTTATGGTGGCGGTGACGGCATGGTCATGAAGGTTGATCCGATCGCCAGGGCACTGTCTGAACTCAAAACGGAGCATCCACAATCACGCGTCCTGCTCATGTCTCCCCAGGGGAAAACCTTTCAGCAGTCTGACGCCGAACGTTTAAGCCGTGAGTCCGGCCTGATTTTTGTCTGCGGACGTTATGAAGGTTTTGACGAACGGATTCGTTCTCTGGTGGACGAAGAAATTTCGCTGGGCGATTTTGTCCTGACCGGTGGTGAGCTGGCGGCCGCGGTCGTACTTGATGCCACTGCTCGGCTGATACCGGGTGTGCTTGGCTCCACCGGCAGCGCCCAGACCGACAGTTTCAGTGATGGCCTGCTCGAGTACCCGCAATATACCCGTCCGGCTGAATTCAACGGCATGCGTGTTCCTGAGGTGTTGGCCTCGGGTAATCATCAGGCGATCGCCACCTGGCGGAGGCACGAGCAATTGCGGCGGACCCTGCAACGTCGCCCGGAACTCCTGGAAACGGCTCCTCTGACGATACAGGACCGTCTCTACCTCGAAAAACTGCGTGCTGAATCAGAAAAACCCGCATCCGAGAGACAGGACCAGTGATATTTCAACCTATGGCCATCGCACTTGTCCACTACCCGGTTCTTGACCGGCGGGGTGATGTGGTCACCTCCGCGGTCACCAATCTGGATATCCATGACCTGGCCCGCCTGGTGACAACCTATAAACTTTCACGTTATTATCTGGTAACTCCGGCTATGGAGCAGCAGACTCTCGCTTGTCGCATCGTTGAGCATTGGCAGAAGGGTGCCGGTGCCAGTTATAATCCCGACCGTTGCCGGGCGCTTGATTGTCTGCGGGTGATGAGCAGTCTTGACGATGCACTTGCCGATTGGCGCACCCTGGTCGGACCGGAGAGTACGACAGTGCTGACCGGCGCCCGTCACCATGACGGAATCGATTACCCGCAAGCCAGTTCTCTGGCTGCAGAGTCACCGGTCATGCTGGTGTTCGGCACCGGCCACGGTTTGGCCCCGGAAATCTATACTGCAGATCGACCCTGCCTTAAGCCGGTACGAGCCGGACAGTACAATCATCTGTCTGTACGTACTGCGGCCGCTGTTGTTATTGACCGCATAATTGGTGAACGCGGTTTGGTCATGCCGCTGCCATAAGCCTTTTGTCTTGCTGTTCCTGCTATTCCTGCTATCCAATGACTGATTATACCACTCACTGCTCCTCCCGAAGTTTCCACCCCTTCGTGCATTTTTTAAGGGGTGTGATACAGTTGATTAAATTTTCGGCAAGGAGGCTGCGATGAGAAAATATCCCGTTATTTTGAGTCTGGTTGTAAGCCTGGCGATGAGTCTGGTAGCGTTGCCCTCGCACGCTGTAGAGATAGCCGTCACGGAAACCCTGGTTTTTGATATTGAACTCAGCGAAGGCTGGGCCCTGCATCTGGAACCTCCGGAGGCACTGGTAAAAGAGAACGCAAGTCATGTTGCTCATGAGCCGGCAGCCGCCAATGCGACGGCTGAGCAGATTGAAGAGGTTGCCCGCAAGCGCCTGACAGTCAATGAAGCTTTTGTCTACCATGCTGCGAGTAGTGCGCACCTCGATATCGATTTCAGCTCTCTCGATCCGGGGCAATCGGCACCCAGTGCACGGACCCTGCGCAATTCAGCAGAATATGCCGCCCAGAGCCTGCAAAATGAAGACGATATTGACGAGGTTGTCTGGGATGTCACATCCGCAAAGATTAACGGGGTCGATGAAACCTTTGTGCTTTCTGCAGATTATCTGCAGCATGGCCAGCCGATGACCTTCCGCGGCTATATCGGTTACATTGACCAGTACTGGTTTTTTCTCTATTTCACGGCACCGGGAAAAAAACCGGCTGCTTTACAGGAAATGCAGCTGATGCTTGAGCGTGCCTCGATCCGCTCCACAGCCCGTTGATGGCGATCTTTGTCATTAAGCAACTTCTTCTGGAGGCTTCCATGTCCGCGTAAGCAAACGTGCAGAGCCCTGTTTCAGGATGCAAGTCATGGTCACCGGAGATAAAGATTCCAGGGAAAGATTTCGCTTTTTTGACTTGACTCCTTTCCGGCTTTTAGGGTAAATAAGCGGCTCGCTTATCTGAGGAGGTTAAAACGATGAACTCTGTCAATTACATCGGCATGGAAAATATGAGGAAAGATATCCCCCCGTTCAAGGGTGGGGATACGCTGCGTGTGCATGTGAAGATCACCGAGGGTGACAAGCAGCGCATCCAGGTCTTTCAAGGTGTCTGCATCAAGCGGCACAATAATGGTGTCGGTTCTTCCTTCACTGTGCGCAAAGTATCCAACGGCATGGGTGTCGAGAGGGTATTCCCTTTGCACGGACCTTGTGTTGACAAGATCGAAGTCATGATGGTCGGCAAGGTGCGTCGTGCCAAGCTCTATTACCTCCGCAACCTGCAGGGCAAGGCGGCACGTATCAAAGAAGTTCGCCAGCGCTGAAGTAGACCTTAAAAGGATTCCAAGCCCCGGCTTTACAAAGCCGGGGCTTTCTTTTTGTTGAATAACCTGCACGAATCCGCTAATACTGTTGACCACACTTTCAAGGCAACGGTCGATGGAACTCTTTCCCGAAACAGAACAATCCACTCTTTTTTTTGAAGCCATGGCCCGCCGCCGGGGTTATCGGGTTGTTGCCGGCATCGATGAGGCCGGTCGCGGACCGTTGGCCGGTCCGGTTGTCGCCGCCGCAGTGATTCTGCCGGAGAACTTTGAACTTCCCGGATTGAACGACTCCAAGCAGATCTCGGAAAAGCAGCGTAACCAATTTTACCCGTTGATCTATGAACGGGCCCTTGCGGTTGGTGTCGGTGTCAGCCGGGCTGGAGAAATCGATCAGGTTAACATTCTGCAGGCAACCTTGCAGGGGATGTCCCGTGCCATAGGGCGCCTCGTTTTAAAGCCGGATTTTCTTCTGGTAGATGGCATCACTCCAATCCCGATAGGTATCGAGCAGATGACCTTGAAGAAGGGGGACTCACGCTCGCTCTCCATAGCTGCAGCCTCGGTGGTTGCCAAAGTCGTGCGTGATCGCATCATGGTTGCCTATGATCGGCTCTTCCCTGAATACGGCTTTGCCGGGCACAAAGGCTACGGCAGCCAGCGGCATCGCGATGCTGTCGCCAGGTATGGACCTTGTCTCTGTCATCGCCGTACTTTTGCCGGAGTCAAGGAGCACTGTGTGAGACCATGACTCAGGACCGATTAAGTTTAGGCCGCCAGGGTGAAAGCGCCGCTGCTCAATATCTGCAACGCAAAGGGATGAAGATCCTCGAACGTAACCTGCGTACCCCGGTTGGTGAAATTGACCTGATAGTGCGCGATCGTAACATCCTTGCCTTTGTCGAAGTGAAAACCCGGCGAGGAAATGCCTTTGGATCTCCTGGCGAAGCGGTCGGTCCGCATAAACAGAGACAGATTGTCCGGGCCGCCAAGTGGTATCTGAACGACTCCCCTCACAAGACGCTGCAGCCCCGCTTTGATGTCATAGCCATCACAGTGCGTGGGGAAGATCTGCAGATCGAGCACATCCCCGCTGCATTTGAGTTGTAGCCATGGTGAACAAACCTGGAAAGCGCGCGTTCCGATTGCTTTTTGCCATCCTCCCCCTTACAATATAAATCCTTTGTGTCTGCCATGATTTGCCTAACTTTTGAGGAGGTCCAAGGTGACGATGTTACTGCGAGATCTGGGGATGATTCGAGTCGCGGCGGTCTCGCCGGCACTGAAGGTTGCTGATGTTGCCTTTAACCTGGCGGCTATAGAAGAAGCCACCCTGCAGGCTGCCGATCAGGGAGCACAGTTGCTCGTCTTTCCGGAACTCGCCCTGACCGGCTATTCATGCGGAGATCTTTTCTACCAGCAGAGCCTTCTGGAAGCCGTTCGTGATGGACTCAAAACACTGACAACACTGAGTGCTCAGACCGGGATGATTCTGATTGTCGGTGCGCCGGTTCGTCAGTCCGGGCGACTCTTCAATGCCGCGATAGTCATGAGCCATGGACGCATCTGTGGCGTGGTGCCGAAGACCTATCTACCGAATACCCAGGAATTCTATGAAGAACGCTGGTTTTCCGGTGCGGCCGATCTGGTTGACGACCAGTTGACCTGGCTGGATGAAACCCCACCGTTTGGGACTGACCTGCTGTTTGATGTCGACGGCATGCCTGATTGCCTGTTCGGTATCGAGATCTGTGAAGACGGCTGGGTTGCCAACCCGCCGAGCGGTGGCATGGCTGTCGCCGGAGCGACCCTTCTGATCAACCTCTCTGCCAGCCCCGAGATCCTCGGCAAATGCAGCTATCGGCGAGCCCTGGTAGAGTCCCAATCCGCCCGTTGCCTGGCCGCCTATGTTTACGCCTCCGCCGGTCCAGGTGAATCGAGCACCGACCTGGTTTTCTCCGGGCATTCTCTGGTCGCGGAAAACGGACAGATCCTGGCTGAAACGCAGCGTTTCCAGTTCACATCGCAGATGGCCATCGCCGACATCGATATCCAGCATCTGGTTCACGAGCGTCTGCGCAACAATAGTTACGCAGCCAGTCAGGCGGACCAGGACTTCCTGCTGGTGCCGGTTGAGGTTGCCGAACGCGCGGCCATCAAGCTACTGCGGCCGATTGCCAGGTCCCCCTTTGTCCCGGCTGACGTTGCAGAGCGGCAGGGCCGCTGTGAAGAGATCTTTGCCATTCAGACGACCGGCCTGATGAAACGGCTGATGCATACCGACAGCCAGAAAGTCGTTCTGGGGATCTCCGGCGGGCTTGATTCAACTTTGGCGCTGCTGGTGACGGTCAAGGCGTTCGACCGGCTCAAGCGGTCACGTGACAATATCCTGGCGATCACCATGCCGGGTTTCGGCACCACCGACAGGACGCGCGGTAATGCCGAGGTTCTCGCCGGAGAACTAGGCGTGGGGTTCCGGACGATCAGCATCGATGCTGCCGTTTATCAGCACTTTACCGATATCGGTCAGAATCCCGAAATACACGATATTACCTATGAAAATTCTCAGGCACGCGAGCGCACCCAGATTCTGATGGATCTGGCTAATCAGCTTGGCGGGCTCGTGGTCGGTACCGGCGACCTGTCGGAGCTGGCCCTTGGCTGGGCAACCTATAACGGCGACCATATGTCGATGTACGGCGTCAATTCATCAGTTCCCAAGACCCTCGTACGTTACCTGATCGAATGGTGTGCGGAAGCCGAGTTCAGCGGACGGACAGCGGAGGTGCTGCACGATGTTTGTGCAACGCCGGTCTCTCCGGAACTGTTACCGCCGGGTACGGACGGTGGAATCAGTCAAATAACCGAAGAGCATGTCGGGCCGTATGAATTACACGATTTTTTTCTGTTCCAGGTTGTCCGTAACCAGTTTGCTCCGCGCAAAATTCTCGACTTGGCCTCTCGGGCTTTTGCTGGGGACTATTCACAGGCAGAAATCCTTAAGTGGTTGAAGCTGTTTTATCGGCGGTTCTTTGCCCAGCAATTCAAGCGCTCCTGTCTGCCGGACGGTCCGAAGGTCGGTAGTGTCTCCTTGTCACCGCGTGGCGACTGGCGCATGCCGAGCGATGCCAGCGCAGCCCTCTGGCTGGCTGAGCTGGAACTTGTTGCCAGGAAGGGCTCTCGGCCGGCATGACAGAAGAGCAACGCAGAAACGCTGCAGGCACCCTTTACGTGGTGGCAACGCCGATCGGCAATCTGGAGGATATCACTTATCGCGCCGTGAGAATCCTCAGCGAAGTTGACCTGGTGGCTGCAGAAGACACCCGGCACAGCCGCAAACTGTTTGCCCGTTTCGATATTCGCAAGCCGCTGGTCTCTTATCACAATCACAACGAGCAAGAGCGCCAGAAAGAGCTGGTTCAGCGGTTGCAGGCAGGAGAAGACATTGCCCTGATCAGTGACGCCGGCACGCCCTGTATTGCCGACCCTGGTTATCGACTGATCGCTGCTTGTCATGCCGCCGGGATAACAGTCGTGCCGATACCCGGTCCGTCGGCATTGATTACCGCTTTGAGTGCCGCCGGAGTGAGCACCGAACGCTTCGTTTTTGAAGGATATCTGCCGCAACGCGCCAAGGCCCGTGCCGATCTGCTCCGGCAATTGAACGGCGAACAGCGCACTCTGGTTTTTTATGAGGCACCGCATCGTCTGGCAGCGACTTTGGCCGACCTGGCTGATATCATGGGTGTCGAACGTCCCTTGGTGGTCGCCCGTGAGTTGACCAAGCTGTATGAGGAGTTTTTTCACGGGACTGTGGCGGAAGCTTTGCTGCGCTTTACTCAGGAGCCGGCAAGAGGGGAGCTGGTGCTGATTATTCCGCCCAGTTCGCAAGGCCCGCAGATGAATGTGCGCGATGCCTTAAGGAAACTTCTGAACGAAAGCGACTTGTCGCGTCGCGAAGCTGTCAAGTTGATTGCCAGGGAATATGGGGTGCCCGGCAGTGATGTGTATCGCGAGAGTCTCAGCCTGACCGGAGAACAAGGTCATGATGAATGAAAAGGCCAGAAGTTACTGAAGGAAGTCGTGTGACCGATGTCGCGCTCCGGCAGATCGGGTCATGGGAGTTGTAGAAAACCTGGCGGAATTTTTTACCTCTCTTAAAGGAGTAAGCGATGATTGATCTCACAACCAGCTACATGGGTCTGCAACTAAAGAACCCGCTTATCGTTTCGAGCAGCGGATTGACCAAAACCTTGCAAGGGGTAAAAAAATGTGCCGAGGCAGGAGCCGGCGCGATCGTGCTGAAATCCTTGTATGAAGAAGAGATCATGGCTGATGTGGGTAAATTGACTCAGCAGGCCGGCATAGCAGGCCACACCGAGGCTTTCGAATACCTTCAGGGTTATGGACGGGCACTCGGCACTCGCGATTACCTCCAGTTGCTGCGTGATGCCAAACAGGCCGTCGAGGTGCCTGTCATTGCCAGTATCAACTGTGTTACAGACGAGCGCTGGGGCGAATTTGCCGTTCAGCTGGCTCAAGCCGGCGCCGATGGCCTGGAGATCAATATCGGTTTTCTGCCGAATACCGCGGACTTGACCAGCCTGGAAGTTGAAGAACGCTATGAACGCATCCTTGCTGCGGTGCGGACCAGCGTCGCATTGCCTGTGGCTCTGAAGATCGGCCCTTACATCTCATCCTTCGCGCACCTGGCTGACCGACTCGGCAATGACCGGATGGAGGGGCCGCCGTTCACAGTGGGCTGGTGCGGCCCGGGAGAGAGCGAAAAGCACACGACCTGGCAGGGGGCCGACGCTCTGGTGCTCTTCAATCGTTTCTACCATTTTGATATTAATGTGGATACGCTGCAATTGGCTGGTGGCAATCCCTACAGTACGGCGGCAGAGCTCCATCTGCCGTTACGCTGGATTTCGCTGCTGGCAGGTCGGGTGAAGTGTGACCTGGCCGCCACCACCGGTGTTCATGACGGCCGGGATGTGGTCAAGCAACTGCTGGCCGGTGCAACAGTGGTGCAGGTCTGTTCCACCCTGTATCGCAACGGTCTCGGCCAGATTGGCCTGATCCTTGATCAACTAGAGGAGTGGATGCAGGCTCATGGTTTTGCAGGCCTTGAGGATTTCCGCGGCATCCTGAGCCAGGCCCACAGCGACCACCCGAAAGACTATGAGAGACTGCAGTACATCAAAGCTTTGGTAGGGGTCGAATGACCAGTACCCTGTAACCCATAAACTATCGCATCTTGCTGGTTATTTGCCGCGTCAGCGGCGTTGCGCCTTCAGCTGAGTCGCTACGGCTGGGCAGCTGAAGGCGCGCCTAGCTGACCCGCCAAATCCCTGCGCAATCTTGCGAAATCCTATAGATTACAGGGTACTAGGTCATGTCTCGACACTCCTGACGAGTGATTCATCGCAACAGTTGCAGCAGTTCAGCGACGAAGCGCTCAATTTCCTGGGTGGTGTTGTAGTAATGCAGCGAGGCGCGAAGTAGCGGCGGGTGTCGGCGCCTTGCCGAGCTGATCGGGTTAGCAGAGAAGGGGACGGTTGAGGTGTTGATGTGCCGGAGTGCTAGCTGCTGTTGCAGGTGCTCGGCAGGAAGCTTCTCTGCAAAAAAAGTGACAATGCCGCATTGCTCGACACCCTGGTCGGCCATAGTGACTCCGTCGATGCCGGCCAGCTTTTGACGCAGGATGCCGCTGAGCAGCCTGATCCGTTCGCTGATGGCTGCGAGTCCCCAGTCCAATGCATAGTCGATGGCAACGCCGAGGGCGAGTTGGCCGGCACAACTGCGTTCCCAACTCTCAAAACGCTTTGCGTCCATCCGCAGCCGGTAATGATCAGCAGAGATCAACTCAGCGGCGTGGTGGTTGAGCTGGCTCGGTTCGAGTTGCTCTATCAGAGCTTTTCGTACGTAGAGCAGGCCGGTGCCGCGCGGCCCGCGCAAAAACTTGCGGCCGGTGCCGCAAAGCAGATCGCAGCCTGTCTGGTCGACATCGACCGGCAGCTGACCCAGCGCCTGGCAGGCATCCAGCAGGTAGGGGATGCCGGCGGACTTTGCCACTTTGCCGACCGACGCAGCCGGATTGACCATACCGTCTCCTGAGGGAACCTGGGTCAGGCAGATCAATTTGACCCGGTTGTCGATCAGATTTTCCAGCGATTTGATATCAATCTGCCCCGATGCGTCGTCCGCCACCCAGAGGATCTCGACTCCCTGGTGCTTTGCCTGGTGCAGCAGGGCAATCAGGTTGCTGCCGTACTCGGCACTGCCGGCGAGAATTCGGTCGCCGGGCTGGAAATCGAAGGCGTTGAAGGCGGTATTCCAGGCCCGGGTGGCGCTGTCGGAGAAGGCGATTTCCTCCGGAGAGCAGTTCAGCAGTCGCGCGGCGGCGGCGTAGAAGTTATCAAGATCGACGGTGCGACGGGCCATGACTTCATAGCCCCCGTACATTTCTTCCTCGTGCAGATATCCGTAGAGAGCGTCGGCGACCGGAATCGGCGGTAGAGAGGCACCGGCGTTATTGAAATGGATAAGCTGCTCGCAGCCGCGGGTCTCGCGGCGGGCCCGCGCTACGTCGAAGGCAGGCATCAGCTGGTTCTCTCCCAGATCGTCAGCTGCGAGATCGTGTGCTGGTACTTGCGGGTGGTCTCGCGGATCACAAACTCGATATCACGGGGCGCGCCGAGCATGCTGAAGTGAGGGGCGAGCTGTTCCTGCAACCCCTCCAGGGTGGTGAAGGGCTCACCGGAGCGACGAATGCCTCCGATCCAGTTCTCTTTCTTGGTAAACGCCTCCAGCCAGGTGTAGGGGGAGGCGATCACCAACAATCCGCCATGGTTGATCCTCTGGTGAATCGTTGAAAGGAAACGCACCGGATCGTAGAGCCGGTCGAGCAGGTTGGCAGCCAGCACCAGGTCGTAACCTGTAAACTGCGGCTTGAGGTTGTGTGCATCTCCCTGGAAGAACTCGACCTTCGCGCTTGTTTCGCTCAGAGCGAAGTCGCTCAGACGTTTTTCATGGAACGAGACACTCTCCCCCTCTTCGGGAAGCTGGTAATGGATCACGCCCTTCTCCTGCAGCTGGTAAGCGATGCGCATGAAGCGGGCGGAAAAGTCGATTGCCGTGACAACCTCAAAATGTTTTGCCAGTTCGAAGCTGGCGCGGCCGACTGCGCAGCCGAGGTCGAGGGCACGATACTTCGGCCGATGGCTCATGGCTTCCATGCAGATTTTCACCAGCTGAACGGAAAAATTTTTCACGCCGAATTTTTCCGGACCGAAATGTGCGTCGCAGTACTGGGCGACGGCGTCGTCCGTCTCGTACATCGCTTCCGATTCTTCGAGTTCCTGCTCGGCGGCAACGTAGCGAAAACCTGCGTGCTGGAAGAAGTGACGGCGGAAGGCATAACGCGCATCGCGGGTCGCTTCGTTGCCGGTGGAAATCCACGAGCCGCCCTTGAACAGATTGTGCTGGGTGTCGAAGGTCGGGGTGGAGAAGTCGTCGTAATAAGGATGGACCTCGAAGCCGGTGAAGCCGGTTATCGGTGTTTCGGTCCACTGCCAGACGTTGCCGATAAGGTCGTAGAACTCGCCAAAGGCAAAGCAGGTCACCGGGCAGGGGGACGCCCAATGCTCCAGATTGATGTTCCCCGGGGCTTTTCCCCAGTAGGGCTGGTCGGCAATCTCGTGCAGGTCGTGCAGACGATACCATTCATCCTCGGTCGGCAGGCGGATCGGCAGACCGGTTTCTTTTGCCTTCCAGTTACAAAAAGCCTTGGCTTCGAGGTAGTTGACCTCTACCGGCCAATCCCAGGGCATGGCGATCTCCCGGGCCATGGTGCGGAGGTGGTACTGTCTCT
>JBPPMD010000090.1:0-2075 GCA_051305875.1 Desulfuromonadales bacterium | reverse complement strand
CAAGTCTATCAACGGAAAACATGCTGTTGCCAACAGAAGCTGTGGATAGCTAATCAATCCCTAATCAAAACCGGATGATCTCCCCTTTTATTGAGCCTTCCCGAAAACCCACCTGACAGAACTCTATTTATCGCAACCTATTCTTCACTTAGGATTTAGGTGATCATGACAGCTTGCCCATTCAATCCATCTTCACCCCCCGCGGAGCCCGGTCCATGTAAACCTGTTGCAGCTTTACGTCTGCGCCCTCAACAATCTCGCTGATGGCTTCCGAAATATCTTTGGCCTGCTGCCTTGCAGCCGGATCGTCCTGTCCCTTGATGGTCACCGTGAATGTCAGTTTGTACTCGTTCATAACTTTTCCTTCGCATCTGCCGACTTGCGGACTCTGGATCCACTTGCCGATACCGATCATGATGCCGAAAACGCAAAAAAGGGCCAGCAATTAAGCTGGCCCTCAGAATTGGTGGCTCCCCGAGTAAGACTCGAACTTACGACAAGCGGATTAACAGTACAAGAGACTGACTCTTCTATGGCGGAGTAAGGTGACGATCTCGAAGTGATTTTCTTGTTGGTCATGGTGCGAAATATCGAGAACCGAACCTATGCCGAACTTTTTGGTTCATTCGTATAAAAGTTGAAACGCTATGATTACCAGCGAATATCCAGTTAAATAAAGACACCGGGTTTAACCAATTTTGTTAAGGTTTTGTTTCCCGACATAACCAGACAAAGAGGAGAAACCCGATGCAAAAAAAGACTATCACGGAATTGCTTGCTTTGCCCAACTTTGAGGTTGTCAAGGTGCTTGAGCATCATAGCGAAAGCCTTCATCTCTATGTCGATTTGATCGATCCTGTCAGGCCGGTCTGTTCCGTATGCGGGGCTGTTCACAATGGCCCCATCCATAGCATCGGTTGGATCCGTGTGGAAGACCTGCCTCTATGCGAAAAACGGGTCTTTCTCTATATTCCCAAGCGTAAAGTCCGTTGCCCAAACGATGGCAAAATTCATGTCGAAGAGCATGATGTTTTACGTGACCGATTTACACGCCGTTTCGCTAATCAGGTCTATCGTCTGACATCCATCACCACCAACAAAGAGGCCGGGTGGTTTCTCAACCTCGATGACGAAGTGGTCTATCGAATCGATCGCGGAATACTGGAAGAACTTGCCCGTGAAAAACTATCCCCAGTGCCAGCGCCAGTGCACATCAGTGTCGATGAAGTCGCCTGGCAGAAGTGGCACAAATACGTAACCAACGTAGTCGATATCGACCTTCGCAAGGTTATCTGGAACCATAACGGCCGAGGGAAAAAGACCATGGACGCCTTCTTTTCTGAGCTTGGTAAGAAGAACTCAGAACAGATTGAGGCCGCAGCCTGTGACGGGGCTCGCGGTTACCTGTCATCAATCAGGCAACATGCGAAGAACGCCCTGATCGTCCTTGATCATTTCCATGTTAAGAGCTACCTCAACGATGCTCTGGACACGGTACGGAAGAACGAGTTACGTAAAGCCAGACAGGAGAAAAACGCTGATCTAGCCGATCTCCTCCACTGCCGTAAGAGGTTCATCCTGTTGCAAGGGAAACCATCAAAACGACAGGACAATGTTCTGGAGCAACTAGCTGATCTCAACGAGACTGTTTACCGAGCTATGCTGCTCAAGGAACAGTTTCTCGAAATCTATCGAGCCGACTCCCGTAAAACCGCCCATGCTGGTCTCAGGCAATGGATTGCCGCAGCGTTCGCATCCAGGATACCGGCCTTTATAGCGTTAGCGCTGAAGTTCTTTCGTAAGCGACATCTCATCCTGAACTTCTTCCTGATGCGCATTACTTCAGCAATCTCTGAAGGGATCAATAATAAAATCAAAAGGTTGAAGAGAATGGCCTACGGCTATAAGGATGTGGATTATTTTCTCCTCAAAATCCATCAGCACTGTGGGCTGCTTAGCCCGAGGCTTTCAACTTAAAAACGAAAGAACCTTTACTTTTCAGAGGGGTCGACGATGAAGATAGAAGTCCTCGGTGACGAGTGCAAAAAGTGCCGGATTCTTTACGAGAATGTCAG
>JBPPMD010000087.1:0-3037 GCA_051305875.1 Desulfuromonadales bacterium | reverse complement strand
CCTGCAAACGCTGCCATTTGGATGACCTGGCTGCGGTAGCGGGTACCAGTGAGTCAGACCGGTGGGAGTACGTTCATCATGGTGTATCGGACGCGCCATATGCAAAATCCTTGTGCGAGTCCTGCCATGATACCTCTGCGGGGAGCACGCCGATCGCATGTGGCAATTGTCACGGCCATGGTATGGATGACAGTTGGCTGAACGCAAATGCAAGCGGGCGGAAGACTTTCTGAGAGGAATTCAGGCTGAAGCAGGTTTATGTTTTTCTTTGCCTTTTTTGCGAGAGGTGAGTGAAGTGTCCTGCTGGATCGCCGTAGTGAGATTATCGAAGTGTCGTTCGAATGCGAGGCGGTGCTTGTTGCTGGTGCCACTAACCAGGATCTGCGTTTTTTGCTTTTCATGCGGTGTAATCTGTACCCAGATTCGTCTGTGGGACAGGAAAAAACTAATGGCAAGGCCGATAACCATCAGGATGAAGCCGGAATATACAATCAGGATGCCTGGATCTTTGGTGATCAGCAGGAGCGTGGAGTAGAGTTGACGGAATGAGAGGGTATAATCCTCACCCGAAGACCCGATTGTCACGTTACCCTTATCGTTAATCCAGAAGACTGATGGCTCGGCAAGACTTTCTGCGGTAAAGCTTATTCTCGCCTGAATCACTGCGCCGTCCTCATCGCGTTTCAGTTCTTCGATCCGGAAGGAGGTTTTGGTCCCCTGCCAGGCGACATCTCGATCGGCGGGAACACGGAATGCTTGCTCTCTGCCGTTTGTCCGGTTGCGGATCTATACGAAATACTCATCAAGTGGGAACGAATCCCCCACGTAAAAATTGAGTCCCTGGTAGGTAAGCGGGTCGTTAACGATGATTGATTTCTTATAGAGACCCTCACGTTCGGGGTCTAAAATGGAAAGATCGGCACGGTACTGCTTGACCATGCCATTTGGATAGAAGGTCTTCTCGAAGCGGTCACATTGCAGTTTGAAGCCGAGGGGGTAGGGTTCCTTGTCCTTGCGCAGGAAAATGTTGCTGGTGGCTCTTCCCTCCGGGAGAAAAACGTAAGCCTGGAAGCCGAAGAATGAGCCAGTGATAGCACCGACAAGGATAATCAGGATGCTCAGATGAACAACGTATACGCCGAGTCTGGTCCATGCACCCTTCTGGCTAAAAAGGAGAAGGGAGTCTCCCCGGTCGAGACGTCGGGGCTTGTTCCAACCAGTCTGAACCATGTGCCGATGAATCCGTTCGACGGTGGCGTCGACGCTTAAGCTGGTGCCTGTCTGGTGGGTAAAACTCATCTTTTCGAGTTTTACAGGATCAACGGCCAGATTGTCGAGAACCACCGTGCGCCAGACGCCTGGCAATCGCTCGATGCTGCAGATCACAAGGTTGATGGCGAACAGGCAGAGCAGGGCGACAAACCACCAGGAACTGTACATGTTGGTGATGTCCAGTCGCTCGAAGATCCGGGCCAGACTCGGCCCGTATTCCTGGACATAGTAAGCAGGTGTCTGCCCCTGCTTGATCAGGGTGCCGATGATCGAAGTAGTTGCCAGGATGATCAGGACTATCAGGGCAAGTTTTACCGAGGCGAAGAATCGCCAGGCTGCATTCTTGATGTTTGACATGGATTTATTTGAATTGTTTACTTGTTGAGGTTAATATAAAAAGTTGAAATCTTGTAAGAGTTTAAGACTATAAGCCTTATAGTTCCTACGTTAAATACAGTCTGGAGTCAATGATTTTGAACCCGACTTTTCTCTGTAAAAGGCCTTTCCCGGCGATTCTGCTGATTCTGCTGACAGGAATCATAGTTTATTCCAACACTTTTCACGTTCCCTTCGTTCTTGATGACATACCTTCGATTTCACAAAATCCTGTTATCCAAAGAGTGGATAATTTCTATGCCAATAGCTCCGGATATGACTTCTTGCCGAACCGGTACGTCGCCTATTTGAGCTTTGCTCTCAACTATCATTTCGGCGGACTCGACGTCGCAGGCTACCACCTTGTCAACCTGATCATCCACCTGGCGGCCGCCGTACTGGTCTACACCCTGCTGCGTCTGACTTTTAGGACACCTCATCTTCAGAATCAGAGTGAAACAGGTTCAGAGAGTGACGCAGGTTCAAGCTCAACCTCAAGCTCAACCTCAAGCTCAACCTCAAGCTCAGGTTCAGGTTCAGGTTCAGGCACGATAGCAGGCTCACCCTCAGCCTCCAGCCTCCAGCCTCCAGCCTCAGCTTCTACCTCAACCTCAACCTCAACCTCAACCTGGTTCACCCCTGGCTTCTTCGTGCCCCTGTTCGCCGCTCTGCTCTTTGTTGTCCATCCTGTTCAGACGCAGGCGGTGACCTATATAGTCCAGCGGCTGACTTCATTGACGACCTTGTTCTATCTGTTGTCGTGCGTTCTTTATGTCCAGGCGCGCTTGCAAATGGCGCAGAATTCAGAACCTGGACCTCAACCTCAACCTCAACCTCAACCTCAACCTGTCCCTCTCAGAGTCATTTTCCTCTTTGCAGGGTCTGTTCTAATGGCTGTGTTGGCGATGAAGACGAAGGAAACTGCTTTTACCCTGCCTTTATCCATTCTACTGTACGAGATTTATTTTTTTCGCGGGCCCTGGAAACGGAGACTTCTTTGCCTTCTGCCGATCATGGCTACGCTGCTTATCGTGCCTATGACTGTTCTCGACATCGATGGGGCCACCAGCGACATCCTGACGGATTCTGGTGAACAGTTAAGGGTAGGGAGCCATCTCTCGCGGTGGGATTATCTTGTGACTCAAATCCGGGTCATTGTCACCTACCTGCGTTTGCTGGTTTATCCCATCAAGCAGAATCTGGACTACGATTACCCGATCTACACGACTTTCTTCACTCTTCCTATACTCTTATCGTTTCTGCTACTGGCCGCCCTTTTTCCTTGGCACTGTTCTTGTTCTGGCAAACAAGGTACGGCAGAGTGAAACAGGCTAGGCAAGCGGATAAGGTTAAGATGGAAAACATATCAGGATTTGCTGGCAAACTTTTC
>JBPPMD010000043.1:0-12971 GCA_051305875.1 Desulfuromonadales bacterium | reverse complement strand
GCGAGGAAACAAGATGCGGACATCCAACCCGATGATGAAGGAAAGTGTATTTACTCAGGCGATTTCGGGCGCTGAGACGATGACCCTGCAGGGGACGGTGAACAAGACCATTGCGCTGTTGGCGTTAGTTGTCATCGGTGCCAGCTACTCCTGGAACCTTTTTTATAACCAGGGGGCAGCTGCGGTCCAGCCGTGGATGATAGGTGGTTTGATCGGCGCCTTTGTCTTCGCCATGATCACGATTTTCAAGGCGACCTGGGCCCCAAAAACAGCCCCGATTTATGCCGTTTTGGAAGGTCTGGCCCTCGGTGGAATCTCCGCCTTTTTCGAAGCACGCTTCCCCGGTATTGTCATTCAAGCTGTTGGCCTGACCTTCGGGACTCTTTTTGCCTTGTTGTTCGCTTATAAAACCCGCCTGATTCGGGCGACCGAAAACTTTAAGCTGGGTGTCGTTGCGGCAACAGGTGGAATCGCTCTTGTGTATCTGGTCAGCATTGTCGGTGGCATGTTCGGCTGGCAGATGCCATTGATTCATGAATCAGGTCCGATGGGTATTTTATTCAGTCTCTTTGTTGTGGTTATTGCCGCCCTGAACCTTGTCCTCGATTTTGATTTTATCGAACGAGGTGACGGTGTTGCACCCCGCTACATGGAGTGGTATGCAGCATTCGGTCTGGTCGTGACCCTTGCCTGGCTTTATCTGGAGTTGTTGAGGCTTTTGTCGAAGTTAAAAGAGAGGTAGCAGCGTCAGCTTCATACTCCTGTACAACAGAAAAGGACTGACAATATAAATTGAGCCGGTCCTCAATCGTTATTTATGTGGGGCAATCACCTTCTGACAAGAAGGTGATTGCCCCTTTCCGATTTTAATTGATAGTGGAAACCATGGCTTCGATTTCGTTCTCGAGCATGCGGCGAGTCTGTTCGGTGAATGATTCACCCATCAAAGTAATGAATTCGCTGGAGTCGACGATGGCGAAGCGCTGGGCAAGCGGGATCTGCCGCCAGAGCTCAGTGTTGTCGAGCAGGGCGACGATCTGCTGGCGTTCGAAGAGCAGGGTCTGCAGGTTTGTGATGTTGATATACGTCTTTTCCATAACATCCTCCTGGCAGAAGGCGTGAACTGATAAATCTACTGTCTGCGTAAGAGTTCTATTGGGGCACATTACTTCTCTCTACATTTATATGATTGATCGAGTTTTGAATCAAGAGTGATTGGCAAACTGCTCAAGCCTTCATTCGAAGTTTAGAGGAAATGATCTATTCCCTCCAATCCTTCTATGGCACCGCATGGCAGCGAAATATGTCCGCCGGAGATATGTGCCTCTCTGGGGTTGATTCGAATTACAGTGGCACCGTGGCGCTGACCGAGCCGTTCACTCATATAGCGGATGGTCGGGATTGCTGTGCCGGCACCGATCTCGATCACCACCATCGGTTCATGCTGATGCTGGCTGAGAAAGCTGTCAAAACGCATCTCCTGTCCGCGGGTGCGGTCGGGAAGCCAGGAGTAGTCTCCGAACATCAGGATATTCGGGCGGGCTGGATGACTGCAGCAGCGACACTTGGGGATACGCAGTGCGCGCATGCTGGTGAAGTCGACCGGGATTGTTTCGTCATTGTCCCAGATGGCATTGCTGCAGGGGGAGAGGCATTGCAGGTGATTGATCGAGCCATGCACTTCGAGGATTTGATCTCCCCGGTAACCGGCTTTCTGGAACTGTCCATCTACATTTGAAGAAACCACAAAGCTGTCCTGAACGAATTCTGCTGCCCAGTCCTGCAACATCTGAAAGCCGCGATGTGGCACGGTTTCCCGATATAGATTGGTACGATGACCATAGAACCCCCAACCGCGGGCCGGATCACCTGCAAAGTTCGCTGGATTGGCGGCATCGATGAAGCTGATGCCGAGGCGTTCATACATCGGGTAGGCATTCCAGAAACCGCGGTCTCCACGGAAATCGGGAAGACCGGAGTCTATTCCCATGCCGGCGCCCGAGGTGATGATCATGGCTTTTGCAGATTTAACTGCTTGTGCGGCTTTTTCGAAACGGTCTGAAAGGCTCATGATCTCCTCCTTCGCTTAAGCATTAAATACGAAAAACGTCTGCTTTCCAACTCGTGTCTCTCACCTCGTCTTGATGCCAACCTCCACCATCACCGGCGTCAGCAAGTCAATCACAACCTGTGGTGGCACACTGATCAGAAAACCCCGTTTACCGCCATTAAGATAGATAATTGGCAGGACGGCAATCGTCGCTTCCATGTAAACAGGCATCTCTTTGCGCGTTGCTAGAGGCGATGTGCCACCGACCTGGTAACCGGTGTGCTTGAGTGCTGTGTCCGGACTGCAGGGGGAAATATTCTTGACGCCAATGGTCCTGGCGAGCTCTTTGGTTGAAACTTCAAGGTCACCGTGCATCAAGACAATCAATGGCTGATGCTGTTCATCTTCCATAATCAGAGTTTTGATGACATGATGCTCGTCGACACCCAGCTCTCTGGCTGATACATTGGTGCCACCGCGTTCTTCGTAGGTATACAGATGCGGGGTGAAGAGGATCCTGGCCTGCTTGAGCAGGCGTGTCGCTGATGTGACAGGGGTTTTGTCTTTGGCCATTGTCCTTACCAAGAGCGAAAGAGCTTGTGTTAGCTGACCTCCGGCTCGCAGTCCTGCCTTAAAATATCCAGCTGGCAACCATCATCAAAAGACTTCCTATTGTGACAATGACGCAGGCTGCACCCAAAACGTTGAAAAACGGGCGCAGGGTCTGTCGACCACGAACGCCGACCGGCAGCACCAGACCGAACAGGACGCCGCCAATTGCACCACCGAGATGGCCTGCGTTGTCAGCACCGATCAACAGGCCGAAGACAAAGGCGATCGCAGCCCAACGCAACATGAAATTGCGATAATTGTGCGCCATGGTTCCGCCAACACGGTGGTAGTAGGAAATGGCAAAGCCGATCAGGCCAAACAGTGATCCCGAAGCACCGACCACCGGAACCCACTGTTTGATATAGAGAACCTGCCAGGCGAAACCGGCGAAAGTGGCGGTTAATGCGGTCAATACGTAGAGGATGATAAAACGGGTCGTGCCGATTTCCTCTTCAACCATCGGGCCTATCTGATAGAGGACCATCATATTGAAACCGAGATGAATGAGTCCGCCATGGGCGAACGCATAAGTAATGCAGCGCCACCATTCTCCTTCGGTAAGGACCAGCGGCCAGTACTGCGCTCCTGAATGTATCAACAGATAGCCGCCAGGATTTAACAAGGTTGAAAACCCGAGTCCACTGCCGATCCCCTGGATGACCATCAGGCCGTAAAGCAACAGGTTGATGGCTATGAGAACTTTGCTGGCTGACCAGCTGCCGCTGGACGGGTTGCCTTGCAGTATGCCCTGGAGACTACGCTCCCATCTCATGACCCGCCATTGCCAGCGTGTGCCATTCATGCCAAGTCGATCAAAAAAGGTTTTCCAGTCCATGCAGAGCCTCAATCAGATTTCTTGAGCAAAGAGTCAGGTTGTGTCATCAAGGATTTTACGGTGTAGCAAAGTGGCCGATTGATTCGAACGTTGCCTGCCTGGTCATCTATCTCTCAGCGGTCACGAGTTTCAGTGCAAGACCGACAAATACGGTTCCTGCCACCCGGTTCATAATGCGTTGTGCCCGTATTGAACGGTTGAGCCAATCTCCCAGTGTACCTCCGATAAGGGCAACCGCGCCGAAAACCAGGATTGTCGCCATTATGAATATACCGCCGAGTGCTGCCATCTGCAGACTTATCGAGCCGCGTTCCGGGTCGGCGAACTGCGGCAGAAAGGCCAGAAAGAAGATCGACACCTTCGGGTTGGTGACGTTCATGATGATTCCTCTCCGGTAGAGTGTTCCCAGGCTCCTCTGCTGATTGCCATGCATGCGAATCTTCTCGGGCGCGGCATGGTAGATCTGCCACGCCAGGTAAAGCAGATAGGCAGCGCCAATCCCTTTCAAGAGTGTAAATGCAAAAGCTGAAGCCTGGAAGATGACAGCAACACCGAAAGCGACTGCTCCGGTATGGACGAGCAGTCCGGTACACAAACCGAACACGACAACCAGGCCGGAACCTTTGCCATGCAGAGCGGATTGAGTCAGGACAAAGACGTTGTCTGGCCCCGGTGCAATAGCCAGCAGCGCGGAGGCAAGAAAAAAGGCAAAAAAGGTTTCTATTGATAGCATGACTGCCTGCCTTTATTGTCTGCTTTCATGAAGAGGGATTTCCAGAGAACTGCAAGTTCCCTTACCTGCACGACTCTCAATCCGGATGCGGCCGTCATGACTCTCTATGCTTGACTTGACTATGCTCATACCCAAGCCAAGGCCGGTTACGGCTCCCGCTGACTTGCCGGTCTCGGTCCGGAGCATCGAACACCGTGCCTGAATTATGCGTGGGAACTGTTGCTAAAAAAGGAGGCGCTACCCTGTCAGTTGGACATCATAACGTTGATAGTCTGTTGAGGCAAGTTTCAGGATAATGAAGATGCTGTCATGCAAAAAGGATTTGATCGGCCAGCGAAAGATGATAACGGATAATTATTGCGCTGCGGAGGTCTTGAACGTTGCTGAATTGCGCTATTAGTTTGCTAAATGATCGTATGTTGACTACCATAAATAGTAAAAGGTATTAGGGACCGCTATGCTGAAAGTGTTGAAAACGACAATAATAATTCTTTTTCTTTGGACGACACCACTACAAGCCGAACAAGTGTTCAGCATCGTTGCGTTGTTTGACAGGGATACCAGCAAGCACATTGAGGCGTTGCTGCAAAGCCGCGGCACCAAGTCGACGGTGTTGGTCGGCATTCCCAGATTACTTTCTCACGAAGAAATTTTAAATCTCTACAGACAAAGAGAGTTCCTGCCGATCTGGTTCAACGGATGGCAGCTGAAGCCGGAAGCACAGACGTTGATGGATAGCCTCCGCAACGCTGGCGCACACGGTCTTTGTGGTGAAGATTATCTGTTGGCGGAACTGGAGGGTCTGCTTCGCATTCAGACGGATTTTGCGAATCATCACCTGCCTCTGTCACCTGTCAGTCTGGCTGTCATCGATCTCTTGCTTTCTCAGGCATTTTTGACTTATGCCACACACATGGTGGAGGGCCAGGTTGATCCGGCCCTGGCCCATGTGGATTGGCGAGCTCGACGTCGTAAGGCCGACCTGATCAAACTCCTGGAATATGCAATTGAAAATCGCCGGATGTCGCCAGTGCTTGGCGACCTGATTCCTCCCCACACAGAGTATTGGCGTCTCATTGATGCGCTCGATAATTACCGGACCATCTCTGCTCTTGGCGGATGGCCGAAGATTCCGCCCGGCCCGACTATCAGGCCGGAAGAATTTGATGAAAGAGTGCCTCTGCTAAGGACTCTTTTGCTGAAAACAGGTGATCTTGAGCAAATTAGCGCAATTGATTATATGTATGACCAGGCTACGATCGAAGCAATACGCAGCTTTCAGGCCAGGCACGGATTGATTGAGGATGGTGTCGTCGGGCAAAAGACCTTGGATACATTGAATGTTGCGGTGGAAGAGCGCATCCGGCAGATTGAATTGAATCTCGAACGCTGGCGTTGGATGCCGAAAAGTTTCGGTGAGCGGCATATCCGGGTTAACATCGCCGATTTTTCTCTACAAGTCGTTGAGGGTGAAGAGACTGTTATGCAGATGCCGGTGATTGTCGGTACGCAATATCGCAAGACGCCGGTTTTCTCTGCAAGTATGACCTATCTGGAATTCGCTCCTTACTGGACAGTGCCTCCAACAATTCTCCGGGAAGACAAGTTGCCGCAAATCAAGAAGAATTTTGAATATTTGAAAGAAAAACATTTCCGCGTAATTAACCGGGCAGGTGAGGATGTGACTAACGATCTGCAGAAAATTAATTGGAAAGCTGTCAAGGCTGACAGTTTTCCTGGATTCTTGCGCATGGATCCCGGGCCATGGAACCCTTTGGGCAGAGTCAAGTTCATGTTCCCCAACAAGTTCGACGTCTACCTGCATGACACCAACGAGGTTTCTCTGTTTGAGAGGAATATCCGCTCATTGAGCTCCGGTTGCATCAGGATCAAGCGACCTGTAGATCTGGCCCACTATCTACTCGAAAAGAAGCTTGGTCCGGGTAAACTCAGGGCGCTTTTAGCGGCCACTGCGCCGAAAAAAATCTCAATTGATCCATTGCCGGTGCATATCCAATACTGGACTGCATGGGTCGACCAGAATGATGTGGTTCACTTTCGAGAAGATGTCTACTTCCGGGATCTTGATCTTGACATTGCTCTGAATGAACCCGCCTATCGGGTCATGGATCAATTGAAAGTCGGTTTGGTAATCATGGAGTAAAGTAAGGATTTGGTGCCAGATCTACATTTCACAAAAAATGCCCTATCCACAGAAAATAAGCAATTGAACCATGTCCAACGATCAGAAGAGGTCTTTGAGCCAGCTGAAGGCAACCAGGGTGCCGATGGCAGAGCCGATTGAGGAGAGGACGAAGACCAAAAGGACTCTGGTCATTCGGTTGCGCCACCAGCCGCTAAATTTGGCGATGTCCTCCGTGACATGTTCCATGTCTTTGACTTGTGGCGGGGCGATAAAGGCCTGGACCAGGCCGGTGACGAATCCTGCGCCAATGGTCGGGTTGAGTGAGGTGATCGGAGCGGCCACGAAGGCTGCCAGGATTGTCAGGGGATGGCCAAGAGCAATCAATGCCCCCAGAGCGGAGAGAATTCCGTTGGCGAGAATCCATGCCACGGCAGCATCCGCAAGCTGTTGAGTATCTCCAGCCATAAATCCTGAGATAAACAGGCCCACATCAATGGCCGGTATCAGCCATGGCAATATTTTTGAGAGCGCAGTCTTCTCAGGAATGACTAAAAGCTCATTGATTTCCTCATCGGAAAAAGTCTGCTTCAATTTTTTGAGAATACCCGGTATGTGAGCTGCGCCGACAATTGCGATAATCTTCTTGCCAGGTGCCTGACTGATGTGATGCGCCATGTAAGTGTCACGCTCATCAACCAGAATCATTTTGACCGTCGGCAGAACATCCGCCATTTCGTCCAGCATGGCCGAGAGGGTGTCGGTCTGGCGAAGTTTGGCGAGTTCCTCTTCGTTAAGCTTCTGTGAATCAAACATACTGGCCAGCAGTGTAGAAAACAAAGTCATCTTTTTCCAGAAACTGGCCTTGCGCCAGGCGCGCAGAAGGGTTGTGCGGATCTCACGGTCGACCAGTCTGATGTCTTTTCCGAGCTCTTCGGCAATTTCTGCTGCCGCAGCCAGCTCAGCACCTGGCTTGACACCCGTCTGCAAACCCATGCGCTTCTGAAATGAGGCCAGAGCCAAATTTGCCAACAGAAAGGGCGTCTGCCCCTGTTTAAGAACCTGGACCAGATTGAGTGACTCCCAATGGCGGGGGTTGCGCAATGCACGATGACGCAGTTCATCCAGTTCAATGCAGACTGTATCCGGGTTTTCGTCCTGAATCACTGCCCTTACGGTTTCGACAGAGTCCTGGGAGATATGGGCAGTGCCGACCAGAACAAAGTCCCGATCGTCGATGGTTATGCGATGTATGTCGGTATTCTCAAGGGTACTCATAAGGGCCTTCCGAAAAGTCCGGGCAAAGATAGCACAAGACAGGTTGAAGAAGAAGGTTATTGACTGCTCCTGTGTCCTGCTGGTCAGTGATATGGGGACAGCTGAATACGGAACATTTCATTGGAAATAAAAAGACGCCGGATCTCCCGACGTCTTTTCTGCAGCTCTCCACGCCTGCCGTGGGTCCGTGGTCTCACGACGACGACCAACTAAGTGGGTGGGTCTATGAACGCTTCAGGCGTCCCGCTGCTCGGCGGGCTTGCACACCACGCTCATAAGAAACCTTCCCGATGAAGAAATATTCCGCGTGGACATAGCGACCTCACCTACAGGGCAGAGAGCTTAGCTTATTAACCAATGCAGCTTCAGTATATGGAAAATGGCCAGGCAACTCAAGGGGAAACCCAGCCTTATAACTTTATCTGCTTAAAAAGCTGGCAAGTGCTGCACAAATAAAGTCAGTCTGTTCTTCCTGCCGCTAATCTTTTGACAGAACATGCAGATATTGTTGCTCTTTTTATGCTTGGCAAGATGGCATGGCTTATGCGTTAGTAGATCATGTGATGATTACTACCAGTTTATCGAAAATATCAGAACAGAAATCGGAGCGCTTATTAAACGCTCTGATTGAGATTGGGCAAGAGCTTGCATCGACGACTGATCTTGAGGAACTGCTTGATTCGGTGCTTCGAGTTGCCCGCGATGTGTTCCGTTTTGAGAATGCGATTATTCGCCTGCTCGATGATGACGGATTGCATCTCGTTGCAGCCGCGTCCTATGGTTATACCGAGGATGCCATGGGTCCTATCCCGATTGGCCAGGGCGTCATGGGGCGTACTGCTGAAATTCAAAAACCGATCCTGGTCGAAGATGTCCGTGAACTGCCTGATTATGTTCCAGGCATTCCCGGAGCACAGTGCGAACTGGCTGTGCCCTTGATCAGTAAGAAGAAACTGGTCGGTGTCCTCAATGTTGAGAGTCCCCGGCCGGGGGCTTTTTCGGCCGGGGATATTGAGCCTCTCATGATTCTTGGCCGGCAGGCTGCGATCGCTATCAATAACGCAAAACTCTATGATCGCCTCAGGAGCATGACCGAAGGCTATCGGCATCTGCATGAATTCAATAATCGGATTCTGAAGAGCGTCAGTCTCGGTATTTATACGGTTGACAGTGAAATGGTCATCACGTCATGGAACAGCCGAATAGCTGAGATGAGTGGCGTCCCGGCTGAACAGGCAATCGGTTCCCGGCTTCAGGATCTTTTCCCCAACCTGTCCACGGAAGGGGTTATCGAGATGATCAACCAGGTCCTGCAGAGTGGAACCAAAGCGAAGTTACGTCTGCTGCACAGACAGTCAGACGGAACCAACCGCTTTCAGAAGCGAAGGTTGACTCCTCTGAAGGATGGTGAAGAAACCACAGGCGTTGTCGTCATTGTCGAAGATATTACCGAATTCAAGCGTCTTCTGGACCAAACTATCCAGAACGAAAAGCTGGCAGAAGTTGGTCGACTTACCGCAGGCATTGCTCACGAGATCAACAATCCTCTTAGCACGGTGGCATATGCAACAGAATTACTGAAACGTGAAAAGCCACTCTCCAACTTTCAGGAGGAAATGCTCGAGAAAATCGAGATGGAAGTAGAGCGTCTGAAAACTCTCACGAGCGGTCTGCTCTCTTTTTCGAGCAATCGGGAGACGAAGAACCGGGTTGTCAACCTGAATGATCTGATTTCCGACGTTCTTAGACTGCTGCGCTTCGAACTGCAGCGAAAATCAGTACAGCTTGATACAGAATTCTCTGTAATACCCGTGATCACTGTCGACCCTAACAAGATTAAGCAGGTGATCATCAATCTGGTGATGAACGCTGTACATGCAATGCAGGGGCAGGGAAGAATCGTGCTGCGAACTTTGCTCTGTCCTGATGGGATGCTTGAACTGCAAGTTAAGGATAACGGGCCGGGGATTGCTCCCGAGTTGCAGAAACAGGTGTTTGCGCCGTTCTTCACAACCAAGACGGAAGGTGAAGGGACCGGACTCGGCCTCTACATCTGTCAGAATATTATTAATGGACATGGCGGATCCATTTCATTGGAGAGTCAACCAGGGGAGGGGACAACCTTTCGGATCCGGCTGCCTGCGGTGTGAGCTCTTAATCTGGGCAACGCTGTGTAAAATTTAGGCAAGTCGACGTTTGTCGTCGGTAATCAGCGAGCTAACATGCTGGAATAAAAGCTTATTACTTTTTGGCACGGCTGGTGCTATTAGAAAGTTAAGATCCGGGACATACTGCAATCTAATCCTGATCCCGGGGAACATATCAGCATAAACTAACGAGACAACGACGTCTTGATAGAGTTGACAGGCAATGGCGCCTTAACTTCCGCATGCGGAGGCTAAGGCGCTTTTTTATTTCTCTCTCTGGAAAGGAGAAAAACAGATGATGAAAAAAGTGGAGTGTATCGTCAAGCCGTTCAAGTTGGATGATGTCAAGAATGCAATCACCGAGCTGGGCATCAGCGGCATGACTGTGAGCGAAGTGCGCGGCTTCGGCCGTCAGAAAGGCCATACGGAACTTTACCGCGGGGCCGAATATCAGGTGGATTTTCTGCCCAAGATCAAGATTGATATGGTGGTAACGGAAGAGCAGGTTTCTTCCATTATTGCAGCCGTGCAGAAGGAAGCCTGTACCGGCCGTATCGGCGACGGCAAGATTTTCGTGAGTGATGTCGAGCAGTCGATTCGTATTCGTACCGGTGAAAACGGCCCTGAATCTCTCTAAACTAAATATTGATCGACAAAGATTAAGGAGAAAAAACATGAAAAAGTCACGTATTGCCATGCTCGCCACTTTGATGATGACTCTTCCGGCCCTCGCCATGGCCGAAGATGTGCCCGTCTCCGAGATGAGCTATATCCTGAATACCTTCTCTTTCCTGATCATGGGTGTCCTGGTTATGTGGATGGCCGCCGGTTTCGGTATGCTCGAGTCCGGTCTGGTTCGTTCCAAAAATGTCGCCACCATCTGCCTGAAAAATATCTCTCTGTTCGGCATCGCCGGCATCCTCTTCTACTTGACCGGATACAACTTGATGTACGCGGGCGTTGATGGCGGTTTCGTCGGTTCCTTCGGTCTTTGGGCGGCTGATGATGCAGCTGCCCTGGCTGGCGATTACTCCGGCGGCTACGCTGCTGCTTCCGACTGGTTCTTCCAGATGGTTTTCTGCGGCGCGGCCTGCTCCATCGTCTCCGGGTGCGTTGCCGAGCGCATCAAGCTTTGGTCCTTCCTGCTCTTCTGCGCCATCCTGTGCGGCATCATCTACCCGATCCAGGGTTCCTGGGGCTGGGGCGGCGGCTGGCTTTCGGAAATGGGCTTTGTCGATTTCGCCGGATCGACCATCGTTCACTCGGTGGGTGGCTGGGCAGCTCTGACCGGTGCCATCATCCTCGGCGCCCGGAAAGGCAAGTACGGCAAGGGCGGTCGTGTCAACCCGATGCCCGGTTCCAATATCCCCATGGCAACTCTCGGCACCTTCATCCTCTGGATGGGTTGGTACGGTTTTAACGGCGGTTCCGTGCTCGCCCTGGGTGACGCTGCCAGCGCCATCACGATGTCAAATGTCATGGTCAACACCAATTTGGCGGCTTGCGGCGGGATGATCGCCGCCATGGCCATGGTGCAGATCCTCTACAAAAAGGTTGATGTCACCATGGCACTCAACGGTGCTCTGGCCGGACTGGTTTCGATCACCGCCGGTCCGGATAGTCCGTCTCTTGGTGCAGCAGTGCTGGTTGGTGCCGTCGGTGGCGTGCTGGTCGTCATCGCTGTTCCTTTCTTCGACAAGCTCAAGATCGACGATGTGGTCGGTGCTCTCTCGGTTCATCTGGTCTGCGGAATCTGGGGCACCATGGCAGTGCCGTTCACCAACGGTGAAGCCAGTTTCCTGACCCAGTTCATCGGTGTTGCCGCCACGGCACTCTTTGTCCTGGTGACCTCTGCGGTCGTTTGGCTGGCCATCAAATACACCGTCGGCCTCCGCTGCAGCGAAGAAGATGAATATCGCGGCCTCGACCTGTCCGAGATCGGTGTGGAAGCATACCCCGACTTCCAGACTGTGCATCTCGGCGGCATGGGATCTCCTTCATCCAGCTATGCTGGTGCTCCTGCCGCAGCACGTGCCGCAACGTCACCGGTTCGTCAAAACTGACAATGGCTTAAGTAGTCCGCGGGGCAATGTGTCCCGCGGAATTTAAAGTCCTAATTTTTCCAAGGAGAACAAAGAGATGAAGAAGTTGATTGTGATTGCATTCGCCCTGGCCCTGGTTGCCGTGAGTACTCCGGCGCTGGCTACTATCGAAGTTGAAGGTGACGCTTATGTCGGCGTCTATGACAAATACTTGTGGCGCGGTTTCGACCTGAGCGGTGGCAAGCCCGTCGCGCAAGCTGGTGTTGACCTGACCGCCGGCAACTTCACCCTGAGCTACTGGACGAACCTGCAACTCAGCAGTGATGCAGGGGAAGGTTACAAGAGTGGCGAAGCCACAGAGAACGATATCATAATTGACTACTCACGCGATTTAAACGACCTGGTCTCCATCAGCGTCGGCAACATTTACTACATGCTCGACGGCCTGCCTGATACCAACGAGCTGTATTTTTCGACCGCGCTGTCGACCATCCTCGAGCCTGCCGTGACGGTTTACTACGATTGGGATGAGGCACAGGGAGACGGCCTCTACTTCACCGCTTCCATTGGACATTCCTACGAATTGAGTGATGCTCTGGGTCTGAGCATCGGCGCCCTGGTTGGCTATAACCAGGAGAGTGACTACGCAGTCGGCGATTACTCTGACTGGCACAACTATGAATTGAGCGCCAGCATCGACTACGCAGTAACCGACCAGCTCTCGGTCAGCCCTTCTTTCCTGTTCTCTTCCGGGATCAGCGATGATGCCAAGGAATCGATCGACAGTGAAACGGTCGCTGGCGTGTCGGTAACCCTGACCTTCTAAATTTTAAAGGCACATTTTAAAGTCAGGTTGCCTCCTGACACAAGGCCGCCATGTCTCTGAGACATGGCGGCCTAACTTATACTGTGAATCCTGAATCAAAATCAACGAATTGTCCGAAGCAGTTTCGTTCATTTAGCCGGTGCATAATTTCAAGAAAATGGTACTATCTTGGAGTCTGCCGGACTATACGGGCCGAAGCGAAAATTTGGATGTTTGAGAACAGATTTTAGCTCGTTTGCAGGCTCATAGCCGTAGCTATGGTCCAAAAAGGAGCTGAAATATGGGCCAAACAGCCGGATTTGCAG
>JBPPMD010000372.1:0-5242 GCA_051305875.1 Desulfuromonadales bacterium | reverse complement strand
TCAACCAGGACAAGTGCCGCGGTTGGCGGATGTGTGTTTCCGCCTGCCCTTACAAGAAGACCTATTACGGCTGGACCACCGGCAAGTCGGAAAAATGCATTCTCTGTTATCCACGTCAGGAGGCCGGTCAAGCCCCGGCTTGCTTCCATTCCTGTGTCGGCCGGATCCGTTATCTCGGTGTACTCCTCTACGATGCTGACCGTATCGAATCGGTTGCCAAACAGGACGATAAAGATCTGGCTGCTGCACAGAGAGACATTATCCTCGATCCCTTCGACCCCCAGGTCATCGAGGACGCCGAAAAATCAGGTGTTGCCGCGCAAGTCATCAAGGCAGCACAGAAATCTCCGGTCTACAAGTTCGTCAAGGAGTGGGGGATTGCTCTGCCGCTTCATCCCGAATTCCGTACTCTGCCGATGCTCTTTTATGTGCCACCGTTGCTCCCGGTCATGTCAATGGACAACCAGGGTAAACAGAAGATGGCCGATGATTTCTTCACCACCCTGGAACAGGCGCGTTTACCGATGCAATACCTGGCCGGGTTGTTTGCCGGCGGCAACGAAGAGGAAGTCAAAGCCGTGTACCGTAAACTGATCGCGGTCCGTATCCAACGGCGCAGTGTCACGGTTGGTGACCTGCCTGCAGCAGAAATCAGCAAGGCCTGCAGTGTCGCCAACTTGAGCACTGAAGCAGTCGATGCCATCTATCGCATGACTGCACTGACCCGGATCAAGGAACGTATCGTTGTGCCGCCGATGCTGCGGGAACAGGCCATCGAAGCCGGAATGGACCCGCATCAACACAGGCGGGAGATGGGCTTCGGCAGTCGGCGGCCACCGAAGAGGCGGTGGTAATATGAATGAATTGAAACGACATCAGGGCCTCTGCCGGCAATTTGCGGTTCTGCTCAGTTATCCGGACCAGGGTATTGCTGTAGCAGCTGATGCCTGTTTTGAACATCTGCAGCAGGTCAGCCCCGATGCCTCGGCCTCAATGCAGAGCTTCAAGCTCTTTATAGAATCCAATGATATCAGCCGCATCGAGGAAGCTTTCACCGGCACCTTTGATCTGCAATCGCTCTGTCACCCCTACGTTGGTTTCCAACTTTGCGGGGAAAGCCAGCAGCGCACCATGTTCATGATCAAACTGCGGGAACTTTATCAACAATATGATTTCATCTCCGGCAACGAACTCCCCGATCATCTGACTGAGGTGCTGCGGTTTATCGGATCGATCGCTGATCAGGACTGTCGGCTTGAGATCATCCAGGACGGACTTTTGCCGGCGTTGGCAAAAATTACTCAGGGCATTGAGAGCGACGGTCGTCCCTACGTGGCCCTGCTCAATGCCCTGCAGAGCTTTCTGACTGAGACAGCAGAACCCGCTGGCGAGCAGCTGCCAGTCAGCCGGCAAAAGGAGCGTTCATTATGACTGACATGATTCTGTTTGGCGTGTTCCCCTATGTCGCGGTGGCACTGATGATTGGCGTCGGCATTTACCGATATACCGTCGATCGCTACTCCTGGTCATCGCAATCTTCGCAGTTCCTGGAAAGTCGTGTGCTTTTCTGGGGTTCGGTCCCCTGGCACTATGCCATCCTGATCATCCTGCTGGCGCACTTCCTGGCTTTCCTCGTTCCGTCTGCCTGGGGGGTCGTGCTCGGCAACCCTTTGCGTCTCTATCTGCTCGAGGTGACTGGACTGGCTCTTGGCATAAGCACGTTGATTGCAGTCTTTCTGCTGATTTTTCGCCGTATTAACAATGCCCGGGTTTCAGCTGTCACCACTGTGATTGACTGGTTAGTGCTTGTGGCCCTGCTGTTGCAGGTAGCCACCGGCGTCTATATTGCCTTCACCCTGCGTTGGGGCTCGGTCTGGTACCTGCACACGGCAACCCCATGGCTCTGGTCGCTGATTAAACTCGATCCTCAGGTGCATTATCTCGCAGCGATGCCAATGGTGGTCAAGCTCCACACTTTCAACGCTTTTATGATTATAGCCCTGTTCCCGTTCTCGAGGCTGGTGCATGTCGTCAGTGTCCCGTTGACTTACTTGTCGCGGCCTTACCAGCTTGTGGTCTGGTATCGGGAGAGACGAGCCGATTGAAATGTATGAGCAAAACCTATTTTAACGCAGAGACGCGAAGACGCTAAGAAGGTCAACAAATGAGGTACTGCTTTTCTTTGCGACTTTGCGTCTTGAGTGAGCGAAGCGAACGGGCGTTAAAATCTTTTTATTTAGTATGAATTTGCGAATTCAAATTTGATGGAGGTCTGATGCTCGAAGTCGCAACCGCAAAATCACACAAAGTCCTCTTCCTGAACACGCTTGCCTTTACGGTCTGCTTTGCCGCCTGGATGTTCAATGGTGTGCTGGTGACCTTTCTGGCTGACAACCAGGTTTTTGACTGGGGACCGATCGAGATCGGCTGGTTGATGGGCATCCCGGTCCTGACCGGTTCGCTTTTCAGGCTGCCGGCCGGGATGTTGACTGACAAGTTCGGCGGCAAGCCGGTTTACGGCACCCTGCTGTTGGTCTGTGCGATCCCCATGTTCCTGCTCTCAAAAGCGGACAGTTTTACCACCTTTGCCCTCTGCAGCTTCGGATTTGGTCTGGCCGGAGTGAGTTTCTCCATCGGCATCGCATTCTCTTCGGTCTGGTATCCGCGGGAACGTCAGGGGACGGCCCTCGGAATCTTCGGTGCCGGTAACGCCGGAGCCGCTCTGACCACTCTCTTTGCGCCAACCCTGCTGAATCGTTTGACCAATAATGGCACCAACCTCGAAGGCTGGCGTGATCTGCCGGTTTACTACGCCGCAATGCTCGCCACTATGGGCGTGATCTTTTTTATCTTCTCCGAGAACAGGAAGCCGGCCTCTTCAGGCAAGTCATTTCGTCAGATGCTGACGCCTCTGCGAGATGTGCGCGTCTGGCGCTTCGGTCTCTACTACTTCCTGGTGTTCGGCTGCTTTGTCGCCTTCTCGCAGTGGCTGGTTCCATATTTTGTCAACGTCTACTATCTGCCACTGGTTACGGCCGGTCTATTTGCGTCCATGTTCAGCCTGCCTTCCGGAGTGATTCGCGCCCTGGGCGGCTGGATGTCCGATAAGTTCGGCGGGCGAGCGGTTATGTACTGGGTCCTCGGCACTTCGGTCCTGATCAGTTTCATGCTGATCATCCCGAAAATGGATATCTACTCTCCCGGGCGTGGCATCATGGCGAACAAGGCCGGCGTTGTTAGCGAGGTTTCCAGTGATGTCATAACCGTCAATGGCAAGACTTACAGCGTCAATGTCAAGCCCGAACCATTGAAAAATTTCGACGACCAGATGCTTATCCTGCCCGGCAAACAGACCTGGCAGGAGCCTGTGGTTGAAGTCGGACAGAGCGTTTTGAAAAAGGAGCTGTTGGCAAAAGGCGTGACGAGGATCTTTTTTCAGGCGAATGTCTGGATCTTTGCCGGACTCATTATTCTGCTTGGCAGTATCTGGGGAATCGGCAAGGCTGCGGTTTACAAACTGATTCCCGATTATTTCCCGGAAGAGGTGGGAGTCGTCGGCGGCATGGTTGGTGTACTCGGTGGCCTGGGCGGTTTCTTCTGTCCTATCGTTTTTGGTTATTTGCTCGAATATACCGGATTGTGGACCAGTTGCTGGATGTTCATGTTCATATTGTCCCTGGTTTGCCTGCTCTGGCTGCATCTGACTGCCCAGAAAATGATGCGCGAGAAACACCCTGAAGATATGCAGAGGATTGAAGAAGATAAAGCAACTTTATTTGAGAATGATTGCAAGGAGGCAGCACATGTCGATTAATCTTGATAAGTGGGATGTCGAAGACGAGCAGTTCTGGAATTCCACCGGCAAAAAAATAGCCACCCGCAATCTCTGGATTTCGATTCCAAGCTTGTTGTGCGGGTTTGCTGTCTGGCTGTATTGGAGCATCATTACCGTACAGATGATCAACCTGGGCTACCCTTTCAGCCAGTCCCAGCTGTTCACGCTCTCCGCCATTGCCGGTCTGACCGGTGCCACCCTGCGTATCCCCAGCTCTTTCCTGATCAGGATTGCCGGCGGCCGCAACACCATCTTTTTTACTACGGCGCTGTTGATGATCCCCGCGATCGGCACTGGCATTGCCTTGCAGAATAAGGCGACCCCGATCGAGATTTACTACATCCTCGCTCTCTTCTCAGGGATTGGCGGCGGTAACTTCGCTTCATCCATGTCGAACATCAGCTACTTTTTCCCCAAGCGGGTACAGGGAACCTCACTCGGCTTAAACGCCGGACTGGGGAACTTCGGCGTCACCACCATGCAGATTCTGATTCCTCTGGTGATGACCATGGGCATCTTTGGAGGTACTCCGCAGACCCTGATCAATACCAGCGGCACGCTGATCGGCAAGATTCCGGCGGGGACCGAGACCTATATTCAGAATGCCGGTTATGTCTGGCTGGTGTTGCTGATACCCCTGGCGATTGCCGGCTGGTTTGGAATGAACAACATCACTACCGATACAGTTTCTCCCGACATCGGTTCTACACCTCGCTCTTTCATCAAGATCACCGGTCTACTGCTGATCGCCTTCTTCACCGCCAGCATTGGTCTTTACCTGCTGTTGCCTGCACCCATCGGTCTCGGTCTGCTCAGCAAATGGGTGGTTCTGCCGTTGGTGATCGCCACCACGGTCTTCGGCTTGAAGTACCTTACCACCGGCGCCCTGCGCGCCAACCTGGACCGCCAGTACCAGATCTTCAACAACAAACACACCTGGGCAATGACCATTATCTACACCATGACCTTCGGATCCTTTATCGGCTACTCGGCAGCCTTCGCCCTGTCGATCAAGGTCATCTTCGGCTTCTCGCACATCCTGGTCGACGGTGTGATGACGCATAATACACCCAATCCCAACGGTCCCAGTGCCCTGATGTTCGCCTGGATGGGACCCTTCATCGGCGCCCTGATCCGCCCGGTCGGCGGCAAGATCTCTGACAAGCTCGGCGGAGCCATCGTCACCCAGTGGGTTTCGATTGTCATGATTGCCGCGGCCTTTGGCTGTGCCTGGTTCATGAAGGCTGCCTACGGCTCGGCAACTCCGGAAACCTATTTTGTGCCGTTTCTGATCCTCTTCATCATTCTGTTTGCTGCCACCGGCGTCGGTAACGGCTCGACTTTCCGTTCTATTGCCATCATTTTCAACAAGGAGCAGGCAGGACCTGTGCTAGGATGGACTTCGGC
>JBPPMD010000360.1:0-15044 GCA_051305875.1 Desulfuromonadales bacterium | reverse complement strand
CAGAGTGACCTGATCATTCATTTTGGGGCCGATCCGCTGGCTGAAGGGCCGATGCTGGGCCTTGCCATACGCCAGGCGGTGCCCACTGGCGGCAGGGTTGTGGTGATTGATCCCCGGCCGGTAGAGCTGCCCTGCGCTGCAACGCATCTGCCTTTGGCGCCGGAGCGTCTGCCTGCAATGCTGACGGCTCTCGGTCAGGGCGACCTGAATGCTTTTGATACCTCTGAACGCGAGTTTTTCGCAAGCCTGATGGAGCAACTCCATTCAGTCCGGCGGCCGATTATGGTCGGGGGCGCCGACCTGCTCGGCGACCAGGGCGTCGATGCGCTCTGCTCGGCGGCTGCAGAGTTGTCAACCGGGGCACGCAGCGTCGGTGTGGTGACCCTGCTGGCCGGGCCGAACAGCTTTGGCGGGGCCCTGCTGGCGGGAGACGGTCCAGGTTTTGACACGCTCCTCGATGCTATCCAGGGGGGCGATGTGCGTGCGCTGGTCTGTCTGGAAAGCGATCCTTTCAGTGAGGCCATGGACCCGGCGCGCACCCAGGCTGCCCTCGGTCGACTGCAACTGCTGGTGAGCATTGATGCCACGCCGAGCCTGGCAGCGCGGCGTGCCGATATTTTTCTGCCTGCTCGTGCCAACGCCGAGATGGCCGGCAGCTATATCAACAACGAGGGACGTCTGCAGGCTTTCCTGCCAGTCATTGACCCGGGGTTGCCGATCAGGGAGACAGGTGCCGGCAACCACCCGCCGCGTGAATTTTTCCACGAGACGCCCGGCTCCGCTCCCGAGGCAGACTGGTGGCTTTTGGCACAGCTCCTTGAACGCAGTGCGAATCTTGCCGAGGTGCGTAAGGCTATTGAGCAGAACGATGCGATGTTTGCCGGATTGTCGACAATCACTACCGAAGCCACGGGCTTGCGGCTGACCGCCAGGGGCGTCATGCCACTGTCAGCAGAAGAACAGCCGCTCCATGCTGCAGCTGTCGGCATTCTGACCCTGCTGGTGACAACCGCCCCGGTCGGCTCGCACTGGCTGGCGCACCTGTCGTCGCCTCTGGCGGCAACGGAGCCGCAGCCTTATGTCTGCCTGCATCCTGAACATGCGGATGCGCTCGGCCTGGCTGCCGGCGACCGGGCCCGTTTGACCACCCGTTCAGGCCATTGTCAGGTTGTGATCCGTCTCGCCGCACAGATGATGAACGGACTGGTGCTGACCCCACAACTCTGGGACACTGCCCTCGAAGGGATGCGACCGGGCAGCCTGCTCGACTGCCGGCTGGAGAAGGAGACAAAGGCATGAATGATCTGCTTGTCAGCCTTGTTCTCATCCTGGTCAAGCTCGGCCTGATCCTGGGCGTGGTCCTCACCATGGCTGCGTATCTGGTGCTGGCCGAACGCAAGATTCTCGGCCGCATGCAGATGCGCTACGGGCCAAACCGGATCGGCCCCGGTGGCATGATGCAACCACTGTGCGACGTCATCAAGCTGATTACCAAGGAGGACTTTGTTCCCGAGCGGGCTGATAAATGGTTGTTCCTGTTTGCTCCGGGGTTAACCGCTCTGACTGCGCTGCTCAGCTTTGCCGTGGTGCCATTCGCGCCGCCAATAACACTGTTCGGCCGCCAGATTCCGATGGTGGTCTGTGACCTGAATATCGGCCTGCTCTACATCTTCGGACTCTCTTCTCTGGCCGTTTACGGTGTAGTGCTGGGCGGCTGGGCGTCGAATTCGAAATATTCCCTGATCGGCGCCATGCGTGGCCTGGCGCAAATGTTGTCTTACGAACTCGCGCTCGGATTGGCGTTGGTGCCAGTGGTGATGAGCGCCAAATCCTTCTCGCTTAATGCGATTGTCATGGCTCAGGCTGACTGGCCGAATATGCTGCGGCATCCGCTGGCATTTATCATCTTTATGGTCAGCATCGCCGCCGAGTCGAAACGCACCCCCTTCGATATGCCTGAAGCGGAAAACGAGATCGTTGCCGGCTATCACACCGAATATTCCGGGATGCGTTTCGGACTCTTCTTTGTCGGTGAATATATCAACCTGATCGTGATCGGAGCCATAACCACGGTCTTCTTTCTCGGTGGCTGGCACGGGCCGTTCCTGCCGCCGCTCATCTGGTTTATTGTCAAGGTGCTGTTTGTGGCCTTCCTGTTTATCTGGGCGCGCGGCAGTATGCCGCGACCGCGATACGACCAGTTGATGCATTTCGGCTGGAAAGTGCTGATTCCGCTGGCGCTGTTGAATGTGGTGGTGTCGGGGGCAATCTCGTTAGCATTGAGATCTTGAAGGGAAGAGAGCTCAGAAGACGGTAGCCCTACAGCTTACTGATAACTGATAATTGGCTTCTCTATGCATTTATGGCGTGACATAAAAGGCACTCTGCAGCCGTTCTGGGTTACCCTTGGCTATCTTTTCAAAAAGCCGGTGACAATCCAGTATCCCGAGGAGAAGCGCTCGCCGCCGCCACGCTACCGTGCGCGTATCGTGCTCACCCGCAATCCCGACGGCAGCGAACGCTGTGTCGCCTGTCAGCTGTGCAGCGCCGCCTGCCCGGTCGACTGCATTTCGATGCAGGCCGCCGAAGATGCCGACGGCCGCCGCTACGCTGCCTGGTTCCGCCTGAATTTCGCCCGCTGCATCTTCTGCGGGCTCTGCAGCGAGGCCTGCCCGACCATGGCGATCCAAACCACGCCGGATTACGAAATCTGCAACCGCGATGTGCTCAAGCTGGTGCATGAAAAGCAAGATCTCATGGTCGATGGCTGCGGCAAGGACACTGAATATAATTTTTATGAACACTCGGGGATCGGTGTGGTTAATGAGCGTGGCGGCAACGTGGATGAATACGGTCCGGTGGATCCGAAATCGTTGCTGCCTTAATGGCGCCACAAAGACACCAAGGCACCAAGAAAATATTGCTCTCCTTTGTGTCTTCGAGACTTGGTGGCTAAAGAGAACAGATGACAACAGCATTATTCTACATCCTCGGCTTCACCATGCTTGCGGCAACGCTGCTCTGCATTACGCGGCGCAACCCGGTACACGCAGTAATCTACCTGGTGGCAGGACTGTTTGCCCTGGCGCTGATGTTCTACCTGCTCGGTGCACCGCTGGTGGCGGCCTGGCAGGTAATCGTCTATGCCGGGGCGATTATGGTGCTGTTCCTCTTCATCATCATGATGCTCGGCCTGGCGCCGCAGGAGGTTCCTGAAGGTCCAGGCTGGCAGCGTTGGGGTCCGTTGGCCTTGCTGTCATCAAGCATTATGATCTGCTCCTTGCTGCTGATTTTCCAGGATCCGCTGGCAGGCCAGCAGATCGATGATTTCTACCTGGCGCCGCAGGTCCTTGGCGAAGCCCTCTTCAGTCGCTATGCCCTGGCCGTCGAGATCGTCTCCTTTCAGCTACTGTTTGCCACCATCGGCGCCTACATGCTGGGTCGTCCCCTGCCGAAAGGCGAGGATCAATGATGATCTCTTTCGGACATGCCCTGGCCTTTGCCGGCGCACTCTTCGTGCTCGGCCTGACCTGCGTGCTGCTGCACCGCCAGATACTGATGATCCTGATCGGCGTAGAAATCATGCTTAATGGCGCATCGCTGGTGTTTGTCGCCGCCTCGGCCTACTGGCAGCAGGTGGATGGTCAGGTTTTTGCGATTCTGCTCATGGCGATCACCGCGGCCGAAGTTGCCGTTGCCCTGGCCATGGTCGTCTACTTGTGGCGGCGCAAGCGCACGCTGGTGGCCGATGAATTCAACAGGATGCGCGGATGAACGAGAGCCTGCTCTTCCTCATACCTCTGCTGCCGCTGTTTTGTGCCGTAATCAACATGCTCTTCGGCATGCGCCTGCCGCGACTGTTTACCGAGGTTCTCGCGGTCATCGGCGTGGCCGGTGCCTTTGTGCTGACGCTGCTCTTCTGGCGTTATGCAGAAGGCGACGGCAGCCGTGCGGTCCTTTTTACCTGGCTTGACAGCGGTACCCTGAATGTCTCCTTCGCACTCAACTTTGATCGTCTGGCGGCACCGATGACGCTGATGGTGACCGGGGTAGCAACGCTGATTCACCTCTATGCGGTGGGCTACATGCGCGAAGAGGACGATTATGCGCGCTTCTTCAGCCTGCTCAACCTGTTTGTTTTCGCCATGCTGGTGATTGTCCTCGCCGACAACCTGCTGGTTCTCTTCCTCGGTTGGGAAGGGGTGGGCTTTTGCTCGTACGGACTGATCGGCTTCTGGTACCGCAAGCTGGAGAATGCCAAAGCGGGCACCAAGGCTTTCCTGGTTACCCGTGTCGGCGATGTCTTCCTCGGCATTGCCATGCTCTGGTTGTTTGCTTTGACCGGCACCCTGTCGATCAGCGCGATCAACGCCGGGGCGGCATCGCTATCACCGGGGGTCGTCATCGTCCTGAGCCTGTTGCTGCTGCTCGGTGCCTGCGGCAAATCAGCCCAGTTGCCGCTGATGACCTGGCTGGCTGACGCCATGGCCGGACCGACCCCGGTTTCGGCGCTGATTCACGCCGCGACCATGGTCACCGCCGGGGTTTACCTGCTCTGCCGGTTCTTCCCGCTGGTTTCTCTGTCGGCGGTCGCCATGACAGCAATCACGGCTGTTGGTGCTTTGACGGCAATTTATGCCGCAAGCTGTGCCATGGTCCAACGGGACATCAAGCGGGTGCTGGCTTATTCGACCATGAGTCAGGTGGGCTATATGTTTATGGCCGTTGGCGCCGGCACGGTGGCCGGTGCCATGTTCCACTTGTTGACCCATGCGTTCTTCAAGGCGGTGCTCTTCATGGCCGCCGGCTGCATTATTCATTTGGCCGGGGGCGAAAACAACATCTTCAAGATGGGCGGTCTCGCCAGGCGCGGGCCGGCTGAACTTTTCTGGGTCTTTCTGGCTGGTGCAGTTTGTCTCGCCGGGCTCCCCCTGACGGGCGGCTTCTTCTCCAAGGATGGCATCCTGCTCGCGCTCTATACGTATCCCGATCCGGTTTACCGGGTCTTCTGGCTGATCGGCATCGTGACCGCCTTATTGACGGCGTTCTACACCTTCCGCCTGGTTTACCTGATTTTTGCCGGCGAGTGGCGCGGTTCGGGTCATCCTCACGCTTTACCATTGCTGATGCGCTGGCCGCTCTGGCCTCTGGCCCTGCTCGGCCTGGCAGGCGGCATGTTCAATCTGCCGGCCTTCCTTGGTGGTGGTGAGGCCCTGCATCACTGGTACGGGACAATGGCCGGACGTTCGCTGACCGTCAGTCACGACGTGGAATGGATGCTGGCCGGCCTGGCTGCAGCGATCGCTGTCGTTGGCTGGTTTGCCGCCCACTGGCGTTATCGCACATATCAAGCGCCTCTGGAAAACGCGCTGAGCAGGTTCCTGTTGAACGGGTGGCAAGCTGATGCCCTGGTTGACCGGCTCTTTGTACGGCCATTTAATGCCATGGCCTTGTTCAGCTGGATCGGCTGCGATCGAACATTGTTTGATGGCTCTCTGGAAGGATTGGCGCGAACCGCGACTCGCTGTGGAGCCCTGCTGTTGAAGATCACAACAGGACGACTGACCACTTATCTTTCCGCCTTTGCCTGGGGCTTCCTGATTCTGCTCGGCTGGTTCCTCTTGAAGCTGGTCGAAGGGGGAGGACACTGATGACGGTTGCTTCCGCTCTCCCGCAATTCCCATGGCTGACCCTGCTGGTATTGCTGCCCCTTGGCGGCGCCCTGCTCTGCCTGCTACACCATCGCCGCGCCGAGGAATGTCGCTGGCTGGCTCTGGCCACAACCGCGGCTACCCTGGGCATCACCATATATCTGTTTGTCTGTTATGGTCAGGGTGACAGTGGCTGGCTTCTCTATGAAGATGCCGCCTGGATTCCCCGTTACGGGATCAGGTTTACTCTCGGCCTTGACGGCATCTCACTGTTGCTGGTGTTTTTGACGGCGTTCCTGCAGATGATTGCGGTCTTAATGTCGTGGCAGGAGAAACAGCACGTTCCGCTGTTTTTCAGCCTCTTGCTGGTTCTCGAAGCGACCCTCATGGGTATTTTCCTCGCCCTTGATTTGATGCTGTTCTTCCTCTTCTGGGAAGTCATGCTCTTGCCCATGTTTTTCCTGATCAGTATCTGGGGGCATGAGCACCGGCATTATGCAGCCATTAAGTTCTTTCTTTACACCCTGGCTGGCAGCATGGTCATGCTTGTCGCCCTGATCGTACTTTATCTGATTCATGGCGAACAAACCGGAACATACACCTTTGCCCTGACCGAATTGATGCAGACCGAGCTGTCATCGCAGCAGGAGATGCTGCTGTTTCTCGGTTTCTTGCTGGCGTTCGCCATCAAAATTCCTTTGGTGCCATTTCACACCTGGTTACCGGACGCTCACACCGAGGCTCCGGTTGCCGGCACCATCGACCTGACCGGGCTGCTGTTGAAAACCGGTATCTATGGCCTGATCCGTTTTGCCTTCCCACTTTTCCCCGAGGCCACCAGCAGTTTTCTGCCAGTTCTCGGCATTGTCGCCCTGACAGGGATCTTTCATGCCTCCTGGGCGGCATATCGACAAGACGATATCAAGCGCCTGTTCGCCTATTCCTCGATTTCCCATGTCGGTCTCGTTGTTCTCGGTCTCGCGGCCTGGCAATTGACCGCCTGGGAGGGCAGCATCCTGCTCATGCTGGCGCACGGGATATCAACCGGAGCACTTTTTGTGCTGATCGCGCTGATTCGACAACGCACCGGAACCCGCAATCTGGCAGAGCTCGGCGGGCTCTGGAGTCAGGCCCCGCAGATGGCCTTCCTGTTCCTGTTTTTCTCCCTGGCCTCCTTGGGATTGCCCGGCCTGGCCAACTTTGCCGGTGAAATCCTGGTGCTGTTCGGCACCTTCCAGACTCGCCCGGCATGGGCTGCAATAGCGATCATCGGGGTTGTCTTTACAGCCGCCTATATGCTGCGCCTGGTTCAGGGAGTCGTCTGGGGTCCGGTCAAAGGCCGCCCGACTTTGCCGGATCTGACGCCGCGTGAGTGGCTGATCCTGCTGCCCATGGCGGTCCTGGTCCTCTGGCTCGGCCTCTACCCGGAACCGTTTCTGAGGCCCTTGCATGGTGCTGTCGTAAATATTATGGCGGGAGGTCTACCGTGAGTTTACCTGACCTGCTCGCATTGCTGCCGATATTGATTCTCGTCTTTGGCGGGACGGTCATCCTCATGGTCGGAGCCTGGCATCGTGAACCGCTGCCGTTGATTGCCGGCGGGATCGTAACGGCTCTGCTGGGGGCCGTTGCTGCCGGTCTGCTGCAACCGCCGGTCGTTGAAATAGCCGGTCTCTTCAGTGCCGGAGCTTACGCGCGTTTTTTCACCATTCTCTGGTCGTTGCTGGCTGCGGCCGGACTGATGGCGGCGGTTCGCTATATCATTGAAAACAGCATTGGCGCCGGCGAATATGTTTCGCTGGTTCTCTACGCCGCAGCAGGCATGGCGCTGCTCTCATCGGCAACGCACCTGCTCGCTCTCTTCCTTGCTCTCGAAACCTTCACCCTGGCGTTCTACATCCTGATTGCCTGTAACCGGCGCTGTGCACTGGCAGCCGAGGCCGGTATCAAGTATCTGCTGATGAGCGCCGTATCTACCGGTTTCCTGGCTTTCGGCATTGCCTTGATTTATGCATCGTCGGGCACCCTGTCGCTACCTGAAGCCGTGATCAAGCTCAGCGCAGCGACAGGTGAACTGCATGCATGGGGGCTGCTCGGCTGGGGGATGGTGCTGATTGCGGTTGGTTTTAAAATTTCATTGGTTCCCTTCCATTTGTGGACGCCAGATGTCTACCAGGGTACTCCCGCGCCGGTTGGCGGCCTGCTGGCGACCGGCTCCAAAGGGGCGGTAGTCGCTGTCCTGGTCGGCATGTTGGCGATCTCCGGACCGGTTTGGCATGGCCTGACTGACCTGCTTTGGTTGCTGGCGGCTTTAACCATGCTGGTTGGCGCCTTCAGTGCACTCGGTCAGAAAAACCTGAAGCGTCTGCTCGCTTATTCCTCGGTGACGCATATGGGTACGCTGTTGGTCGGCCTGCTCTGTCAGACCTCCGCCGGGTTGGCTGCAACGACTTTTTACCTGGTGATTTATGTGATCACCAGTCTTGGCGCATTTGTCATCATTGCCTCACTGGCCGACGAGCGCGGCGAACCGATGGAATTCGACCAATGGCGCGGCCTCGGCTACCTGCACCCGGTTCGCTGTGGGGTGTTAGCCTTGCTGCTGCTGTCGCTGGCCGGGCTGCCTGCTACGGCGGGATTTATGGCCAAATTCGTTATTTTTGAAGCGGCGCTGCAGTCTGGTTACCTCGGTCTGGTGCTGATCGGTATCCTTTCATCGGTCATTTCATTCGCCTTCTATCTGCGTATGACAATGCTGCTCTTCGAGCCTGATGAATCTGTTTGCCGCTGGCATGCAGGCATAGCGCCCGAGCATGCTGTTATTGCGGTTTGTACAAGCGCCGTGTTGCTCTTCGGGCTCTTTCCCGGCATCCTGTTTGATCTGATTGGTCGCATCCTGCCCTGAAAATTGGGTTATAATAAAGAAACGATATTGATAAGGAGTTGCTCTATGACTGTTTCCGAACGAATCGACACTTTCCTGAGCGCAAAGGCCTTTGGTGTGGTTGGTGCCTCATCCAAACGCCACAAGTACGGCAACAAGGTGCTGCGCTGCTACCAGCAGAATCAGTACACCGTTGTGCCGGTGAATCCGGTCGAAAAAGAGATTGAGGGTTTAACCTGTGTCGCGACCATCAATGACCTGCCGGACGATGTCAACAGCATCTCAATCATTACCCCGCCCCAAGTGACGGAACAGGTAGTCGAGCAGGCGATTGCCAAGGGGATCAAGAACGTCTGGATGCAGCCGGGAGCAGAAAGCGCCCAGGCTGTGGAGGCTTGTGAAGAAGCTGGCATCAACGTCATTGCCGACGGCAGTTGTGTGCTCGTGGTGATGGGTTACAACGAGCATTGAGCTGCGGGAAAATGGAAGACTTGAGTGACAGGGCGCAGCGGTTAAACACAGCCAGAGGCGAGACGCTTTGAGTGAGATGAAGTGGATCAAAGGGATAAAGTCTCAACAAGAAGGACATGACTCCTTGCTTTGAGTCAAGCAAACGTTTGATTAAGCCCTTATCCCCCTACCACCCCTGCTTCTGCAGGTTTGACCGGTTCTGCTATGCAGCAAAACTGTAATCATCGCTTTCGACACATTCGGTGAGCGCTTCAAGGAATGATGCCTGTTGCGTGTCCTTGACGACTTCTGTCAGGCCATGGCTGACGGCCCAGCTGCTGCCGCAGACGGCACATTCAAACAATTCTTCGTAGAACCCTTCGACGTGAAGGTCAATCTCGCTGTTCTTCAGGCTTTTGCAGACGGGACATTTCATAATCTTTTCCTTTGTTTTGCGGCCGATCGCATTCGATTGACGAGCGACCTATGAAGTGAGCCAGGCCAATTTATGCCTGGGTGGTCAGTTTAGCCGTTATCGAAATGTGGTTAAAATTAACCGATAGAGGTGAACTGTTTTAAAGATAGAATGTAATCTGCCTTTTGGCAAGCACCTTTTTTTGATAAGTCCTTGTAAAACAATATGTTATGATGTTTTTTGTTTTAGCAGGTAGACCGGTGGTTTAAATATTGTGAAGCCTTTGTGTAAAACTCGACACAGATATCGGGTCCTTGCTGCTTAAAGGCTTGTAATTAGTGGTTTTTAACGATGCAACCACGATTCTGTTTTCAGAGCTCGCACGCTCAGGCGAATCAGGTGGGAATAAAAATAAAATCATTTTCTTTTCGACCGGCTGGATTTCAAACCATGTTTAGTCAATCAAAGCAATGATGGATACCGTTTGTAGCCGAAAGTTGAATAGATTTATTAAACTCACACGCTTGCATGGTGCTAAGCGAGGGGCTGAATCAGGCAGTTCTTGCCAACAAAGCATACGACTTGAGTTGTTGAACCGTGATCCTGAAACGAGGTGACCATGAAAAAAACGGTAGTTTTCTGTCTCGGCCTGTTGTCGGTAGTCTATATTCTGAACCCGACCGCCGGCTTCTTCGAGCTTATCCCCGACAACCTGCCTTTTATCGGCAACCTCGATGAGGCCGCGGCGGTTGCCCTGTTGCTGATGTGCCTGAGATATTTCGGCATCGATCTGCCGAATCTTTTCCATCGTGGCGAAGCCGACGGCAAGACGATTAAAATTGACCCCGAGTAAGATGCTAGTGACCGTTGCGGGGATGCTGCCTGCTTGACCTTCAATTGTCCGCTAAATGAGTCATAACAGACACTTCAAAAGCATGAGCCAAAAATGACCAAATGGTCATTTTCCCGTCATAACTCGATCATGTAACCCACGTATATTGCCAAAGTCTTGAACGGCATGTGACTCCGACCAGGCTCAACCGCAGCCGGGCCTGTGTTTTCCTGTGCTGTTGAAAATTGTCCTTGCGTGTTGCTGCTTGGTTCCCTATGCCGCTTGTCTTGTTTGCCAGCATACCGGCCCTCTTCGAATCCGATCCAGCAGAGTGAGACGTCTAACGCAAAGATGCGCTTCAGCCCAGCAAAGGTTGTAAAGGCATGTACAAACGGTTCTCTTTTGTCAATTTTTGCGTACCCTGCGTTTCGCTTCTGCTCGCCGTCTGCCTTGAGTATACAGGGCTGGATGTTTGGCTGAGTCGACTTTTCTATGACTCCGACCGCGGGCTCTGGCCTTACAAGACCCATTGGTTGACTGAGGATCTGCTCCACAGGGGTGGCCGCTTTTTGGTCATCACCCTGGCGATCCTCCTATTGTGCTTGTTCGCCGGGTCATTGCTCCGGCCCGGACTGAAGCCGTATCGTCTGGATCTGGCCTTTGTTCTGGTTGCCGGGCTCAGTGGGCCGGCCATCATAGGCGGCCTTAAATCTCTGACCCACATATACTCACCCTGGGAGCTGCTGATTTTTGGTGGCAACCAGCCGTACATCCGCATCTTTGACCACGTACCGGTCCATGCACCAGTCGGGCATGCTTTTCCGGCCGGTCATGCCAGTGGCGGCTTTGCCTGGTTCGGCATTTTTTTCGCCCTCCGCCGCCGTGGCATACCCTGGCATCAGTTCAGCTTGCTACTGCCGCTACTCCTCGGGTTTGTCTTCGGTCTTGGACAGCAGGCTCGTGGCGCACACTTCTTAAGCCATGACCTGGTCACGCTGGCAATCTGCTGGTTGAGCACCGTTGTGTGGATGCGTTTGCTTTATGCCAATACAGACGCCCCGGCCATTACGGCGCTGTCAGGCCTGTCATAGTCAACTATTGCGATAAGGAATGAACATGAAATCCTCACGCTTCAATCTACTGGCGATCTTCGCTGCCGTTGCCATGTGCCTGTTTTTTCTCACCCGCCTGGCTCTGCTCGCTTACAGTTGGTCGCAAACCGACCTCTCCGCGGGCGGTCTCCTGCAGGTCTTCGGCCGCGGAATGCTCTTTGATGCCGGCTTCTGCGCCTATGCCCTGGTTGCCCCTGCACTGTATTTGTGGCTGGTCCCGCAAAGGCTCTGGCGGTTGCGGCTGCACCGCTGCTGGGCGCGGTTCCTGCTCTTCACCGGTTTCTATGCGCTGATCCTTATCGCGATTGCCGAATACTTCTTTTGGGACGAATTCAGCGTTCGCTTCAATTTCATCGCCATCGATTACCTGATCTACCGGCGCGAGGTGACGGACAACATCTTCCAGTCCTATCCCGTCTGCACAATCCTTGCCGGGGTACTGGTGATTGCAGCGCTCATCTACTTCAGTCTGCGTCGCCCCATCAACCGGGCCCTGTTTGCCGAAGAGCGATTCTCCTGGCGCACCACGGTCGCAGGGGTGGCACTGCTGCTGCCTCTTGTCATTTACGCCGGCCTTGATCAGTCGCTGCGCACGGTCTCTGTCAATGCTTATCAGAACGAGCTTGCCAGTAATGGCCCTTACCAGTTCGTCGCGGCTTTTCGCAATAACGAGCTCGATTACCTGAAATTCTATGCCAGCCTTCCTCCCGAGCAGGCTTCGGTGCTCCTCAAACAGCAAGTCGCCGAGCCGAATGCGACGTTCCTCAGCGGCGACCTCTTCGATATCAGGCGCGATATCGTGCCGGCCGGTACGGAAACAAGGCTGAACATCATCCTGGTGATGGTAGAAAGCTTAAGCTCCGACTATCTGGCCTTCTTCGGCAATCGCGAGCATCTGACCCCCAATCTCGATGGCCTGAGCGACAAGAGTTTGTTCTTCTCGAAATTTTATGCAACCGGCACCCGCACCACGCGCGGTCTGGAAGCAGTGACCCTGTCAATCCCGCCAACGCCGGGACGTTCCATCGTCAAGCGCATCGGTCACGAAAGCAACCAGTGCTCGCTTGGCAATGTCCTCAATAGCAAAGGCTACCAGTCGTTTTTCATCTACGGCGGCCGCAGCTACTTTGACAACATGGGCGCTTTTTTCAGTGGCAACGGCTACCAGGTCGTGGATCAGACAAGCGTGCCGGATAGCGAGATCGATTTCACCAACGCCTGGGGTATGTCCGATACCGACCTTTACCGGCAGGCGATCAAGGTCGCCGGCAAAACCCATGCAGAAGGCAAACCCTTTTCCCTCCACCTGATGACAACCTCCAATCACCGGCCCTATACCTACCCGGAGGGGCAGATCGATATCCCTTCAGGCACCAGCCGTGCCGGGGCGGTCAAATACACCGACCATGCGATCGGCGAGTTTCTGGCCAACGCAGCGCAGCAGCCCTGGTTCAACGACACCCTGTTCGTGATTGTCGCCGACCATCAAGCCGGCAGCTCCGGCAAGCACGCCCTGCCGATAGAGCGTTACCATATCCCGCTCTGGATCTATGCGCCTCAACTCATTACCCCGGACCAAATCGACCACGTCTCAAGCCAGATTGATCTCGCTCCGACCCTGCTCAGCCTGCTCAACATGAGTTACCGCTCGAATTTCTTCGGCAAAAACATTCTGGCAATGGCCCCCGCTCAGGAGCGCGCCCTGATCGGTAATTACCAGAATCTCGGCCTGTTCGACGGCAACTCCATGGCGATCCTCAGTCCGCAGCAGAAAATGCAACTGCAGGAAGGGCTGACTTCCGACTCGATAACTGAACACCCTGCACAAAAGTCGGAAACTCTGATACAAAGGGATATTAGCTATTATCAGGGTGCAGCCTATGTCTACCGAAACCAGCTGAATGCCTGGCAATCTCCGGCCGACGTTGTGGCAAATGCCAAGATAACTGGCCAGAGCTCCAGGTCGACCCAATGACAAATCACTGCGAAGTGATGGCTGACCTGCTTGTCGTTGAGCGAGGTACTGAGGACTTAGCTACCATGCGTATCCTGCTTGTGGAAGATGATGACCGCACTGCCCAGTTCGTCAAGAAGGGCTTCAGCCAGGCCGGTTATGCCGTCGACCGCGCCGTCGATGGCATGGAGGGGCTCTTTATGGTGCAGAATGCACCCTACGATGTCGCCGTGATTGACATCATGCTGCCAAGGCTCGACGGGCTGGCCTTGATCGAGTTGTTGCGCAAGCAGAAAATCAACCTGCCGATCATCGTGTTGAGTGCCAAGAAAACCGTTGATGACCGGGTTGTCGGTCTGCAGGCCGGCGGCGACGATTACCTGGTCAAACCCTTCGCGTTTTCCGAACTACTGGCGCGGGTCCAGACCTTGCTGCGGCGCAGTCGTTCACACGAAGAACCAACCCGTTTGACGGTCAACGATCTGACCATGGATATCGTCAGGCGCAAGGTCTACCGCGGCGAGATGGAGATTGAACTGCAGCAGCGCGAGTTCGCCCTGCTGGAATACCTGCTGCGCAATGCCGGACGAGTGGTTTCCAAGACCATGATCATGGAGCATGTCTGGGACTACAACTTCGACCCGGAAAGCAACGTGGTCGAATCGCGGATCTGTCGTCTGCGCGAGAAAATCGACCGGGCCTTTCCCCACAAGTTGATCCATACCGTGCACGGCGTCGGCTACCTGCTGGAAAAGAAAGGCTGACATGTTTCGTCTCCTCGCCGTCCGCCTGACCCTGCTCTACACGCTGTTGTTCTCCCTGCTGGCGCTGGTGGTCTTCAGCCTGGTCTATCATAACCTCAAGGCCGATCTGATAGCTCGGGTCGACGCCGGGCTGTTCAACGACGGTCAGGAGTTAGCCGCAATCTATCAACAGGGGAGGCTGGCCGACCTCTTCTCTGAAATACATACTGAAGCAGCCGAGGAAGGAGTCGAAAATGCCTTCTACCGCGTCTATTCGCCCGAACACCAGCTGATACAGACTTCAGACCTAACCGCCTGGGATGGCCTGCCGACCCGATCAAGACTACTTGACGACCCAGAGGAAACCCGCTACGAGACAACTATCTTATCTGACCAGCGCGAGGCACGGCTTCTGTTTCGGGATCTTGGTGACGGCTACATCCTGCAGATCGGGGTTCTTTTGACGCATGAAGAGCAGTTGCTGGCGAACTTCGGCAGGGTTTTCAGCGGGGCCTTCGCCCTGCTGCTGTTAAGCGGTGGCAGTATCGGTTTGCTGATGGCGCGCCGGACCCTGGCGGGCATCGAGAAGGTACGTCATTCTGCCGATCGCATCAGCAGGGGCGACTTGTCGCAACCGATCCCCAGCAATGGCGGCAGCGTGGAAATCGAAAACCTGATCCACTCTTTCAACGGGATGCAGGAGCGCATCCAGACCTTGATCAGTGAACTGCAGGGAGTCACCAACAACGTTGCCCATGACCTGCGCAGCCCGGTGACGCGCATGCGCGGACTGGCCGAAACGACTTTGACCGGGCCGCAGACTCTGGAAGAGTATCGCGACCTGGCCAGCGCGGTGATCGAGGAGAGCGACCGTTTGGTCGGTATGATCAATACCATGCTCGAGATTGCCGAAACCGATGCCGGGATTCGGCCGCTATCCGGTGAGACAGTCGATCTGACGGAGATCGTTCATGATGTCACAGACCTCTATGCCTCGGTTGCC
>JBPPMD010000319.1:0-3735 GCA_051305875.1 Desulfuromonadales bacterium | reverse complement strand
CAGATACGTATAAGACAGCAGCATCTTATCCAGCAACTCGATAAAATGACTGGTCTCCTCGAAAGTGACCTTGCGCGAGGCGACGTTCTTCTCAAGGGAGTCGCGGACGTGCTTGAGGATTTCCGGTCCCTTGTACTGCACGTACTTGAGACTCTCCCAGGTCGCGTCACCGTGAATAACCGTATCAATCTTGTAATTGGTCTTCTTGTTGAAGGTGATATGCACCGCGTTGGTGTCGCCGAACAGGTTGTGCATGTCACCGAGGATCTCCTGATAGGCGCCGATCATGAAGAAGCCGATGTAGTAATCCTCGCCACTCTGCACCTTGTGCAGCGGCAGGTACTTGGTCCGGCCATTCTCGCCGACGAAGCTGTTCACCGCACCATCGGAGTCGCAGGTGATGTCAGCGATGGTAGCCATGACGTCGGGTTTCTGGCTGAGACGCTGCAGCGGCATAATCGGAAATAACTGGTCGATCGCCCAGGAATCGGGCACCGACTGAAAGAGTGAAAAATTTGCAAAGTAGGTCTGGCGCAGGTTCAGCTGGAAATTCTGCAGCTCATCGGGGACCGGTCGCATACGCTCGACAATACCGTTAATCCTGATGAAAATCTTGTTGCACAACCATTCGGCCAGCGCCCGATCGTGCAGTTTCAGGTAACCGAGGTTGAAGAGACTGTCGGCTTCCTGAATCAGCTGCAAGGTGTCGTGATAATCCTCACGCAGTGAGTGCCGATCCAGACTCTTGTAGATGTCGTGCAGCTTCCTGACCGTCGGGGAAAGTTTTTCTGCGTCCTCGAGAACGTCTTCGTAGTCGGGCAGGGCATTCTGGGTGTTGGTGTTCAGTATATTGGTAATCAGCACCGAGTAATGGGCGGCAATGGCCCGCCCCGATTCAGAGATGATGTTCGGACATGGTACGCCGGCCTCCGTGCAGATGTTTTTCACCTGGTAGATGACATCGTTGGCGTACTCTTCGACAGAATAGTTGACGCTGGAAAAGTAGCTCGACTTCGAGCCGTCGTAATCGACACCCATGCCGCCGCCGATGTCGAGGTATTCGAGATCGACCCCCATCTTGCGCATCTCGGCATAGATGCGGCTGCCTTCAATCAGGGCGTTTTTGATCTTGTCGATCTTGGTAATCTGACTGCCGATATGAAAATGCAGCAGCTTCACATGGCTGAGCAGATTATGTTCCTTAAGCACATCAATGGCAGCGAGCAGTTCGGAAATCTTCAAACCGAATTTAGCGTCACTGCCTCCCGATGTCGCCCACTTGCCCGTGCCTTTCGAAGAGAGCTTGACGCGAATACCGAGCTTGGGCACGATGCCGAGCTTTTTGGACAGGGCAATGATCTTCTCCAGTTCGAAGAGTTTCTCGACAACGATGGTGATATCGTAACCGATGCGGTTGGCGTAGAGGATGGTTTCGATGAAATCGCTATCCTTGTAACCGTTGCAGATTATCTGCAGGTCTTGGCCGGTCGCAAACGAGATCGCCGCCACCAGCTCGGGCTTGGAGCCGACCTCGAGGCCGATCTTGTGCTTCTTGCCGAATTCGGTAATCGCCTGCACCACCTGGCGCTGCTGGTTGACCTTGATCGGGAAGAAGGTCTGATAACCGGCCGGATAGTCGTACTCATCAATAGCGTTTTTGAAGGCCCGGTTGATCGCCGAAATACGCCCCTGCAATACGTCCATGAAACGCAACAGGATCGGCGGCTTGATCTTGCGCTTGATCAAATCTTCGACCAGGGTCCGCAGATCGATGGCGTATTTCGAATTCGGCGAAGGATGAACACACACATGCCCCTTGCGATTGATAGAGAAGAACCCATCGCCCCAGTTATCGATGTTGTAGATTTTTTCTGAATTTTTGACTGACCAACGTTCCATTATTCACCGCCTTGTCATTGGCAAACACTTTTGAGAAGCTAAAGGCTTTAATAAAACTAAATGTTAGAAACAACTTACAAAAATAACGGCTTAACGCAAAGGCGCAAAGGCGCAAAGAAAACCGAGCTGAAGCTCATGCTAAGTCCAAAAACTATCATTCTTGATCAGAATCGCTTCGGAAATGACAACCTTTATACAAGAGGCTCAGTTTTAATGCTTTGTAAAGACAAAAGGCTTTTCTTTGCGTCTTTGCGTCTTTGCGTTACGCTTTTGGCCCTTCAGTTCCACGCCTCTGCGTTACGCTTTTAGCCCTTCAGTTCCAAGCCTTTGCGTTACGATTTCCGGTTTAAGTCTTTCGCGGCCAGCACAAATCCTAAGAAAGCCGGTTCCGGAAATCCTCGTAGTCGAAGCTGCGCACCACCGTCAATTCCCCGGTTTCCGGTTCGAACGTACACAGGTGCGGATGCTGGATGCCGTTGAAGGTGGTGGTGTTGACCATGGTGTAGTGGGCCATGTCGAGAAATGCCAGCCGGTCGCCGGGTTGCAGCGGTTGTTCGAACGACCAGTCGCCAATGACGTCACCGGCCAGACAGGAAGGCCCTCCGAGTCGATAAGTGTGCGCCTTGACACCGGGGTCGTAACCATCCATGATCTCCGGCCGGTAAGGCATCTCCAGAATGTCCGGCATGTGGCAGGTTGCCGAGACATCGAGGATTGCGCTGACAACCTGATTGTCGACGACATCCAAGACTTCACCGACCAGCAGCCCGGTGCCGATGACGACCGCCTCGCCCGGCTCGAGGTAGACCTCGACCTTGTATTTCTCCTGGAAATAGTTGATCAGATCGACCAGCCCATCGATATCGTAGCCCTCGCGGGTGATGTGGTGGCCGCCGCCGAAGTTGAGCCATTTCATCGTCGGCAGGAACGCGCCGAACTTCTCTTCGAAAACCTTGGCGGTACGTGCCAGCGGCTCGAACAGGTGTTCACAGAGGGTATGAAAGTGCAGGCCCTCGATCCCGGCCAGCGACTTGCCGTCGAATTCACTGCGGCGGATACCGAGCCGCGAATTCCGGGCACAGGGGTCGTAAAGTTCAGTGTGCCCCTCGGAGTGCTCGGGATTGACCCGCAGGCCGATCGACACCCTGCCCTGTTCTTTCTCCCACAATGGCCGGAAGCGTTCCAACTGGTTGAAGGAGTTGAACACCAGATGATCTGAGATCTCCAGCAGTTCGGCCACATCGCTCTCCTTGAAGGCCGCGGAGAAGGAATGCACCTCTCCGCCAAACTCCTCGCGGCCCAACCGCGCTTCCCACGGTGACGAGGCACAGACACCCTGCAGAGTCTGCCGGATCACCGGAAAGGTCTTCCACATGGCAAAAGCCTTGAGCGCCATGAGGATCTTCGCCCCGCTGCGGCGTTGCACCTCGTCGAGAATGGCCAGGTTGTGACGCAGGCGGCCGAGGTCGATGACGTAGGCCGGCGACGGGGCGAGTTCGAGAATTTTCGGGATGTCGATACCAGTCAAACCTTTAAACCTTTTTTAACGCGGAGGCGCGGAGACGCGGAGAAAAGCAAACCTGTTTATTTGTGGCTAAAAACCCAGAGACCCAAGTCATTGTCGTCTTTATCAAAAGGCTTTACCTTTGATTTTCTGCGTCTCCGCGCCTCCGCGTTAAATTGCCTTTGTTCCTGGTTTAGCGAGTCTACAGCTCCGGCCACTCACCTTCAACCACCACATGCGGCAGACCCATCGGCCCGAGCTCGGCGAGGAACGGTTGCGGGTCGAACTGCTCCATGTTCCAGACCCCCGGCTTGTACCATTGGCCGGTCAGC
>JBPPMD010000308.1:0-3350 GCA_051305875.1 Desulfuromonadales bacterium | reverse complement strand
ACCAGAAAGAGGGCGACCATCCAGCCGGCCAGGTAGCCGATGGAGTACATCCAGCCGTCGAAACCGGCGGTGGCGATCATGCCGCAAATGCCGAGGAAGGACGCTGCTGAAAGGTAGTCTCCGGCAAAGGCGATACCGTTGGTGAACCAGTGGATGTTGCCGCCTGCGGCATAATAACCGGATGCCGAAGTGGTGCGCCGGGCCAGGAAAAACGAGAGACCGAGGACGAACAAAACGAAAAAAACAAACAGGCCGATGGCCAGGGGGGATTGTGTGTAAACCATGAGATTCTCCCTTATCAGTTCAGGCGCGTTTCAGCGGCGGTACAGAAGTGGTTGTAGATGACTGCCAGCACCAGGGCGAAAATGATCAGGAAGAAGCCGTAGAGAATAGCCAGGGTCTGACCGAAGTAGACTTTTTCCATCAGCGCCGGGTAAGCAGTGTTGATGACGACAAAGCCGAAGTAGGTCAGGGTGTAGACGATGAACATGGAAATGCCGATCTTGCTCTTGTACGCGGCAGCGTTATCCTTGCCGAGTTTTACTGCTGGTCCGTGTCCCATAAGATGTGACTCCTTTTCTGGGGTTTTTGGCCTGAGTTCTCTCCAATACAGCGACATCTGGTAAACGTGAGATCAATAAATTGCGGAGTCACCGGAATGCTCTGCACATGATAACTTTCAGGATTCTTCACGACCTCTCATCAGGAAGGTTTACATGTAAGCAGTCAGATCCTTGTACAATGAGAGTCTTCTAAGGGTACTTATTCGGGAAAAAGAACCACATGATGGGGTGGTAATTTTTGCGACATGATACGTCGTTCTAAAAAGATGTCAACTGAATATTTAAAAAAAATTAAGTTAATATGCTGATTCGAATGGATCTCTTTCATAAAGTATACGTAATTCCAGAAGAAATGATGTTTGTGACAAAATTGCTGGTCTTAGGGATAAAAAGATGTTTTATCTCATCGGTTAAAAGATTATCTATATGGTTCACGCTTGTTGAAAACGTGGCTTTACGTCGTCTGCCGGGACACGTTATAAAACTGATGATGCAGATATTAATGTGGTTTTTTGCAAAGGAAGGATCGATTGATGGTCGAGTATAAGGTTGTGGAACTTGCCGTAGTCACAGATGAGTCGATTGAGGACGTATTGAACGGTTGGACAGCTCAAGGCTGGCACTTCGACAGCATCCAGTTTGTCGTCCGTGAAGCCAGCAAGCGACCATCGATGGCATTTGTCCTCTTCACCCGTGAGGCGGGCTAGTTTTCCTTTGGAAACGGCCCTTTTCCGGACGAAAACTGTGCATGTGTTATCCGGGGTTTCCGGATGGGAACGAGCTGGGAGACTGTGGGATTGTACGGGCCTGAGTGAAAATTTGGATGCTTGAGGAATGCCCCACAGCCTTTTGGGTTTTTCAATCGTCCGGGTTGTCAACGTCCCGATAGGATATGGTGTGACGGGGATCTGACGAAGGAGAGGCACCGCAACGCTCGCAGGTCGGTTCCACTGGCTCGTCTTCGACTGTTTCTATGGCGCTGAGCTCCAAGGGCTTGCCTTGGCAATTACAGTACCATTTACGGTAAATAGTCATCATGGCCTCCTTGAGTCTTTCAACAGAACTTGATTTTCAGTATGGCAGGGATTTGGCAAGTGGCAATGTCTTGACGAGAAAAGTTGCTCGTTTCCGGATCGAAAACTGTACCTGTGTTGTCCGGAGTTTTTCCCCGTTTTTTCAGTAGACTAACCCGGTTTTCTTGCGCACTTTGCGCAACGTCTTGCTCGCTGCATGCCTTGCCTTGTCGGCACCTCTGGCGAGAGTCTCGCGGATGCCGTCGGGATTGGCAAGAAGTTCTCTGCGATACTCGGCCTGGGGAGCGAAGTAGGCGCGCACGGTCTCAAATAATTCCTGTTTGACTTCACCGAAGGCCAGTCCTCCGGCCTGGTACCGCTGCCTTAAAGCGGCGTCTCCAGACTTGTCAAGGAAGAGCCGGGACAGTTTGTAGACGTTACAGACATCGGGGTCCTTCGACTCCTCAACCGGGATCGGTGCGGTGACGATGCGCATGATCTGCTTGCGCAGCGCCTTGTCTTCTGCAAACAGGTCGATCGTGTTGCCGTAGCTTTTGCTCATCTTCTGACCGTCCAGACCTGGCACCGTGGCAACCTCTTCGTCAATTTCGGGCTCCGGCAGGATGAAGATGTCGCCATACTCATTATTGAACTTGATGGCAATGTCGCGTGCGACTTCCACGTGCTGCTTCTGATCCTTGCCAACCGGAACTTTTTCACTCTGAAAGAGCAGGATGTCTGCCGTCATCAATACCGGGTAGGCAAACAGGCCGTGGTTGGCGGCGATGCCCCTGCCGATTTTGTCTTTGTAGCTGTGACAGCGCTCGAGCAGGCCCATCGGCGTGAAATTGGACAGTATCCAGGCAAGTTCCTGGACTTCCGGGACGTCGGATTGCACCCAGAAGGTACTTTTCTCAGGATCCATGCCGAGGGCAAGAAAATTGGCGGCGGCTTCGAGTGTGCCGCGAGCGAGAATCTTGCCGTCGGTGACCGAAGTCTGAGCATGATAGTTGGCAATAAAGCAGAACAGTTCGGCCTCTTCCTGGTAGGCGATCATCTTCGACATCATGCCGAAGTAGTTGCCGAGGTGCAGAGAGCCGGAAGGCTGAATGCCGGATAGAACGCGCATGGTACTTCTCCTTCGATTTAACTTGAGTGGCCGAGAACTTAACAGAAAAAAGAGTGAAATTCAATCGGTTACAACAGCAGGTGTGTCATGATCGCTTGCCGGCCATGGCTGCGCTGCAGGGGGAGCAGAGAAGATGCTTCTGGAAGGGTTCCGGCTGTGCGGCGCACACCGAGCTCGATGTAAACTGCCTGGTGGAGGCTCTCGTCGAAATTGACGGGTTGCTCCCGACCAAGATACTCCAGCCAGAATTGGCGCCAACGGTCGGCTGTGTATATCTTCGCAACACTGAACTCGCCACCGCTGTAGGAGCTCCCGTGCCACTGCCCGAGGATGGCATGCAAGCGAGCAGGCTTCGTTTGTTCAGGCTCGGCCGCCTGTGCCGTGGTGGCGAGCGCCAGAAAGACAATGCTTGAAATGATGAGCTTGCCGGTATTTTTCATAGTGGGTTCCCAGCTTCCGGTTATTTTCTCTTTTTCAATTTTCTACGCCTATTTGGGCGTGGAAGACGGACTATTCTCGGGGAACATGATTAGGATGTCCTTGGGCTGCGGTAATTCCATGAGTTTTCCGTTCTCGCCTATCATGTAAGGAGCTGATTCCTGGTCCGAATTTTCAGGAACTTGTATCAGTTGCCCGTCCTTCCCG
>JBPPMD010000382.1:0-4305 GCA_051305875.1 Desulfuromonadales bacterium | reverse complement strand
TATCAGATTAATTTCTCCGGTGAGCAGGAAGAACAACAGAACGCGACCGCTTTCCTCGGCAAGGCTTTTCTAGCCGCAGTCTTTCTCATCGCCATGGTGCTTCTGACCCAGTTCAACTCGGTACGGCAGATGCTGATCGTCATGACATCGGTCATCCTCTCGCTGACCGGAGTTTTTCTCGGTCTGATGATCACCGCGACCCCCTTCGGTATTATCATGACCGGTATCGGGGTCATCTCCCTGGCAGGAGTGGTGGTCAACAACGCCATCGTTCTCATTGATTACATCAACCAACTGCGTCGCGACGGGTTGGAACTGCGCGACGCTTTGATCCGCGCCGGTGTGGTGCGCTTCCGCCCGGTCATGCTCACTGCCGTGACCACCATTCTCGGTCTGCTGCCAATGGCGGTCGGGGTGAGTTTCGACTTTCGCAACTTCGCCTGGGAAATCGGCGGAGAGTCGGCGCAATGGTGGGGGCCAATGGCCGTCGCCGTGATCTTCGGGCTGGCTGTTGCCACCCTGCTGACCCTGGTGGTGGTGCCGGTACTCTATTCATTGTCGCAGACGTTTTCCTTACGCGGTGCGATTAAATAGGACTACGTGTCGACCCGGTTGATCACATGGCTTGGCGGGATGGGAAAGAAATTGATCTCACTGTAAAGGGATACGCCCTCTTGGAATATTGAGGACGAACTCAATTATTCGTTCATAATTCAAGCAATTGTGAAAATACTTACGCATAGTTGATGAGGAAGGCCACTACATTTTCAAATGTCCTGCCAAAATTGGTTAGCAAATATCCCAGGGACATTTGAAGCCCTAAAAGTTGGCACCTATCGCATCGACCAGGTCATCAATAATAATAGGTTATCGTTCCTCTCGTGTATGCCACAGGCGCAGCACATAAATTATTGATTGCTGGATTTCGTAGCGCATTTCGTAGTGGCCTACCAGAATTCGACGTACTTCGCGTGGGTCAAATTCTTCGATTCTTTCGCCAATGCGCGGATTCGCCAGCAGGTTAGTCGGAGCAGCAGTGAGCATCTGCACGGTGCGCGCGGCTGCTCTCTTATCCACCGGAGCCAGAAACTCATAGAGCCGCGCTATGTCGGATAAGGCTTTACTTGTCCACTTCAATTCCATCAGCGCGGTACATCCAGCGGGTTATCGGTATCAAGGCTATCGGCCCAAGCTTGTACCGCCTGATGGTCAATGACACGACCAGCATCTACATCAGCTAATGCCTCACGCGTTAAGCGGCTACGTTCCTCTTCTTGGTCGATCCATGCCGACAGAGCCTGTTTCATAATCCAGCCGCGAGATCGTTCAAGCCGAGTAGCCATCTGATCAACTTTTTCGGCCATCTGTAGTGGAACGTGCGCAGTCAGTACTTTGGTTTTTGCTTGAGCCATGATTAATCTCCTGTTCCATCAACGATCATCATTGTGTTGATTATATTTAAATCGTAATGATTAGAAATGATTTTGTCAAGCTGCCGCGTCAGTTTAGGCTATGCCCAGGAACAACCTATGCAAAATTGTCCTGGCTGCAAGCGTGGCATATCCGCGATGGAACAGATTCCGCTGGTCTGGCAGAACTCGTTAACGCGCAATCTAGGAGTCTGTCCGACAATAGGGCCGAAGCGAAAATCCAGAAGTTTGAGAACAGATTTTGGGTCGTTTGAGAGCTCATAGCCGTAGCTATGGGCCGAAAAGGAGCCAAAATATGAGCCAAACAGCTGGGTTTGCAGCCGGTCCTGCATTGTCGGACAGACTCCTAGACAACCTTTAGCGGCTTAGTGGGGAGATGACACCACGTCATCTTCTGATGGCCAAAACTTCAAGGCCGGAGGACGAGGACAATTCGCGGGACAGGTGAATCTGAAGTATGGGCAAGAACCGGGGGTACAATTTACACCCACATCTCTGATCAGTATGCGCCGTTTCACACCAAAATCATCAACGTTACGGATAAGCGATAAGGCTTAGCGTACGATATTTTCCGTATCGTGAGCAGCCCCCTATAACAACAGTCTTTCAAGTTCCGGCTCAAAGATCTCCCAGACTCGTCTTTCCAGTTTTTTGATGAATTCACGACTGGTTATGTTTGGAAGTTTAATGTTCGGGTTCGGATTTTCTGACACCTCCTCCGGCAGACTGAACTCGGCATGAGTATACCCCTGACGCATTTCCAGGGCCAGACCACGCAAAAAGGCACGGCGAACGGCATTGCGGATGTCATCGATACTCACATCAAGGTTAAATTCGCTCTTCAGGCAATCAACCACCATCTGGGTGCCGATTCCTTTGGCGATATCGAAGAATTTGCACAAACCGATCATATCGAAACCGACAATGTGCAGCTTATCCTCAGTGATCCCCTTGACCCAGGAGTCAAGATCCGATTTTCCTTCACGGGTCAGCAGTCCGTAGGTTGCCATTGACATGTGTCCACCGGCGATCGCCCATGCGTATCCAGGATTGGTCTCCGGCTGGTAGGCGGGTATTTCCAACCCCTTGACGTGATATGCATAGCTGGCTTCACCGAGACTTTCCGAGAGACGCATGGATCCTTTACCTATCTCTGGCAGTTTCCCTTCTCCAGCCTGAATTATCAATTCGCTAATTTTATTATAATCGCCGAAGTTCGCACCATTGAGAATTGGCGCCTCAGGGTGCCTTTCGTTATATGACAGAGCATAGGAGATGGTCACGCCAAGGGAGATGGCATCCATTCCATAATTATCTCCCAGCTGTATCAAACGGGCGGCCTGGCCAGCATTGTGAATGCCGAACTGAGGGGGATAATGCCGGGTTCGTCGTATGAGATTTCATAATAAAACTCCCTGGTCTCGGTTTCCTGAATCAATTGCTGAAGAGAATTTCGATTAATGGGACATCAAAACCGGCACTGTCATGTGTTTCAGCAGATGCATAGCGACCTCGCCTAGATGACCATGGTAATAGCCACCGGCGACCAGCAGATCAATTCCTTCTTCAGCACAGCGGTTAAGGAGAACGTCGCCTTTACTGACCTCCACACAGATCTGCGTCTCCGTGTATGCCATAATGTTGTGATGCGCCAGGTGACTGCAGAGCATTGCTAAAGATGATTCAAGTTCAGTGACCTCGGTACCGGCCCGCAACAGACTGAGCAAATTGACCTGCTTGGCTTGCTGCAGAAACGGCAGGGCATCGTGGAGCGACCGCGCAGACTCACGTCCGCCGTTCCAGGCGACCATGACACGCTCGCAGTTGGGATTAAACTGACCGGCATAAGGAAGTATCAATACCGGCCGACCGCTGATCAGAATCAGCCTCTCGGGGAGATCTTGAAGCTCTACTATGTCTCTTTTGAGACTGGATTGTCCAACGATGACCAGATCGGTACATTGGGCTGATTGGAAAAGTTGAGTCATCAGCGTCTGGCCTCCCTCTTCCAGGCTCAGCCACTGCGCATCGACACCAAAAGCACCTGTCTGCTTGAGAAACTCCTCTCGATGCTGCATCTTCTGTTCTTGGGCTAGGGAAAAAGCTGTGTCGCTGATGGCAAAGCAGCCGGTTAAAAAAGCTTGATGACGGCGTGCCATACCGACGGCATATTCGAGCCTGGAGCGGCTTTGTAAGCTGTGGTCGAGATGAACGAGTATATGCTTTATAGACATGCGAACTCCTCTCGCAAGATGGACAGCAAGCTGATTTACAAGCTTAGATCAGAACCCCAGATAGGCTTCACGGATTTTTGCATCTGCTTCAAGATCCTGACCGGTCCCTTCCTGAACAATCCGGCCATTTTCCATAACGTAGCAGTAATCGGCTATTTTAAGGGTCTGATGAACGTTTTGTTCAACGATAAACACTGTCAGCCCCTGTTGATGTAATTGCTGAATAACAGCAAAGACCTCTTGAACCAATATTGGCGCCAAGCCTAAGCTTGGCTCGTCCAACATGATAAGTTTCGGGTCTTGCATCAGAGCCCGGCCGATTGCGACCATCTGTTGCTCACCGCCAGAGAGGGTTTCAGCGGTCTGTGTGCGTCGCTCTTCCAGGCGCGGAAACAGCTTAAATACTCGTTTTAAAGATTCCTGCTTTTTCATCTGAGTCCGCTTCAAGTACGCGCCGACCAGAAGATTCTCCTCGACGGTCATCTTCGCAAACAGCTGTCGTCCTTCTGGCACCAGAGTGATCCCCTGGTCTACCACCCGATGAACCGGTTGGCCGCTGATCAGTGCCCCCTGATAGTTGATCTGCCCTTTGGCCAGCGGCACCAGGCCACAGATAGTTTTCAAGGTGGTTGTTTTACCAG
>JBPPMD010000293.1:0-4867 GCA_051305875.1 Desulfuromonadales bacterium | reverse complement strand
TGTGCTGTGCGCGACAAGGCAGTACGCAAGGCTTATGGACACCTGGGACGTTTCAAGCCACTCAAGGAACGCAACCCGCAAATGATTCTCGGCATGGGTGGCTGTATTGCCCAGCAGGAGGGGAAACAGCTACTGGAAGAGTTCCCTTATCTGGACCTGGTGTTCGGTACCCATAACGTCCATCGTCTCCCCGAATTGGTGCAGCAGGTTGCGGATACGCGGGTGCGCTGTGAGGAGACGGAGTTCCTCGATCGTGAAACCCGCTTGCAGCTCTTTCCTTCACGTACCGGCCAGGAGGCTTTCACGCGCTTTGTCACAGTCATGCAGGGCTGTGACAACTTCTGCAGTTATTGTGTCGTTCCATATGTTCGCGGCCGTGAGATCAGTCGCCCCAGTGGTGAGATTCTTGATGAAATCCGTGAACTGGCGGAGCAGGGCGTGCGTGAGGTGACCCTGATCGGACAGAATGTCAATTCTTACGGCATCAGGGAGAAGGAGATCAGCTTCTCCGCACTCCTCGAGCAGGTCAACGCTATTGTTGGCATCGACCGGATACGTTTTACCACGTCACACCCGAAAGACCTTTCCGATGAACTGATCGGGTGTTTTGGCCATCTTGACAAACTATGCAAACATCTGCACCTGCCGGTTCAATGCGGTTCCGACGAAATACTCAAGGTCATGAATCGTGGCTATACGCGCGAACGTTACCTGAATATTGTTGCCCGCTTGCGTCAGGTCTGTCCCGATATTCGTTTGTCTTCAGATATTATCGTCGGCTTCCCCGGTGAGACGGAAGAAAATTTCGCCGCGACCATGTCATTGCTCGAACAGGTTCGTTATGCGGAGATTTATTCCTTCATCTATTCCCCCCGTAGCGGCACTGCTGCCGCCGATATTAAAGACGATACTCCTGCGAAGGTGAAGCAGGAGCGTTTTGAGCGTATGCTCACCCTGCAACAGGAGATCAGTCGCCAGACCTGGGAGGCCGATGTCGGAACTGTTCAGGAGGTGCTGGTCGAGGGCGAAAGCAAAATGGGAGAGGGCCAGCTTTTCGGCCGGTCCACCTGGAACAGGATTGTTAATTTCTCCGGGCCGGCGGAGTTGGCTGGACGGCTGGTGCCGGTAAGAATATCGAAGTCTTTTCGCAATTCACTGCTGGGCGAATTGCTTGAGTACTGCTAAAGGACGAACGAGCATGAACGAACAGGATTTCCAGTTTTTCAAAGAACTGGTCGAAGCGCCTAGCCCCTCAGGCTTTGAACAGCCGGCACAAAGAATCATTCGCAGAGCCCTGGCTGATGATGTGGATGAAGTGCGCACCGATGTCATGGGCAATGTGATAGCCCATATCAAGGGTCCCGAGGGTGCTCCACGCCTGATGCTGGCCGGTCATTGCGATGAAATTGGTTTCATGATCAAGTACCTTGATGACCAGGGATATCTTTTCTTCTCACCGATCGGCGGCGTCGATGCGCACCTTGTGCCGGGCCAACGGGTAACGGTTCATACCTCGGGCGGACCGGTTCAGGGCGTGGTTGGCAAGCGACCGATTCACCAGATCGAGACGCAAGATCGTGACAAGGTGGTTCCGTTCAAAAACCAGTTTATCGATATCGGTTGTGTAGACAAGACAGAGGCTGCCAAGCTTGTATCGATCGGTGATCCTGTGACTTTCAGCGTCGGCGTCGAGCGTTTACAGGGAACCCGTCTTACCTCACGTGCCTTTGATGACAAGATGGGCGCCTTTATCGTCGCCCAGGTATTGCGTGAAGTCCGTCGGCAAAACAATCTGTCGGTTGATCTTTATGGTGTCTCTACAGTTCAGGAAGAGGTCGGCTTGCGCGGTGGAGCGACCAGTGTCTACGGTGTGCAGCCCGACATCGGCATCGCTGTCGAGGTCGGTTTTGCCAGCGACTACCCGGGCGCAGACCATAAGGACTCTGGTGAGATACGGCTTGGCAGGGGGCCGGTTATTGCCCGTGGTCCGAACATCAACCCGGCTCTTTTCGAACTCCTGGTGGCCACGGCAAAAGAGCAGGGAATTGACTGCCAGATCATGGGAATCCCGCGTGCCACAGGGACAGACGCAAATGTCATGCAACTGGCACGAGGAGGCGTTGCGACCGCTTTGATCAGCATCCCCCTGCGCTATATGCACACTCCGGTTGAAGTCCTGGACTGGACTGATCTCGAAGGTGCTGTGAAGCTCCTGTCAGCACTCTGCGGCAAAATTAACACGAGCCATTCCTTTGTGCCGAATTAAGTATTTATAAAATTTAAAAAAAGCTTGACAACCCAGGGCCTTTTGACTAAATTTCGAGTTTCTGTGAGCCCCGTTAACTCCACAGATTTGATATAGAGAGGATCGCAATGAGTACACCAGTTGCCAAAAAAGAAGATCTCCAGAAAGATTGGTACGTCGTTGATCTGGAAGACAAAGTTCTGGGCCGGGTGGCTACAGAAATTGCCCGTGTTCTGCGCGGCAAGCACAAGGCCATTTTCACGCCGAGTGTTGATACCGGTGACTTTGTCATCGTGCTCAACGCGGAAAAAGTACGTCTGACCGGCAACAAGCTGAGTAAGAAGATGTATTACCGCCACAGCGGTTACATCGGTGGTCTGACCGCAACTCCGGCTGGCAAGTTGCTTGAGAAAGCACCTGAAGAGCTGATCAAGAAAGCGGTCAAAGGAATGTTGCCGAAGAATAAACTCGGACGGCAGATGTACAAAAAACTCAAAGTCTATTGCGGTGCCGACCATCCGCATCAGGCACAGCAGCCCAAAGAACTTCAGGTTTAAGGGAATTCAGGAGATATAGGCGATGGCCGAGCAGAAGATTTATGCCACCGGTAAGAGAAAAACCTCTATTGCCCGCGTCTGGATGAAGCCGGGTACTGGTGAGATTACTATTAACAAGCGGACGATTGACGAATATTTCGGTCGCCCGACATCGAAAATGGTTGTACGCCAGCCTCTTGAACTGACTGAAAATATCGGTAAATTCGATGTTACCGTCAACGTTAGTGGTGGTGGTCCTTCCGGACAGGCCGGTGCAATTAAACACGGTATCACCAAAGCCCTTCTCGAGGTAAATCCGGAACTTAGGGATTCGCTCAAGAAGGCCGGCTTTATTACACGTGACAGTCGAATCAAGGAACGTAAGAAGTATGGTAAGCGCGGCGCACGCCGTAGCTTCCAGTTCTCCAAGCGTTAACCCCTTGCGGCCCCTTGGGTCGTCTGGATATTTGGTTGGAAAGGGAAGCCTGCGGGTTTCCCTTTTGCCGTTTGTGGAAGGCTTATCCAGCAAGCTCGCTTGAATGCTAAGGAGTGGAATATGCATCGGATCGCAGTTGTTGGCGCAAGTGGTTATACCGGCGTAGAGCTGCTCAGGCTGCTTTCTCAGCATCCTGACCTGGAGCTTGTGTGCGTGACATCGCGTCAATATGCCGGACAAGTGGTGTGTGAGGTGTTCCCTTCTCTGCAAGGCAGTTTGGACCTTGTTTTTGAGGATATCAATTCAGCCTCGCTGGCGGGACGGGCCGACCTGGTGTTCACTGCGGTGCCTCATCAAACAGCCATGGGGATAATTCCCGAACTTCTCTCTGCCGGTTGTCGTGTGGTTGATCTTTCGGCAGATTTCCGTATCAGTGATGTTGCCATTTACGAAGCCTGGTACCAGGAACATACGGCCAAAGAACTGCTCAGTGAAGCGGTCTATGGCCTTCCTGAACTGTTCCGCGAGCAGATCCCTTCTGCCAGACTGGTTGCTAATCCCGGCTGTTATCCTACCAGTGTGGCACTGGCATTTGCCCCATTACTTGAAAATGATTTGATCGATACGACGACCATTATCGTTGACAGCAAGTCGGGTACCAGTGGAGCCGGTCGTGCGGCCAAGGTGGACACTCTCTATTGTGAGGTCAATGAAGGTTTCAAAGCCTACAGCTTGCCCAGGCATCGCCACACTCCAGAGATTGAGCAGACGCTCAGCACGTTGGCAGGAAAGACTGTGACGATCAGTTTTACACCGCATTTGCTGCCAGTAAGCAGAGGTATCCTCAGCACCTGTTATGCCAGCCTGTCCAGTCCACTTTCACTGGATGCCCTGCATGCTGTTTATCATGATAAATATGCGGCAGAGACCTTTGTGCGTGTCCTTCCCAAAGGGCGTCTGCCAAACATTTCTCAGGTTCGCGGCAGTAATTACTGTGATATCGGTTTGTCTGTCGATGATCGGACCGGTCGTGTGATTGCTCTGGCTGTAATTGACAATCTGGTCAAGGGAGCAGCCGGTCAAGCTGTACAGAATATGAACCTTATGCTGTCTCTGCCAGAAAATACCGGCTTGATGTTTCCTCCAGTTTTTCCGTAAGATGTTGAAGTCAGTCGCCGCTTTACGTAAGTTAGTTTGATATTGTTGCCGGAGGTCCCTGATGCCTTGTATTTCCGAAGTAAGCAAAAAACATTGTTCCTGCACCTACACTTCCTGCGACAAACACGGCCACTGCTGCAAATGTGTGGCCTATCATAAAGATCGCGGGCAAATCCCGGGATGCTTTTTCTCCGCAGAAGCAGAACGTGGATACGATCGATCATTGTCCAGACTTGTCAATGACAGGGGCATGTTATAGGAACCTGTCGAACAGTTGCATGAGTTGATTGCACGTCTGGATTTTGGACCATATCCGAACCCTTATTCAGCACATGGCTAAGGCTCTGAACCAAACCGGCTAAAAGATGTTCTCAAACCCAGGTAGCGAAGGCCAGCTGTTTTTCAGCTGGCCTTCGCTATCTGGGTTTCCGGTTTCTCGCATTGCGCCACGTTTACTATTACGGAAGGCAACCTTCGTTACATAATTCAATA
>JBPPMD010000150.1:0-23497 GCA_051305875.1 Desulfuromonadales bacterium | reverse complement strand
ATTTTTTCCTGCAAGTTTTACCCAGACGAAAAGGTAATGCATCATGACGATATACAACAGTGCCCTCAACACCAACTCGGAAGAGTATGCGGCGAACATTGCGATGATGGGTGGTCTGGTCAGCGACCTGCGCGAGAAGGTTGCAGTCATCATGCAGGGTGGCGGTGAAAAGGCCAGGGCCAAACATGCCTCCCGCGGCAAATTACTGCCCCGCGAACGGATTCGTCATCTGCTCGATGCCGGTTCACCGTTTCTTGAGCTTTCCCAGTTTGCCGCCTGGGACATGTACGGCGGTGACGTTCCCGCTGCCGGCGTCATTACAGGCATCGGACGGGTTTCGGGGCGCGAGTGCGTGATCGTCGCCAACGACGCCACGATCAAGGGCGGCACCTACTACCCGCTCACGGTCAAGAAACATCTGCGCGCACAGGAAATTGCCGAAGCCAACCATCTCCCCTGCATCTACCTGGTCGACTCAGGTGGTGTTTTTCTGCCCAGACAGGAGGAGGTCTTCCCCGATCGAGAGCACTTCGGCCGCATTTTCTACAACCAGGCCAACATGTCGAGCCAGGGCATTCCTCAGATTGCCGTTGTGATGGGCTCGTGTACAGCGGGCGGTGCATATGTTCCGGCCATGGCCGACGAGAGCATCATAGTCAAGCAGCAGGGGACGATCTTTTTGGGCGGACCGCCGCTGGTCAAGGCCGCCACCGGAGAAGTCGTCAGCGCCGAAGAACTGGGTGGCGCTGACGTGCACTGCCGTACTTCGGGAGTGACCGACCACTATGCTCAGAATGATGCCCATGCTCTGGGCCTGGCGCGCAAGGTCGTTGCGAATCTCAATCGGGTCAAACGCCCCTGTCTCGAGCTGCGTGCAACGCGCGAACCGCACTATAATGCACACGAGCTTCACGGCATCATTCCGACCGACAGCCGCAAGCCCTTTGATGTGCGCGAGGTGATTGCCCGGATTGTCGATGGTTCCGAGTTCGACGAGTTCAAGAAACTCTACGGCGAGACTCTGGTGTGCGTTTTTGCCCATATCTTCGGTTATCCGGTAGGGATCGTCGCCAACAACGGTATCCTCTTTTCTGAATCAGCACAAAAAGGGGCACACTTCATTGAGTTGTGCAGCCAGCGCGGCATCCCGTTGATCTTCTTGCAGAACATCACCGGCTTCATGGTCGGCAGCACGTATGAGCGGGGTGGAATCGCCAAGGATGGAGCCAAGATGGTCACCGCGGTGGCCTGCGCCAAGGTTCCCAGGCTTACGGTGATCATCGGCGGCAGCTTCGGCGCCGGCAACTACGGGATGTGCGGCCGGGCCTACAGCCCCAATTTCCTCTGGATGTGGCCAAACGCGCGCATTTCGGTCATGGGCGGCGAGCAGGCCGCCAGTGTCCTCTCGCAGATCCGACGTGACGGCATTGAAGCGAAGGGCGGCAGCTGGAGCGCGGAGGAGGAAGAGGCGTTCAAGGCCCCGTTGCGCGAGCAGTATGAAACCGAGGGTCATCCCTACTATGCCAGCGCCCGGCTTTGGGATGACGGGATTATCGATCCCGCCGACACCCGCATGGTGCTGGGGCTGGGCCTCTCGGCAACCCTTAATGCACCCCGGCGCGAAACCAAATTCGGCGTCTTCAGGATGTGAGCCATGAACAAAAACCTGCTGACGGAAATCGACGTGCGGGGTCTGGCAACCGTGACCATGAATCGGCCCGCACTGCACAATGCCTTCGATGATCTGCTGATTACGGATTTGACCGGCGAACTGCAGCGGCTCGATATCGACCCGCAGGTGCGTGTCGTGCTCCTGGCAGCCAGCGGCAAGAGCTTCTCAGCCGGAGCTGATCTGAACTGGATGCGGCGGATGGCCGACTACTCCAGGGAGGAGAATCTGGCAGACTCCATGGCCCTGGCAGGCTTGATGAGCACTCTGAACAGACTCTCCAAGCCGACTATAGCCCTGGTCCAGGGTGCGGCCTATGGCGGCGGAGTGGGACTGGTTGCCTGCTGCGACATTGCTCTGGCGACCGATCAGGCGACCTTTTGCCTCTCGGAGGTGAAACTCGGCCTGATTCCGGCGGTGATCTCTCCTTATGTGGTCGAGGCCATCGGCAGTCGCGCTGCCCGCCGTTATTTCCTGACTGCCGAGCGATTTGACGCTGTCGAGGCGCGGCACCTCGGTTTGATCCATGAACTGGTGGCCGCCGATGACCTGCATTCACGGGGAGAAGCCCTGGCGGAATTGCTGGTTCAAAATGGCCCTGCTGCCCTGACAGCAGCCAAAAACCTGGTGGCGGCCCACGCCAAAGCCCCCATTGACGACGCCATGATCGCCGATACTGCCAGGCGCATTGCCGAGATTCGTTCCAGTGATGAAGGCAAGGATGGAGTGAGCGCCTTCCTGCAAAAACGTCCGCCCGCATGGGTGAAAGGATAGCCGAGCATGTTTGACAAGATACTTATCGCCAATCGCGGCGAAATTGCCTGTCGTATCATCCGTACTGCCAAACAGATGGGGATCCGAACCGTAGCGGTGTATTCCGATGCCGATGCCAGGGCCATGCACGTCGTCCTGGCCGACGAAGCTTATCATATCGGCCCGGCCCCGGCGCGCGAGAGTTACCTGCAGGTGGACCGGATCCTCGAGGTGGCAAAGACGAGTGGTGCCCAGGCGATTCACCCCGGCTATGGGTTTATGGCCGAAAATGCCGCGTTCGCCGCCGCCTGTGCCAAGGCAGGGGTCGTGTTCATCGGACCGCCCGTCGCCGCGATCGAGGCGATGGGATCGAAAAGTGCCGCCAAGGCCATCATGGCGCAAGTGGACGTGCCGTTGGTCCCAGGTTATCACGGTGCCAACCAGGACCCCGGACTGCTGCAGGCTGAATCAGAAAAAATCGGTTACCCGCAGTTGATCAAGGCCTGTGCTGGCGGCGGCGGCAAGGGGATGCGTGTGGTGCATAATGCCAGCGAGTTCATCACTTCCCTTGAGGCCGTCAAGCGCGAGGCGACCGCCTCTTTTGGTGATGACAACGTGCTGCTTGAGCGCTACCTGACCAAGCCCCGCCATGTCGAGATCCAGGTCTTTGCCGACACGCAAGGCAACGTCTTGCACCTGTTTGAACGAGATTGTTCGATTCAACGCCGGCATCAAAAGATTCTGGAAGAGGCTCCGGCCCCAGGAATAACCAGCCGGTTGCGAGCCCGTATGGGGGAAACCGCGGTAGCTGCAGCCAAGGCCATCGGCTACGTCGGTGCCGGAACGGTAGAATTTCTGTTTGATGAGGACGATTCTTTTTACTTCATGGAGATGAACACCCGCTTGCAGGTAGAACACCCGGTCACCGAAATGATCACCGGTCAGGACCTGGTTGAATGGCAACTGCTGGTCGCTTGCGGAGAACCACTGCCTTGTGGCCAAAAGGACCTCGCCATCGCTGGCCATGCCATCGAAACCCGTATTTACGCCGAAGATGCCGACCGTGATTTTCTGCCTTCAATCGGCCTGCTAAGACACCTGCGCACCCCTGCCGAGACCACCAACGTGCGCATCGACACCGGCGTTCGCCAGGGCGATGAGGTGAGCATGCATTACGACCCGATGATCGCCAAGTTGATCGTCTGGGATACAGACCGTGCCGCGGCGCTGCGTCGTTTGCGCCAGGCCCTGAGTGAATTTCAGATCGTCGGAGTGACCACCAACATTGAATTCTTAAGTGCAATCGCAGCGCATTCGGCCTTTGCCGGGGCAGATCTGCACACCGGTTTTATCGCCAATCACAGTGATGAGCTTTTCCCCAACACTGCGCCGGCCCCGGACAGGGTTCTGGCACTGGCTGCTCTGGATGTCCTGTTGCAGCGGGGTGAAGAGGCCAAGCGCGATGCCATGGCGTCATCTGATCCATATTCACCCTGGAATCTGACCAGTGGTTGGCAATTGAACGGTGACAACTTCCACGAGCTGATATTCCTGGACGGCGACGAGGCTGTTCAGGTGGTGGCACACTACCGGGCCGACAGTTACCTGCTTGATTTGCCTGGCGGTTCTCAGCTGGTGCGTGGCGAACGGGATGCTGCCGGCGATCTTTGTGCCGACCTCGGAGGAACGCGCATCAAGGCGACCGTCGTCCGTCATGGTGCAGATTTAACGGTCATGAGCCATGGCTTCAGCCACCGTTTAACTTTGCACGATCCCCATGCCCTTGCAGGTGAACTCGATGAGGCAGGTGGCAAGCTGACCGCTCCGATGCCTGGCAAGGTCATCGCCGTCATGGTCAAGGTCGGCGACGAGGTTAAAAAAGGTACGCCGCTGGTGATTCTCGAAGCGATGAAAATGGAGCATACCATCGTCGCTCCCGTCGATGGCATTGTCAGCCAGGTGAATTTCAAGGTAGGGGGGCAGGTCAGTGATGGTGACGCCTTGCTCGCATTTGAGGTTGTGGAGGTCTGCTGAGATGAATCTGCCGAAACAGGTCAAAATTGTCGAGGTCGGACCGCGAGACGGCCTGCAAAATGAAGTGGCGATCATGCCGACGGCAGTCAAGATTGAATTCATCGACCTTTTGACCGCGGCCGGTTTGCCGTCCATTGAAGCCACCAGCTTTGTATCGCCCAAGTGGGTCCCGCAGATGGCAGATAATGCCAGTGTAATGGTCGGCATCAAGCAGCGCGCCGGAGTCAGCTACCCGGTGCTGACTCCCAATCTTACGGGGCTGGATGCTGCGGTGACAGCCGGAGCGAAGGAAGTTGCCGTGTTCGGAGCCGCTTCCGAGAGTTTCTCACAAAAAAACATCAACTGTTCCATCGAGGCAAGCTTGAGCCGCTTCGAAGAACTCGTGACTTCAGCCCACCGGCAGGGGCTCAAAGTGCGAGGCTATGTTTCCTGTGCCCTCGGCTGTCCTTACGAGGGTGAAATCAGCCCAATCAGGGTCGCGGGGGTGGCAGATCGTTTATATCAGATGGGATGCTACGAAATCTCTTTGGGAGACACGATCGGTGTCGGTACTCCCGGTAAAGTCGAGAAGATGCTGCGGGCGGTTGCTGCAAAGGTGCCGGTGGCGCAGATGGCAGTGCATTTTCACGACACCTACGGCCAGGCACTGGCCAATATCCTGACCGCCTTGCAATGTGGCGTTGCTGTTGTCGACAGCTCGGTGGCAGGTCTCGGTGGTTGCCCCTATGCCGAAGGCGCCTCCGGAAATGTAGCCAGCGAGGATTTGCTCTATATGCTTGATGGTCTCGGCATCGAGACAGGGGTCGATCTGGAAAAGCTCTTGGCGGCAGGGCAGTTCATCTGCACTCACCTTGGCCGTCGTTCCGGTTCCAGGGTCGCCCTGGCCCTAGGCTCCAGGCATAAAAACGCATTATGATTATTTCTCTTAACAGGTCAGCTTCTAAGCGGCAGCCCCACCTCTTTTGAGTTCCATAAGAATCAGCTTTGCAACCGCTTTCAGGGTCTCGAAGACCCCCTCTCCGGTCTGGGCACAGGCAGTGAATTCGGTTACGCCATTTGGGTTTAATAACTCACGCAACTCATCGAGCGGTGTACAGTTGGGCAGGTCCTGCTTGTTGTACTGAATGACGAAAGGAAGTTTCTCCAGTTCGTATCCTTGCTCTTCGAGGTTGTCCTTGAGGTTTTCCATGCTCTCGATGTTGGCATCGAGTCGCTCTTCTTGTGAGTCGGCTACAAAGACAACACCGTCAACACCTTTGAGGATCAGTTTGCGAGAAGCATCGTAAAAGACCTGACCGGGAACAGTATAAAGGTGAAAGCGGGTTTTGAAGCCACGGATTTCACCGAGTGCCAGCGGTAGAAAGTCGAAAAAAAGCGTTCGCTCGGTTTCCGTTGCCAGCGAGATCATTTTCCCTTTAGCTTCAGGAGCGGTCTTTTGGTAGACAAACTGCAGGTTGGTTGTCTTGCCGCACAGTCCCGGACCATAGTAAACGATTTTGCAGTTTATTTCGCGGGATGCGTAGTTGATGAAAGACATGGTCCGGTATCCTCAGCTGAACAGGTTGTCTATGTCGTCGTCTGTGATCTCGGCAAAAGGACTATCGGCGTTGCCGGTTTTCTCCATTTCCGCCGCTTTAACCGCAAGGTCGTGGAAAATCCCGGCCAGTTCATCGCTTGCCTTTTTGACGCGCAGCCTGACAAGACCAAGAGAGCTGCGATTGTCAAAAATGACGACCAGGATAACACGCTGGGCAATGATCGAAATGTGAATGTTGTCCTTTTCCCCCTCGTGGAACAGAATGGAAAATTCTTTCTCGCCGATCAGTTTGGCGAGCCCGCCGGTAGCCGCAATGTTGCCGGCCGTCAGTGATGCAAGGCTGGTGGTGTCGAGGTTTTCGGTTTCGCCACAACCAGCGATCAGCTGCCCGTTTTTGTCAACCAGGAAGATGACTTTGGCGTTGGATTCGCGCAACAGTTTTTCAATGACTGCGCTGATCCTTTGGAATTCCTCTTCGTACATGACAAAGGAATTGTTCTGTGGCTCGAGCATTCGGGTTCTCCTTGATAGGGGGGTACACCAATAGCCCTTATAGCATTTCATCTGCCCCCTTATCAAGGGTTTTTGCCTTGCCTCTCAGGGGTGATCAAGGTTTGTCCTGCGACTCCCCGGGATAGAATTTTGTAAAAAAAAGCTCCCGACGCAAACGCCGGGAGCTTTTTTCATGACAGGGTGATTGCTTACTTGCTGCCCTTGCTGCCGCAATCAGCAGACAGGTCTGCGAGTTTCTGATAAAGATCGAAGCGGGCGGCAAAGTCTTTCGCCGAAGCTTCCATCAGCTGTTTAGCCTGCTCAGGGTTGCTCTTCTTGAGCATGCGGAAACGGTTCTGCTTGCCGGCGAAATCCTCGAAGCTGATGCTCGGTGACTTGCTGTCGAGCTGCAGAGGGTTCTTGCCTTCTGCGGCCAGGCGAGGATCGAAGCGGAACAGCGGCCAGTAGCCTGAGTTGACTGCTTCCTTGCAGCCATCAACAGCTGAAGTCATGTCGATACCGTGGGCAATGCAGTGCGAGTAGGCAATGATCAATGACGGTCCGTCATAGGCATCGGCTTCAAGCATTGCCTTGACTACCTGGCCCGGGTTGGCCATTGAGACCCGGGCAACGTAGATGTTGCCGTAAGTCATGGTGATCATGGAGAGGTCCTTCTTCGGCATTTGTTTGCCGCCGGCCGCGAACTGGGCAACGGCTCCCATCGGAGTCGCCTTGGAGGCCTGACCACCGGTGTTGGAGTAGACCTCGGTGTCCATTACCAGCACGTTGACATTGGCGCCAGTGGCCAAAACGTGGTCAAGACCACCATAGCCGATGTCGTAGGCCCAGCCGTCACCACCATGGATCCAGACCGATTTTTTGGTCAGATAATCGGCATCGGCGAGTAACTGCACAGCGGTTTCGTGGGTACACTTCTCAAGGACCGCCTTGAGTTGCTTGATCCGACCGCGTTGCTCCTCGATAAGCGCCTGGGAGGACTGGTCGGCGTCAAGGACCGCCTGCTTCAGCTCACCCTTGCCCTTGCAGGCCGCGCAGCCGCAAGCCATGTTCCTGACCAGCAGCTCGCGGGCGAACTCATTGGTCTTGTCGATGGCGAGGCGGAAACCGTAGCCGAACTCGGCGTTATCTTCGAACAGCGAGTTGCTCCAGGCCGGTCCGAGACCATCCTTGCGCTTGGTCCAGGGTGTGCTCGGCAGGTTGCCGCCGTAGATCGAGGAGCAGCCGGTGGCGTTGGCGACCAGCATGCGATCACCGAACAGCTGGGAACAGAGTTTGACGAACGGAGTCTCACCGCAACCTGCGCAGGCGCCGGAAAATTCGAACATCGGCGGCAGTAATTGGCTCCCTTTGAGGGTGGAGCTGTTGATCAGCGCCGGATCAGTGTCGGGTAGATTGAGGAAGAAGTCGAAGTTTTTCGACTCTGTTGCCCGCAACGGTGGTTGGGGCTGCATGTTGATCGCCTTGTGATTCTCGTCTTCCTTGCTCTTGACCGGGCAATTGTGGACACAGGCACCGCAGCCGGTGCAATCTTCCACGGCAACCTGCAATGTGAAGGCTTTGCCGTCCATCTCTTTGCCCCTGGCGGCGCAGGACTTGAAGGTCTCCGGTGCGCCTTCCAGTTTTTTCTCGTCATAGATCTTCATGCGGATCGTGGCATGGGGGCAGACAAACGAGCAGATGCCGCACTGGATGCAGAGTTTTTCGTCCCAGACCGGGGTCTCTATGGCGATGTTACGTTTTTCGAACATGGCGGTACCGGTCGGGAAGGTACCATCGACAGGCATGGCTGAAATCGGCAGGTGCTCACCAAGGCCGTCGATGATTGGTCCGAGGGTGTTCTGTACCATGTCCGGTGTGCCGGCCCATTGGCCTATGGTCATCGCGATGACGCTGTCAGCACTAGACGGAACGGCGACTTCCTGGATATTCTCCAGGGCAACGTCGACCGCCTGGTTGTTCATATTGAGGACCTTCTCACCGGCCTTGCTGTAGGACTTGATGATGGCGTCCTTGATCTCGCGGACCGCCTGGTCGAGCGGAATGATATTTGAGATCTTGAAGAATGCGGTCTGCATGATGACGTTGATGCGGGGACCGAGGCCAATCTCGTTACCGAGCTTCACGCCGTCGATGACAAAGAATTTAAGCTGCTTGTCGATGATGGCCTGTTGGACCTTCTTCGGCAGGTGCGCCCAGACTTCGTCTTTGTTGAACGGGCTGTTGAGCAGGAAGGTCGCTCCCTGTTTAGCGTTCTTCAGGATGTCGTACTTCTCCAGGAAGGAAAAATTGTGACAGGCGACAAAGTCCGAGGTCGTGATCAGGTATGGCGCACGAATCACCTTTTTGCCGAAGCGCAGATGACTGGTCGTCATGCTGCCGGCCTTCTTGGAGTCGTAGACAAAGTAGGCTTGAACTTCGTTGTCGGTGGAGTCACCGATGATCTTGATCGAGTTTTTGTTGGCACCGACCGTCCCGTCGGAACCGAGGCCGTAGAACATGGCCGAGTAGCCGTCGAAAGGCACCCGATAGTTAGGATCAAAGTTAATGCTGCGGCCGGTGACGTCGTCCTTAATGCCGATCACGCAGTGGTTCATCGGCTTGTCCTTGGACAGGTTGTCAAGGACAGCTTTGGCCATGCCTGGGCTGAACTCATAGGAGCCGAGGCCATAGCGGGCGCCGACGATCTGCGGGTAACCTGAGAAAGAGATCAGGCCGTCAGCCATCGCCTCGCCATAGGCTGTACGCACGTTCTTGTAGAGTGGCTCTCCCATGGAGCCAGGCTCCTTGGTGCGGTCGAGTACGGCGATCTTCCTGGTGGTTTTCGGCAGTACTGCGGCGAAAGCGGCAATATCGAATGGCAGGAAAAAACGGACCTTGATCAGGCCGACTTTTTCGCCCTGGGCAACCAGATGCTCAACCAGCTCATGCATGGTGTCGCAGGCTGAGCCCATCATGATGACGACGCGCTCGGCATCGGGGGCGCCGACGTAGTCGAATAAATTGTACTGGCGACCAGTAAGTTTGGCGAACTTGTCAAACTGGGCCTGCAGTATGGCCGGAACTTTGTCGTAGTAGCTGTTGACCGTCTCGCGGCCCTGGAAGTAGACGTCAGGGTTCTGGGCTGTGCCGCGCATCACCGGATGGTCCGGTGACAGGCCGCGAGCCCGGTGAGCGCGGACCAGCTCGTCGCTGATCATGTGACGCATGTCGTTTCCAGAGAGAGCGTGGACCTTCTGCACTTCACTCGACGTCCGGAAACCGTCAAAATAATGCAGGAAGGGGATGCGCGATTCGAGGGTCGAGGCCTGAGCGATCAGCGCAAAGTCCATAACCTCCTGGACGTTGTTGGAACAGAGGAACGCCCAGCCGGTAGAGGTGCAGGTCATAACGTCGGAATGGTCGCCGAAGATCGACAACGCCTGAGCGGCGATCGCACGGGCTGAGACGTGAAAGACCGTGGGCGTCAGTTCGCCAGCGATCTTGAACATGTTCGGGATCATCAGCAACAGACCCTGGGACGCGGTGAAGGTGGTGGTCATGGCACCTGCTTGCAGGGCACCGTGAACGGCACCGGCCGCACCACCCTCCGACTGCATTTCAACTACTTTGGGGATGGTGCCCCAGATATTCTTGCCGCCGGCCGCACTTTTGGCGTCAGAGATTTCACCCATCACCGAAGAGGGTGTAATCGGATAGATGGCGATAACCTCGTTGGTCGCATGAGCTACATGCGCCGCGGCAGTATTGCCGTCAATACAGACCATTTTTTTGGACATCAGGCTTTCTCCTTGACTGGAATGTTGTATCGATAAATTGGTTCTATACGATATTCTGAAAACGTTTGAACCAGTTCAGATGTCCCGCCGACCTTCGACGGCACGGTTCACGGTTGCCTCATCAACATATTCGAGTTCACTGCCCATCGGGATGCCATAAGCCAGGCGGGTCAGCCGGATGCCGAGGGGTTGAATCAGCTTGGTCAGATAGAGTGCTGTAGCGTCACCCTCAACAGTAAAATTGGTTGCTATGATGACCTCCTTGACAGCGCTGTGTTGCAGACGCTTGATCAGGGGGTCTATCTTGAGATCTTCCGGACCGATGCCGTCGAGCGGTGACAGTGCACCATGCAGCACATGGTAGCGACCTTTGAAAGATCGACTGCGTTCGATTGCCAATAATGCCTGAGGTTCTTCAACAATGCAGAGCAGGCTCTCGTCCCGCCCCTTGTCGCTGCAGAGGGAACAGGGATCCTGTTCCGTGATATGGAAACAGGTGGAGCAGAAACGCGTGTTGCGCCGCAGTTCCAGTATTGCCGATGCCAGGGCCTCGGCCTGTGCCGTGGGTTGACGGAGCAAAAAAAAGGCCAACCGGGTTGCCGTTTTGTTGCCGACACCTGGAAACTTGGCCAGCTCTGCCACTAATCGTGTGAAAGACGGAATGGAGTTTAACATAATTTTTCGCAGAGATTCAACAGTTTATGAGATTCCAGGGATATTTTAAGAGGACCAGATATTTTTCGTATCACTGAAAAAACACCGCAAACAATTTTTACTTTTAATAAAAAAAATTATCATATCTTTGAATTTCTGCTGTTTGCAAGGATTAATTTTAGTCTGATGGCTCACAGACAAGGCCGAGAGTTCAGCTAAATTATAAAATTTCCTTCGTGTTTGGCGGCTGTCCGCCGAATATTTTACTAAAAGAGGCCGGGAAGATTCATGCCGCCGGTAAGTTTACTCATCTCTTCCTGAGCCATCTGCTGGCTCTGCTTGATTGCTTCGTTGACAGCTGCAGTCACCAGATCCTGGAGCATTTCCACATCGTCCGGATCGACAGCTGTGGGATCAATCTTCAACTCAAGCAGCAGCTGTTTGCCGTTGACAACGGCAGTGACCATGCCGCCTCCCGCAGACGCCTCAACCTGCTTATGCTCGAGTTCTTCCTGCAATTCTGCCATGCGACGCTGCATTTGCTGGGCCTGCTTCATGATGTTGCCGAGACCACCTTTTGACATAGTGATTCCTCCGATTATGGGTATTGAAACGATCGCTGAAATAGATGAGCTGGCAATTCTGGAGCCAGCTCCCGGGTCTGACGTTTTTAAACAAACCCCTTGTCGATAGGGATGACTTTCTTGATTTTTCCGTCAAACACACTCTGAACCGCTTTCAGAGCAGGATGCTCCATGGCGTCCTCACGCAGGCGTCGCATGCGATCCGTTTCTTTGGCGTGACGGGCCTCTACAAGCGACGGTGGTGTATCCAGCTGCTTGACATCAATAGCAGACACTCGCAGCATTATCGGTTGTCCAAAATATGCAGCCGCCAGGATTTCAAGGTCTTGACTGATCTCCTGCTCCTGCAGCTGGCTGATCATGAATGACTCTTTTGGGTAACCGATCTCCAGAACAGGCGGTTCCAGTTTAAGCAGGCGGCCATGTTCCAAGACCGAACCGAGCATCGGCCGGCTTTGTTTGACTTTCTCAACCAGCCCCTGCCATCCCTTACTGTCAGTCGCTACGGTGACGGGGGCTTCAGGCTTTTTTGGCGGTGGCGATTCCGCAGCAGAACGTTGCGGTGCTTCGGGTGTTGACTGCCGCGGCATGCTCTGGGCCTTCTGCAAAGGCATTGTGCTCAGGCGTTTTTCCAGATTTTCGATGTGGCTGATGAGTTTGCCGATCTCCTGAGAGGGGGCAAGAGTGGCCAGACGAACCAGGCTCATCTCCAAGGTCAACAGGGGGGAGCTGCTATGGACCAGCTCGCTTTGGGTCTTCATGAGCAAGGTGACGATACGCTGCAGATCCTCAAGAGAAGCCTCTTCTGCCAGAGCTTTCAGATCCTTCAGCTCATCACCAACCAGGTCGAGCATTTCTGCGGGTTCTTCAACTACTTTACAGATAACCATACCGCGGAACATCTCGAGCAGGTCCTGGGTGAATTGACGCAGGGACAATCCGAGTTGATCAATCCGGCGCGCTGCATCGAGTGCCCGCCGACTGTCACGTTGAATTACTGCTTCAACAGTATCGATCAGCAGGCGACGATCAACCATGCCGAGCAGGGTTTGCACGGCTTCATCGTCGACTTCATCACCGGAAAAGGCAATCACCTGATCGAGAGTGGAGAGTGAATCACGCATACTCCCTTCGCCCTGACGAGCGACCAGGCTGAGGCTCCGGTCAGAAATCGTCAAATTTTCTGCGTCCGAAATTTCACGCAAGCGGGCAGCCACGCGAACCAACGGGATCTTGCGGAAATCGAAACGCTGGCAGCGTGACAGGATGGTGATCGGAATCTTGTGAGGTTCCGTGGTTGCAAAGATAAATTTAGCATGCTCAGGAGGCTCTTCAAGGGTCTTCAGCAACGCATTGAAGGCGTTGGTCGAGAGCATGTGGACTTCGTCGATGATGAAGATCTTGTAGCGCGATCGGTTGGGCAGGTAGCGGATGTTTTCGCGTAACTCGCGGACGTCGTCGACACCAGTATTTGAAGCACCGTCGATTTCGAGGACATCCAGACCCTGCCCGGCTGTGATTTCAGTGCAGGATGAACAGATGCCGCAAGGCAGGTCGGAGAGTCCCTGATCACAGTTCAGCGCTTTGGCAAGGATGCGGGCCGCAGAAGTTTTGCCGACACCACGTGCGCCGGTGAAGAGGAAGGCATGATGAATACGACCGGAACGGATGGCGTTCGCCAAGGTCTGGCTGACATGTTCCTGGCCAATCAGATCGGTAAAGTTTTGTGGTCGCCACTTACGGGCGAGAACCAGGTAGGCCATTGTCTCACAGTTCGGCAGAAGGGGAGCACAGAAACCGGCGATTTGCCGGCACAAGTGACAGCCAGGCGCTCCCGCGGCACACGGCTGAGACCGCTGCCGCTGCTCCCTTCCGGGCCTGACGGAGTTCACGGTCGTCCGTTGCGCGGGACCCGGCTGTCACTTCTGACGGCAAATACTTATCATGGCGAGAGTCAATTCTTAAATCCAAAAGCCTCCTGTGGCCGGAAAAAGAAATGGCGGAGAGGGGGGGATTCGAACCCCCGGTACCTTTCGGTACACCCGCTTTCCAGGCGAGCACCTTCGGCCGCTCGGTCACCTCTCCGCAGAACAGGGAAAGTACACCAAAGTGCGCTTTTCTGTAAAGGGTTTTCTCCGCAAGACGAAATGCTGAAAATTGAGTGTACCCGGTTCCCTGGTTAGAAAAGCAGGAACAACCAGTGCCCGTATGGAAGCTTCTTTGTGTCCATCCGGAGTTTCCGAATGGAGACTAATTAATCTGCACAATCGCGCCTTTCTGCACCTGCAGCAGGAAAAGGACCTTGTCGGCCTCACCGATCAAATCAAAGCGGGTTGCGCCGGTGACGCCCGGGTAATTCTGCAGCTGAGCCAGCGCGCGGCGCAGGTCTTCCCGGTTATGCACGCTCGAATCGTTGAGCAGCGTCAACAGGATACCGGCGATATCGTAGCCCTGGGCTTCGAGGATCGTCGGATCTTCACCATATCGGCTGAAATAGTGCTCAACAAATTCCTGGACGAAGGGGTAATCGCTGTGGCGGAAGAAGCCATCGGTAAAAACGGCGCCCTCTACGAACTGGCGGGTCTGCCGCGGTAAATCGGCATCGTTCCAGCCACTGGGACCTAGCAGTTGCACGCCTTCCAGGCCATAGAATGCCAATTGCGGAGCAATCAATTTGATACGGTCTGCGTAATCGGGAAGAAAGAGCGCTTGAAAAGGCGGTGGGCTGTTGTTCTCCACCGCCTTGTCGGATGTATTCGGATTCAGGCCTTGCAGCCGGCGAATCTGCTGACGGAAGTCTGTCTGGTCGGTGAGATAACTCTGCTCAGCAACGATCTTGCCACCGCGCCTTGTCGCCTCATTGCGGAAGATTTCGGCGAATTGCTCGCCCTGACGGGTTTGCGGACTCATTATGCCGAATTGAGTAAAGCCGCGAACGTCCATGGCATAGTTGATCAGCGTCCGAACCTGCAATTGCGGGGTCAGCGAATTGCGGAAAACATAGAGGCTGGAGGCCGCCAGACCCTCTTTCTGTGACATGGTCAAAAGTGGAGTATGCTCCAGATTGGCACGTCTGACCGCACCCAGGGCGGCATTGCCGACCAATGGACCGGCGATCCCCATGACACGGTCACTGATTGCCAGCTCGGCAACCTGTTGGGCGGCGACAGTTTCATCCCCGGCCGTATCACGAAAGATGAAACGCACCGGGATATGCGGCCGGAACGTCTCTTGCGCCAGTTCCATGCCGCGTTGGACCCGTTGCCCGAAAGCAGCGTAGCGGCCACTTAAAGGAAGTAGTACACCGATTGCGCGCTGAAGCTGTGTCTGGTCGGTCAGTTGCGACAGCAATGCCAGAACTTCATCACGGTAGGCGAAACCAGCCGGTGCAGCCATTGCCGCTGATGCCCATTTCCGGGCCAGCTCCTTCTGGCCTGCGGCCAGAGCCCTCCAGCCAAGTTGCAGCATCGCCAGGTAGGCGACTGGTTTGTCACGATACATGAAGGCAGCTTCTGCGAGGTCTGCTTCATTGAAACGATCACTCTGGAGGGAATAGATACGGGTCAGAACATCGCGGGGCGATTCATCCCCTTCAACGACCAGGGCCTGCTGATAGAAGTAAAGAGCTTTGTGCGGTTCATCAAGGGCGAGCAGCCCTTCAGCCAGAGTCAGATAGCGCTCCTGACGCTCTTGCAAAGACCAGTTCTGCGTATCGGATTGCAGGAGTTGATCAACGGCGCGGACTGAGTCGCCCATCTTCAACAGCAGTTCACTCTGCAAGAGAATACCGGCCGGGCTGTTAACTTTTTCAGCCATCTTTTCAAGATAGCCGATGGCAGCTACCGGGTCATCAAGGTCGCGATGGATGCGGGCCAGATAGTAGTAGGCCTGGTTGATCTGAGCAGAATCCGGCTGGCTGACGACGAAACCGCGCAAAAGGCCGGCCGCCTCATTCAGCTTGCCCGCACGATAATGATCGAGTGCCCGGCGAATGGCGGTGTCAGCCTGTGGCGCGCTCGTGTCATGCTGTTGTGCCAGGACATTCGATACACCTATACTCAAGAACATGAGTATGCAGAGACTGACGATCTTAAGGCGCATTAGCCGAACAACTCCTTGACTTTATCAATGAAGCCTTTACCCATTGGATGGATATCTTCGCCGGCTTCCTTGGCAAACTCGCTGAGCAGTTCCTTCTGCCGGGTCGTTAAGCTGGTTGGGGTTTCCACCCGCACAACCACCAGCTCATCACCGCGCCCATAGCCTTGCAGAACCGGTATGCCTTTGCCGGCCAGTTTGAATATTTTGCCGCTCTGGGTTCCTGCGGGAACCTTTAGTTTGACTTTGCCTTCCAGAGTTGGGACTTCAAGCTCACAACCCAGAGACGCCTGGGGAAAGGAGATAGGTATCTCACAAATGAGTTCATTCCCTTCCCGTTGGAAAATCGGGTGGTCTTTGACGGTGATGACAACATAAAGGTCGCCAGGAGGCCCACCTTTACTTCCCGGGTCCCCTTCACCGTTCATCTTGAGCCGGATGCCCGATTCTACACCAGCCGGGATTTTCAGGGAAAGGGTCTTTTGTCCGCGTGTCAGACCGGAACCTCGGCAGTCTTTACAGGGCTCGCTTATTTTTTTCCCCTCGCCGTTGCAGTCGGGGCACGTGCGGGTCATGGAGAAGAACCCTTGCTGGAAGCGAACCTGGCCGTTGCCGGAACAGGTCCTGCAAGTCTCGGCGTGGGTTCCCGGTTTGGCGCCGGAACCTTTACAGGCCTCGCATGGTTGATGGCGGGGAACCTGAATTTTGGTTTCGAGACCAAAGGCAGCCTCTTCAAAGTGGATCGTCAGGTTGTAGCGCAGGTCATCACCCCGTCGTCCGCCGCCGCGTCGGCTGCCGCCGCCGAAAATATCACCGAAAATATCACCGAAAATATCCTCAAAAGGAGCGCTGCCAAAGCCGCCGGAAGAGAAGCCGCCTCCCTGCTGATCAACTCCGGCATGGCCATATTGGTCATAGAGTGCGCGCTTTTGACCATCTGAGAGGACAGTATAGGCTTCGGACAGTTCCTTGAAGCGATCTTCGGACTGTTTATCACCGGGATTTTTGTCGGGATGACATTTTAACGCCAGTTTGCGATAGGCTTTTTTGATTTCTGTTTCGCTGGCGTTTTTGTTGACTTCAAGAACTTCATAATAATCGCGTTTTGCCAAAATAAATATCCTTGCAATGAAAGGCTAAAGGCCAAGGGTGTTGGGGATGCACACAGTACTCCCTTAAACCCTTGGCCTTAAATCCTTCATTAATCTATTCTTTCTTCTCGTCGTCGACTTCTTCGAATTCTGCGTCGACAACATCGTCCTTCTGTTCGCCGCCAGCGGCAGCTCCACTGTCTGCTTCCGCTTCGCTCTGAGCCTTCTGATACATGGCTTCCGCCAGCTTGTGCGACGCAGTCGCCAGGGTTTCGGTTTTACTCTTGATCTCTGCCGAATCGTCGCCTTCTATGGCTTTCTTGAGATCTTCAAGCGCAGTTTCTATACTCTTTTTGGTCTCTTCATCGACCTTGTCGCCGTGTTCCTTAAGGGACTTTTCGGTCGTGTAGACCAAACCGTCAGCTTGATTACGGGCTTCGATCAACTCACGTTTTTTATGGTCCTCGGAGGCGTGTTGCTCAGCATCCGTGACCATTTTGTCAATTTCCTCCTTGGAGAGGCCGCTTGATGCCGTGATGCGGATCGATTGCTCCTTGCCGGTGCCAAGATCCTTGGCGCCGACGTTGAGGATACCGTTGGCGTCGATGTCGAAGGTGACCTCAATCTGCGGTACTCCACGTGGTGCCGACGGGATGTCGGCCAACTCAAAACGACCAATCGTCTTGTTGTCATTGGCCATCTCACGCTCACCTTGCAGGACGTGCACCGACACCGCCGGCTGGTTGTCGGCAGCCGTGGAAAATACCTGGCTCTTCTTGCAGGGTATGGTGGTGTTCTTCTCGATCAGTTTGGTCATGATGCCGCCAAGGGTCTCGATCCCCAGCGAAAGCGGGGTGACGTCGAGCAACAGCACATCCTTGACATCGCCCCTGAGAACGCCGCCCTGAATCGCCGCACCGATGGCCACGACTTCATCGGGGTTGACGCCCTTGTTGGGCACCTTGCCGAAAATCTCCTGAACTTTGGCCTGGACTGCCGGCATACGGGTCATGCCGCCGACCAGAATGACATCATCGATATCAGCCGCCGAGAGGCCTGCGTCCTTGATTGCCATCTTACAGGGGCCGGTCAGTTTGTTGAGCAGACTGCTGCAGATGCTCTCGAGCTTGGCGCGGGTCAGCTTGATGTTAAGATGCTTTGGCCCGGAGGCGTCGGCCGTGATGAAGGGCAGATTGATGTCTGTCTCCACCGAGGAGGAGAGTTCGCACTTGGCTTTTTCTGATCCCTCCTTGAGCCGTTGCAGCGCCATTTTGTCGTTGCGCAGGTCGATGCCCTGATCCTTCTTGAATTCATCGGCCACGTAGTCGATGATCAGCTGATCGAAATCTTCACCACCGAGGAAGGTGTCGCCATTAGTCGACTTGACTTCGAAGACGCCATCACCGAGTTCCAGGATGGAAACATCAAAAGTGCCGCCGCCGAGGTCGAAAACAGCACTCTTTTCTTCTTTCTTCTTGTCGAGACCGTAAGCCAGCGCGGCCGCTGTTGGCTCGTTGATGATGCGCAAAACATTCAGACCGGAAATCTTGCCGGCGTCCTTGGTGGCCTGACGTTGCGAGTCGTTGAAGTAGGCCGGTACGGTAATGACCGCATCAGTGACCGTCTCTCCCAGGTAATCTTCGGCGGTCTTCTTCATCTTTTGCAGGATCATGGCCGAAATTTCCGGGGGGCTGTATTTCTTGCCACGGACTTCAACCCAGGCATCGCCGTTTTCAGCCTTGATAATCTTGAACGGGCTGATCTCAATGTCTTTTCTGACAGCATCAGAGTCGAATTTGCGACCGATAAGGCGTTTGATGGCGAACAGGGTATTCTCGGGGTTGGTGACGGCCTGACGCTTGGCCTGTTGACCGACCAGACGCTCACCGCCTTCGGAAAAAGCCACCATCGACGGTGTGGTGCGGGTGCCTTCGGCGTTGGCGATAACCACCGGCTCGCCACCTTCCATAATGGCTACACAGGAATTTGTCGTTCCCAGGTCGATACCAATAACTTTGCTCATAATAAGAATCCTCCTTAAAGATTCAGTTTGTATTCGGTTCGTTTATGTTTGTATGTGGACAAATGGGGTACGCGCCGTTGCCTTATTCCCCAGAGGGTGTCGGCTCTTCAGCCTCCGAATCCGCAGCCTTCGCGCCTGTCGGGGCCTTGGCCACCATGACCAGCGACGGCCGCAGTAGACGATCATGCAGCAGATAGCCTTTCTGAAACTCGGTGACAACCGTGTTCGGAGCCTGTTCCGCTGACTCGATCTGACCCATGGCCTGATGCAGGTTCGGATCAAAGTTTGCACCGACCGCCTTGATCGGTTTGACGCCGAAGTCCTCCAGAACTTTACGGAACTGGTTGATTGTCATGTTGACACCCTCCAGCAGTCCCTGGTTGTTATCAGCGCCCTGCTCGGCATGAGCGACCGCGCGCTCGAGATTGTCCAGCACCGGAACCATCTCCTTGAGCAGACGATCATTGGCGAAACGAAGCGCATCTTCCTTGTCGCGTTGATGACGTTTGCGGGCATTCTCCAGATCGGCCCGTTCACGCAAATAAAGGTCCCAGTTGTTGCTGGCCTCCATTCTGGCCGCTTCAATTTCATTTCTCAGCTTGGCCAAAGGGGTGATAGCTTCTTCTGTTGTGGGGCCTTCACTTCCTTCGGCAGTCATTTCTTCCAGAATCTCGGTAACCGACTCTTGCTCCGGGATGTCCTGGTTCTTACGTTTCTTTGCCAATGCTTTAATCTCTCCTAATCGTTGTCTGTATCTAACAGGCGGCTGATCAAATTTGCCGTGTAATCGACAATCGGAATGATGGTTGAATAGGGCATGCGGTACGGACCGATGATACCGAGAGTGCCAAGGGCGCCACGCTTTCCGGAATAGGCTGCAGTGATCAGGCTGCAGTCCGAGAGCTCGCTATATTCGGTCTCGCTGCCAATGATGACCTGAACACCTTCGGATTCGAGGCCTCGATCGAGCAGGTCGACCAGAATGCTTTTCTGTTCGAAGGCCTGGACAATGCGCTTCATGCACTTGAGGTCGGCAAACTCGGGTTGCTCAAGAAAATGGCTGGTTCCTTCGATGATAATGTCGCCTGAGATTTCATCGACCAGAGCGGCGCTGGAAAGGGCAAACGCCCGCCGCAGCAGATGATCATACAAAGCCTTCTCATGCGCCATCTCGGTAACGACCCGGGCACGGACCTCCTGAATGCTCAGGCCGATCATGGTCTGGTTCAGGTAATTGGTGATCTGCTCGAGATCACGAGGTGTCAAATCCTCATCAATTTCGACCAGTTTATTTTGTACCAGTCCGGACTGGGTAACAAAAACGGCAAGAACCAGGCGTGGCGAAAGCTTGACAAATTCGATATGCCGGAAAATGGTCGATTTGAGGCGTGGCGCCATAACCAGGCCAGTGTAGTTGGAGAATGATGATAAAGTGCGGCTGGCTTCACGCAACATGTCGGCCATATGCAGGCCGTGATGCTGGTATTGGACCTCAATCTGGTCTTTCTGCTGACTGTCCAGGTCGCTTATGCGCAGCAGGGTGTCAACGTAGAAACGGTAACCTTTTTCAGTCGGGATGCGTCCCGCAGAAGTGTGGGGAGATGCCAGGTAACCGAGCTCTTCCAGTTCAGCCATGACATTGCGCACAGATGCCGGCGACAGCTTGATCCCATGGTTCTGGGTCAAAGCCTTGGAGCCAACCGGCTGAGCGGTTGCGATATATTCCTCGATGATGGCTTCGAGGATCTTCTGACTGCGGTCAGTCAGGGTGTCTGCCATGATGGACTCCGTGCTAAAAACTCAAGCCGGATAACCCGGCCTGCTGTGAACTTTTTGGCACTCCTTTGTAATGAGTGCTAAAAGCAAGGTCAAGATAACAACGGCAAATACCTTTGTCAAGGGACGCAAGCTGATTTTCTGCGGGTAAAAGCTCTTAAAGAAACGGACTTATAACCAAAACAAAGGTTAGCCACCAAGGCACCAAGACACGGAGAAAATTTTTGAATTTTCTTCAAACAGTCATGTTGCGAGATAGAAAATATCGATCTTTACCCTGTAAAATGAACTGCTTGGTGCCTTGGTGTCTTGGTGGCAAAACAAAACCTTTTTTTGGGGTTATAGAAGTTTAAAGAAAAGCCAGAATCAGGCGATCGAAGAGCAGCCAGCCGGCAGGGTTAAATGACCATCGGCCACGCTTATTAACCAGCCATTGCGTATTTGAAGCAATCGCTTCAGGAAAAGCCTCTTGAAGTGTACAGCCGAAACCTTGCCGCAGTTCTGCGTCGCTAATGCCGCGTCGGGTGCGCAGAGCCAAATAGATAGTTTCACACAGGGCCGATTGACTGTCAAAGGTCTCAAGACACCTCATTGGTTCCCGGCCGTCCTGCAGTGCTTGGCGATAAGCGCTCAGATCCGCCGGGACTTCCCAGCGGCTCCCCCATTGGCTGTTGCAAAAAGAATGTGCTCCGGCGCCTATGCCGAGATAGGGGCGGCGTTGCCAGTAACCGAGATTGTGACGACAGATATAACCGTCGCGGGCATAGTTGGCGATTTCATAATGCTCGTAGCCGGCTGCGGCAAGTTGTTCATGGATCAGCAAGAACGCTTCAGCATAGAACTCCCCGTCCGGAAGTGCCAGCTCACCTGAGCTGACTCTTTGTTGAAATGGCGTCTCAGGTTCAGCGGTCAGCCCATAGCAGGAAAGATGTTCGGGAGCGAGTTCGAGGTAGCGACAAAGATCATCTTCAAGTTCGCCAAGTGTCTGATCTGGCAGGGCAAACATCAGGTCAAGCGAGAGGTTGTCAAAACCTGCCTGACGGGCCTGGTTGCAGGCATCAATCCCATCTTGACGATTGTGCAGACGGCCAAGCAGGGCCAGTTGGTCGTTACTGCAGGTCTGCAGGCCGAGGGAGAGGCGGTTGACACCGGCGTTACGATAACCATTCAAACTATTCAGTGAAACAGTGCCCGGGTTGGCTTCGAGCGTGATCTCTGCGTTTTTTGACAGATCAAAGTTCTGGCCGACGGTTTGAAGGACTCTTGCAATGACCGTTGGCTCCAGCAGGGAAGGCGTCCCGCCACCAAAGTAGATGGTGTCGATCTGCAGCTTCTCGCCGTGTTCGGCTACCCAGGCAAGGTGCCGTTCGAGAAGCTTCGGGTAATCAGAGATGGTCGCTGCACAGGCTTCCTGGGAATAGAAGTCGCAATAGGGACACTTTTGCCGGCAAAAAGGGATGTGCAGATAAAGACCGGCCATTTAGTCTCGTCTTCGCGGTACAGCGTTACATGAGGAACAGGAGCATGGATGTCAGAGCAAGAATCAAGACAGCCAGAAGAACTCCGATTCCAACCGGATAGGTCGCATTACGACTTCGGCAGGAAATCTGCCTGGCAGTCTGTTCCTGCTGTCCCTCGATGCCGCTGGTTTCGACCAAAAGCCGGTAGCCAAGTTTCTGCAAGTTCGCACCCGGGTCTTCGAAGAACTTGGCCAGCAAGCTGGTAAATTGTTGGGCGAAGGTACGATTGGCCAACTCGTTGATGCCGTCAAGCGCCCAGCGGCAGAAGCGGTAGAACTGGCGGCCGCCTTTGCGGTAGAACCAGTCGGTGTCGATGGAAATGGTTTCAGTCCGCTTCAGTAGGGGCAGGAGCAGGAAGAAGGCGAGCGCTGAAAACATCAGGAGTTGGAGCTGGTTGAGGGTATGCTCAAGGGTGTAGGCTTGAAAGTCCACCGGATAAGGGAGAATGTCGTAGAGCGGCTGCGGGTAGATACCGAGGAAGATGCAGATGAAGGCAAACAGCGCCATGGCTCCGAGCATGTGCCTGGGCGGCTCGCCGGGTCGCAAGCCGTTGTCCTTGGCGAAGAAGACGAAATAGGGGAATTTGATGCCGGCATGCAGAAAGACCCCCGCCGAGGCGATTTCCAGGATCAGCCACACCCAGAAAAATCCCTCATGAACGCCTGCCTCGATGATCATCGGCTTGCTGGTGTAGCCGGACAAGAAAGGGAAGCTGGAGATCGCCAATGCACCGATGGTGCCAAAGATCATCGTCAATGGCATGGTTTTGTACAGGCCACCCAGGTCAGTACACTTGCTCTTGCCGGTCATATAGAGGACCGCTCCGGCGCTCATCCAGAGCAGGGCCTTGTAGATGATATGGCTAAACGCGTGGGCGACCGCCCCTGATATCGCCATGGCAGTGCCGATGCCGATGCCGCAGATCATGAAACCGACCTGGTTAATAATTGAAAATGCCAGAATCCTGCGCATGTCATTTTCCAGGATGGCATAAATAATCCCGTAGATTGCCATGAAGCAGCCAATCACCATGAGGATTTCCCAGCCGGCAAAACCGCGGATCAGGGTATAAACTGCGGTCTTGGTCGTGTAGGCGGTCATGATAACGCCACCGGTGACGGTTGCTTCCGGGTAGGCATCTGAAAGCCAGGAAGAAAACGGCGGCGCAGCGGCGTTGACCAGGAAACCGAGCAGAATCAGGTAGGTCGGCAACCCTTTCAGGTCGAAACCATCAAAAGCAACCGAACCGGTCGCATTGACCTGCAGGATGATCCCGGCGAGCAGGCAGAGGCCACCGAAAATATGCATCATGACGTACCGGTAGGCTGCACCGTAAGCTTTTTCGGTCCGCCGCGCCAGCACCAGGAAGGTCGAGGTAACCGCCATGATCTCCCAGAAGATGTAAAGCGAGATCAGGTCCCCGGCAAAAACCGCACCGAGCGCGGCAGCGATATAGCAGAGCGCGGCGA
>JBPPMD010000252.1:0-6332 GCA_051305875.1 Desulfuromonadales bacterium | reverse complement strand
ACCGGTTTGCCGTGACGGATGTTTTCTAAAACCTCAGTGGCCGAGAAAACCGTGCAGTAACTGCCGAGCTTGATCGTCTCGGTAGCCTGCCTGGCCAGATTGTTCATTTCTTCAAGCGGGATATCGAGGCGGGCCGACATCTCCTCGAGAAAAGCTCCGGTACCTGCAGCACATTTGCGATTCATCTTAAAGCTGTCGCGACGCCCCTCGGCATCAATCTTGATAATCTTGTTGTCCTGACCGCCGATGTCGATAATGGTGATCGCTCCGCTAAAGTTGAAGTGACAGCCTTTTGCATGGCAGCCGATTTCGGTTTTGCATTTATCAGTAACAAAGGCGACGTTGTTGCGGCCGTAACCGGTGGCGACGGCATCGACAATGTCACTGCGACTGGCGCCAGCCTGTTGCAGCGAGTCATCCAGACAGAGAGCTGCGGTCGCGGCAAAATCGATTCCCGATTTTTTGACAGCATGGCCAAGCAGCGCTCCGTGCCGGTCAATAACCGCCACCTTGGTGCGAGATGCTCCCATGTCAAGTCCAACATAAACCGGCTGTGCCATGCTTTCCTCAGTTTCCATCGGGTGGACAGGAGATGTCTGTGCCCCTGCCGTTAACTCGTTTTCAATACCGGGATGTTTCCGCTTCAATCGTTCTGACCAGATTGACCAGCCGGGGCCCTATGTCGTCTTCAAGCATGTGCTGGCGCAGCACGAACGACGGCGCAGCACAGTTGAAAGTCAACAGCCGACTGCCGGCGATCGGCAACATCGGAACGCCAACTGCGTTGACGTCGCTGCGCCAGTCGCCAATCGACAGGCAGAAACCGCGCTCGCGATAGTCTCGCAAAGCCTGTTCGATACCGGCTTTATGCTTCGGCCAGTTGGCAGGATCCTTTTGGCGAATGTTCTCCATCAGTTTTTCCCGTTCACTTACCGGCAGTCCACAAAGCATGGCTCTACCCATGGCGGTTGTGGCGATAGGCATCCGGGTACCCGGCTCACGACGCAGGGAGACGGTAGCATCAGTACTGTGCCGCCCATCAAGGTAGATCATGCCGAGACGATCGCGGGTGGCGACCGAAACCACGGTGTGCGAGTAATTGGCCAGCTCCTGCATCAGGGGGCGGGCGATCTTCAGCACATCCATGTTGGTGAGCAACGAAAACCCGAGAGAGAGAACCCCGGTGCCAAGCTGGTATTTTCCCAGCTTTTCATCATGATAGAGGTAGCCCATGCGCGTCAGGGTGTAAGTCAGTCGGGAAACGGTCGGTTTCGGCAACCCGGTGCGCTCGGCGATCTCCTGATTACCCAGGTGACGATCTCTGGGTTTAAAGCAGCGCAGCACTTCCAGGCCACGGGCCAGGGCGGTCACAAATTGACGGTCCTTGTTGTCTTCCAGGAGATCGAGCCCGTCCATCGCGATCAGCCCTGCCTTGCTGCTTTTATAGTTTAATGCCGTATTGTCACTCATAAACGCTTTCTCCAGACTGGACAGGGCCAGCGAAAACTGCACCCAAAAGATTCAGCCCGTTTACCGGTCTTGCCGGTGAGAGCTGTTCTTGCTTTTAATCTCTATAGAAAGCGGGGCGTTTTGTCAAGTCATAAAACAACGTTTCTTTGAAAGCGAGTTCCGCATTGCGAAACAAGGTCAAGAAAATCCACCATGAGAAATGACCTGCAAGTGTTATTTACGTACTTATACAAACATATGGATTAACCCATTAGGCCTTATATATACTGATATTATGCGCATTAAATTAAGTATGGCCAAGTTTTCCGAAGAAAAATATTTACAAACGGCGTGTTGTCGGATAGGATTTACAAAACGAAAATAAGTTTCGCAATGCGAAACAACAAAAACGCAACAGAACATTGTTAGAGCAGGCTTAAACAGCGCTTGCGTGCATTGCATAAATGGTCTCCTGAACGCACAGCTTTTGACAACACTTATAAATGAGGACAAGCGAATGAAACCGATTACAACAGTAGGCGTCGTCGGCGCCGGTACCATGGGCTCAGCAATTGCCCAGCACTTTGCCATGAAGGGTCTGTCAGTCATCCTTGTTGACCAGAAGCAGGAATTCCTGGACAGGGGACTCGGCTATATACGCGAGTCTTTGGGCGAGGCATTGCAGCGCGGATTGATCGATCAACAGGCCTTTGACCAGATTCTTGTCCGTTTGCACTGCACTACCGAGCAAGCAGAACTGGTCAGGGCCGACCTGGTGGTCGAAGCGATTTTCGAAAACCTTGAGGTCAAGAAAGGCTTGTTCGCTGAACTGGAGAAGTTGGTGAGTGCTGAATGCATTCTTGCCAGCAACACATCCTCTTTCCTGATCAGCGAAATCGCAGCCGGGCTGAAGACCCCGGAGCGGGTTGTCGGTGTTCACTATTTCTACCATGCAGCCAAGAACAAACTGGTCGAGCTGATTCCCGGCAAAAAATCAGCGCCGGAGATCGTCACTGCCCTGGAAAATTTCTACACCTATTATGACAAGACCCCGATTGTGGTTAAAGATGCTCCGGGGTTCGCCGTCAACCGCTTCTTCGTCCCCTGGTTGAATGAAGCGGCCCGCCTCTATGAGGAAGGCTGCGGCAGCATCGCCTTTATCGACCATGTCGCCTGCGAGGTTTTCGGTGTCGGCATGGGACCTTTCGCCTTGATGAACGCCACCGGTGTGCCCATCGCCATGCATGCCGCTGAAGGCCTGGCCAGTGAACTCGGCGACTTTTACGCCCCGGCAAAGATTCTTTGCCGGCAGGTTGAGAGCAAGCAGGACTGGGACGTTAAAGATACCGGACACCTGAACAACGGTTCTGATCAGACTGACGTCGTCACCAGACGCCTGGTCGGTGCCAGCCTCGGGGTTGCTGCGCAGATGGTCAGCGAAGGAGTGGTCGATGCAACAGCAACCGACCTGGGCGCTCGCGCTGGCTTGCGCTGGCCGAAGGGCCCCTTCGAGCTGCTTGAAAAACTCGGGGTTGCGAAGGTCAAAACGATGGTAGAGAGCGTTTTCTCCACCTGGGGCCTGCCGTTGCCGGCCTGCCTGGCGGACGCATCCCAAGCGCAAAAGCTGCGTCTCGATTGGGTGACTACTGAAATCATCGGCGAAACCGGCTTTATCATTTTCAACCTCCCTGACCGCATGAACCCTCTCGGCGAGCAAGTGATGAACCAGCTCGATCACTGCGTAGATGAACTCAACGCCCGCACCGACATAAGCAAAATCTTTATTCACGGCAAAGGCAAAGCCTTTATTGCCGGTGCCGACATCAAGTTCTTCGTCGATGCCATGGCCTCTGACGACCTGCAACGCATCCAGACCTTTACCGAATTCGGCCAGCAGGTGCTGAACAAGATCGGCGCCTCAGACAAGGTTACCTACGCCTACCTCAATGGCCTGGCACTTGGCGGCGGCCTGGAGTTGGCCCTGGCCTGCGATTATCGCATCGGTACGCGCAAATCGACTCTGGCCTTCCCGGAAACCGGCATCGGCATTTACCCGGGCCTCGGTGGTACCCAACGCACCAGTCGCCTGATCGGCATTGCCCGCGCCAAACAGTTGATCGCCACCGGTCAGTTTATCAATGCGAAACGAGCTTACGCCTACGGCCTGATCGATGCCATCATCGAACCGGTTTTAGACTGGCGCGAATTGGCAGAAGTGTCCCTTGACAAAGCCCAGGCCGGTCGCGAAGCAGAAACCACCGAAGACCTTGTCTTTGCAGAATTTAACGGCGAGCTCAGCCACCCGTTGCTGAGCCGCGAAGGCTCTGAGAAACTTGCCAAAACCTTAAGCCGCAAGGCTCCGGTTGCGTTAAAAACCGCAATGGACCTGATCGACCAGGGTGTTGCCATGGACCTTCAGGACGGCCTGCAGTTGGAACTCAATGCCTTGAAAATCATCTTCGCCACCCAGGACGCCCAGACTGGGTTATCCAGCATTCTCAGCGGCCAGAAACCGAACTATACCGGTAAATAAAGGAGTCAATCATGAAAGCAAGCGTAAAAGGGTTTCACGACAAACAACTCGGGAGCGGTGCCCTTTTTGAGGATATCTACCTGCTCGAAGGCAAACGCACCCCGTTCGGTAAATACACCGGCAGCCTCTCGACGGTTTCACCGACAGACCTGGGGATTCTCGTCAGCCGAGCGGCGATTGAAGCCTCCGGCGTGCCGGCCAGCGATATTGATCAAACCATCACGGCCAATATCGGCCAGGCCAGCGCCGATTGCTTTTTCCTCCCCCGGCATATCGCACTCTACAGTGGTGCGCCGCTGTCAAGCACTGCCCTGTTGATCCAGCGTATCTGTGGCTCGGGAATGGAGTTGCTGGGACAGGCGGCCGAGCAGATCGCCCTCGGCAAGGCCAACCTGGTCCTTGGCTGCGGCACCGACGTTATGAGCCGCTTCCCCCTCGCCTCCTATTCCGCCCGTCAGGGCTTTCAGCTGGGCCGGCCCGAGTTTGTCGACCTGCTCTGGGAAGCTCTCAACGATACCGCCGCAGTCCCCATGGGCAACACCGCCGACAACCTGGCCAGACAATACAAACTCTCACGGGAGGAAGTAGACGCTTTTGCCATGCGCAGCCAACTGCGCTACGCCAATGCCCGGGAAGCCGGGTTTTTCGAACAAGAGATCGTTGCGGTCGCCGCCCAGGGCATTCTGGAGATGGCTGATTACAAGCCACGCAAATATCGTCTGAACAGCCGTGAGGCCGTAGCTGCCGATGAACATCCGCGACAAGCGACCATGGAACAGATGGCCAAGCTACCCTATGTTTTCAGTAAAGAGGGTCCGACCACGGCCGGCAGTGCATCGGGTATCGTCGATGGTGCAGCCGCCATGATGGTTGCCTCGGGTGACTACGTCCGCGCCAACGGACTCAAACCTCTTGGTAAACTCCGCGGCTTCGCTTCTGCCGGGGTACAACCTGACATCATGGGGATCGGCCCGGTTCCGTCAATCCGCCTGCTGCTTGCCCAGATGGGACTAGGCAACGACGATATTGATCGCTTTGAAATCAATGAAGCCTTTTCAGCCCAGTGCCTCGCCGTTGCCAGAGAACTGGACCTCGATCAGGACAAACTTAATATCAACGGCGGTGCCATCGCCATCGGCCACCCCCTCGGCGCCACCGGCGTGCGCCTGGCCCTGACCTGCCTGAAAACTCTGCAACGCGACAACAAACAATTGGGAATCGCCTCCGCCTGTATCGGTGGCGGGCAAGGGATTGCCATGGTTGTGGAGGCCTGCTGATGGATAAAGCGGCGCAGGAAACCCGGAATCGGGTGATCGTGATTACCGGTGCCGGGCAAGGGATCGGTGACGCCATCACCAGGCGCTTCGCCGGTCAGGGAGCAAGGTTGGCCCTGGTTGATGTCAACGCTGAGCATTTGCGCCAGCTGGCAGCCAGCCTCGAAGGCACAGGCTGCGAGATTTTACCGATCATCGCCGATGTTGCCAGCAAGGAGCAGGTGCTTCGGCTGTTTGAGCAGGTCAATGAAACGTTTGGCGGCATTGATGTGCTGGTCAACAACGCCGGCATCATCCGTGACAACCTGATCAGCAACATCTCCGAACAGGACTGGGATCAGGTTCTGGATGTCAATCTCAAGGGGGCTTTTCTCTGCTGTCAGGCAGTCTTTCCGACGCTGAAAAGTCAACGATCGGGAAAAATCGTCAATATTGTCTCCCGTGCCTGGCTCGGCAGCATCGGCCAGGCCAATTATACCGCCAGCAAGGGGGGACTGGTCAGCCTGACCCGTTCCCTGGCTCTCGAATTCGCGCGTTTCCAGATCAACGTCAATGCGGTTGCGCCGGGAGCAATCGATTCACCGATGACCCAGGGGATGTCAGCCGAGGGCCGCGAGCGGCTGATCCGCATGCAGCCGACCGGCAAGATGGGCAAGGTCGAAGATATTGCAGCAGCAGTGGCCTTCCTGGCTTCGGACGATGCCGAATTTATTACCGGCCAGGTCTTGCATGTCGACGGCGGCAAGAGCTGCGGCCTGCTCTCGTTGTAATCCATTGCAGGGGCACGGCGTACCGTGCCCCTACGTTTTATAATTTTACCAAAGAGGACCAATGAACGCTTATCTGATCGAAGCCAAACGGACTGCCATCGGCAGGGCCCATCCCGAGAACGGGCTGTTCAGCGCAGTGCGCGCAGACGAAATGCTTGCAGCTTTAATGAACGGACTGCTCGGAGGACTGGCGACGGGCGAAGCGCTCACCGGGGCCATCGATGATATCTATATCGGCTGCGTCGGTCAGCATCTGGAACAGGGCAAGAATATCGCCCGGCTCTCTGCGTTGCTGGCCGGTCAGCC
>JBPPMD010000245.1:0-6843 GCA_051305875.1 Desulfuromonadales bacterium | reverse complement strand
TAAACCGCTGCCTAAGGTTAATGATATTGCAAGGAAGATGATGAGCATTTTTTAATTTTCATACTGGTTTTCCTTTTCCTTTTGGGTCGGAAGTCGTCTATCAAACTTATTTCATCCCTTCCAAGGGGTTCACTTGCCAGGATGAAGCAGGCTGGAGTAGTTGAGGCTTGGCCCGATTGGCCAGCTTATTTCTTCCGTCAACGTAAAATCTTATCATACATCACATAATATTACCGGACGCTGTCCGCAGAGTTACAAATTGGTAAGTGTTTCACTGAAAGAGACAACATATAAATCATGAAAGCCGCCGATCACTGTCGCCAATGCGCAGCCCCAGGATCTCTCTGTTGCCTTGTTCGTTGACGCCAGAGACCAGCATCGCAGCCTTAGACTGGATTGAATCACCTTCGCAGGCCTTGAAGTACATGGCGTCAACAATCACAAACGGGAAAGCGCCCAGATCACGTTCATTAAAGGCTGCGACTCGTCCATCCAGGGCCATACACAGTTGACTTACGGTGGACTTGGAGAACGACGCACCGCATAATTCTTCGGTGATCTTGGTCACCTTGCGGGTGAAAACGCCATTGACCACCATCTCCATCAGAGACAGAACCAAAGCCTGCTCAGAACGTTGATACCGGGCAAAGATCTCGGTGGAGAATTGCCCGTCGCGCATTTGGGGAACACGAAGTGTCAGTGGCCTAATGCGGGTATAGAGTTGTCGAGGTCGATATCCGTTACGGTAAGCAACTCGATCATCTGAGCGTTCATACCGTTGCGCACCAACCTGTTAGCTGGCTTGAGCATCAAGGACTTGGTTCAACATTGCCTCCAGCAATCGAGCCAGGCCATCCTGTTCTGTTAAAAGACTCGACAAAAGGTTGCCAGGAACATTAATCTCGTAATCGGCCATCGTGGGTTCTCCTCGTTTAGGGGTTGATGCGTCGGAACACCGATCCTACGAAACGAAGACCCCGATGGCCAACTGAATTTACAGCACTATACGGACATAACCCCATAACTACGTTGGCAACGTTTTATATTACTAGACAGAATGAAGAAATGCGTCGGCAGATCGGTAACATCAGGCGACAGCTCCTTGGGCAAAAGAGCCAAACGAAGACCTTTCTTTTGTCTCGAGAAACCTCTGGAACTGGCCCTTTTTTTCTCGCCTGGAGCCGGTTCGGATCGAAAGCCGCACTCGAGAAGGCACTGTTTCACGAAATATCCTTGCCGGTAAAGTTGCCAAATGCTATTCCTGTCCATCTCCTTTACTGGACAGCCTGGATGCCGAAGACACCCTGCACTTCAGACCCGTCGTTTATGGGCGTGACCATCCTTTTGGCCAAGCTCATGCGACAGGATTGCCTGTTCGTAATAAAATGTCTGCAATCGGTCTTGCTTCAGAAAAACCCTACTGAGAGATGACTATGTCACAAGACAGTCTTTTTACCCTGGCCATCCTGCCTAACAAGGCCATTGCCTCTTTGGTTTTTGTCCTACTTATCATCGGGATACGACTGCTTCTGGTCAAATGGCTCTCCCGGAAAAACGAAATGCCAGCCGAGCAGAGGCGGCGTTGGCTGGTCAGCAGCCGAAATCTTTTGATTCTGGCAGCTATCGCCGGCCTGATTTTCATTTGGGTTTACGAGTTGAAAATCCTGGCGGTTTCCTTTTTGGCGATCGCGGTCGCTTTGGTCCTTGCCACCAAGGAGCTGATCCTCTGCTTCAGCGGCTCGGTTTTGAGAAATGCCACCAGTGCATATGACTTGGGCGATCGCATCGAGGTGGCCGGACTGCGCGGGGAAGTGATGGATATCAATTTTTTCGGAACCTCTCTCCGTGAAGTCGGACCCGGCAAGTCCGGGCAGCAGTATACCGGCAAATCGATCGTTGTTCCCCACAGTCTGCTTTTGAACAATCCCGTGGTCAACGAATCTTTTACCGGCGATTTTCAACTTCACCTTTTTACCGTACCCTGGATGGTAGAGAACGACTGGATACGTGCCGAAGCCCTGCTTTTGGAAGCAGCTCAGCAGGAAAGTCAGCCGAACCTGGAAAAGACCAGAAAGCACATGAATTCGCTTCAGGTTCGTCATGGGATCGAACCTCCAACGATCGACCCGAAGGTAACCCTGGAGATTACCGAACCAGGAAAAATCAACTTCAAGGTCCGGGTCCCGGTTGCGGCCGACCGACTCAGCCGTACCGAACAAGCAATCATTCGCAAGTTTCTTGTTGCCTTTAATAAGGAAACTCCGCAAAAAGAGTAAGTTGTCAGAAAGGGTGTTTCCGCCAGGAGAATTTGAGGGGAAAAAGAATTTTGCCGCAGAAAATTATTCACAAGCGATTGACGATCATACTTCAGGGGATTCTGGCGATCGGTGCTGGCTTGGCCTTCTGGGAGCAGCAGTGGCTGACGGCAAGCACGACTGTTGCCATTATCCTGATCACCATGACCCCTTTCGTGATGGGAAAACGTTTTCAGGTGTTCATTCCGCCCGAATTCGAATGTCTCGCCACTGTCTTCGTTTTCGGTTCACTTTTTCTCGGGGAAGTGCGCGGCTATTATCTGCGGTTCTGGTGGTGGGACCTGGCGCTGCATACGGCTTCCGGGGTCTTGCTCGGCATCGTCGGCTTCCTTCTTGTCTATGTCCTTAACGAGAAGGAGGAGATCGAAATCCATATGGCGCCGGGCTTCGTGGCCCTGTTCGCCTTTCTGTTCGGTGTGGGAATTGGGGCTCAGTGGGAGATTTTCGAATACTCGATGGATCAGTTTTTTGGTCTGACCATGCAGAAGCCAATGTGGGACGATCCTTCCGGGTTGACTGATACCATGTGGGATCTGATCGTCGATTCCCTGGGCGCCGCCGTGATTGCTGTCTTGGGATATGGCTACCTGAAGACTGCCGGCAAAAAATCCTTCCTGGAACAATGGATTGCAGCCTTTATCCAGGCGAACCCCCGGATTTTTCAAAAGGGCCGGTAGTTCCATTTGGAACATTCTGTCGGCCTATAACAGAAATGATTTCGCCATGATCTTGGACTATCTGACGCTATTACAGGATATTCGCTGGAAAGACCTGTTTGACATTGCCCTGGCCGCGGTTCTCATCTGGTTCGGGGTGCACGTTCTCAGGACGATGCGGACCAATAAGGTCGGGTTCGGTTTGCTCGTCTTCCTGCTCCTGATCCTGCTGGCCAACCAAATGGGACTGAAGCTTACAGCCTGGATTTTACAGGGGATCTCGGCAGTGATCATCCTGGTGATCGTAGTGGTTTATCAGGGTGAAATTCGTCGCATCCTGGAGCGAATTCCCGGCTCCATTTTTGCCAGGCAGAGGCCGGGAAGTGTGGAAGGGCGCGATCTGGTTGATATTCTCGTCGCTGCCCTCGACAGTCTTTCCACTTCCCGGACGGGCGCCTTGATCGTCTTGGCGGGGAATGAACCCTTTGAAGGGATCATCTCCGCAGGCATTCCTCTCGATGCATGCCTCAGCAAAGCACTCCTCCTTAGTATTTTCGACCCGAATTCGCCAGGTCATGATGGAGCCCTGATGATTAGCGGGGAACGGGCTCATTCCTTCGGCAACAGGTTGCCCCTGTCTGATCAGGAACATCAACTGCACGAAAGGGGAACGCGGCATGCCGCAGCCTTGGGCCTTTCGGAGAGGACAGATACGCTGGTATTGATCGTCTCTGAAGAGAGCGGGCGCATTTCCATGGCCAGAGAAGGGCGGTTGTCGGTGCTGGCGAGTTTGGAAGAGCTGACCAGGGAAATCCGTGCTTTTTGGAATCAACATGTCCAGCTCGCTGGGGGACCACGGCGCTTTGGGAATTCGTTTCGGTGGGGAATTCTGGAAGGCACGACGGGTCTTTTAATCTCTGCTACGCTTTGGCTGTTTATCGTTGCCGGTGCCGATATTCAGACCATGACTTACGAAGTCCCCATCGAAGTGCAGAACATCCCGGAGGGGTTCTCACTGAACAGTGTAACTCCGGAGCGAGTCGCCGTCAGCTTAACCGGAACCAAACGGAACTTTTTCCAGGTTCGGGCTGGCGATCTCGTCATCCGTCTGGACGGCACCCTGACCCGGTTTGGGCGGCAGACCTTTCCAATTACCAATACACATTTACTTCTCCCTCCGCAAATCCAGATTGCCGACCTTGCGCCGGAGCAGGTCCGGGTTTTGGTGCGAAAGATGGAATGACCCTGCCAGGTGCGGCTGACGGATATTTTCCTCGCCAGCCAGATCGGCGATAGTGCGCGCCACCTTGAGGATGTGCGAGTAAGTGCGGGCGGAAAGGCCGAGACGATCGGTGACCGGGAGGAGGTTGAGCGCTTTCTGGACGACCGGATTGATAAGATGGTTTCTAACCTCAGAGCCAATGTTTGAGTTGACAGGAAGCTGATGGCTCTGTTTCTTACTCCGGTCTGCCCCCGAGAAAGGCCCATGCTCTCCCGCACCGACGACGAATTATCTCCAGGATGCTGTTCATGGTGTCGCCGCAGTCATATCGGTCATTGAATTCCCTGGCAAGAGCTTCTGCTGTTTTTTCGATATCCTGTGTCAAATTTTCCAGTTCACCAAAAACCGCCCGAGGAGAGATTTCCAATTCCTCGGCCAAGCGTTCCCAGTGCTTGCGGCGTAAACGATACGGCCGTCGTTCGCCTCCCAGACGCATGGCCATACGCTGAGCAAGCTCTGGGTAGACGGCGGTGCATAGGAGGTCATAAAAAGGTGCCAGGCGCACGCTTCCGGTTTCGTTGTAAAGCAGCGCGAGGTTCTTTCCATGAGCATCGGCGTTACCGATCAGAAAATTGAAGGCGATCCAGCGCAACAGCTGACGTCCATCCACAGCCGGAGCAGAACTGTGGCTGCGCAGAAGGTGCCAAATTGTCGACAACGTCGGCCCGCCACTTTCTTCATATTTCAGATTGGCCTCAATTCCCAGCGCCTGACAAAAGTCTTCCTGATGCAGACGCTCGATTCGTCCTTGTTTACTGCGGCGATCAAAGCGCTCCACCAGGTAAAAGTTCAGGTTGCGAACTGTACGCACCTCTACGTTCGGCACATTGATGCCCAATTTGTCGGCCAACTGCATGCAGAAGGCTTCGTTTTGCACTGTGTGGGGCAGAGAGATTGCGGTATGGATCGGGGGCTTGAGAATGTGGGTGGTCGCCAGGATTCCGGTTGCCTTGAAAATCTTGTTGCCATCGACATAAACCGGCACCTTGTTCTGGGCTCCGGCCAGGGAGAGACGGACGCCTGTCTCACCGGCCAACAGAGGCAGAGCTGGATCGGCGGACACCAGGGCAAAGAGGCCGTCTTCACCAAACGGTTGGTAACGGCCGGCTTCCGGTGAAGCTTCTCTTGGCGGCAAAAGGCTGATCGCGCCTGCGCACTCCCCTCCGAGATCAACGAGCAGACCGAAGATATCACCGGTACTTCTTCCCAGACGGCGAGCGACGGCGTTGAGAAAGTCTCCCTCCGGCAGAAGGTTGCCAAACCAGGTCCGGGTTTCGAAATCGGCAAACGGTGCTCCGCGCAAAGGCAGCGAGAGGGACAAGGGATGGCTGCGGGGATCATCCAGCCATTGACGGTCATAAATGAAGGCAAGCCGTCCATTCTCCCGACTCAGTCTCCCGATGTGGCGGTCTCCCAGATAGACCTCGAGTTGCTCAGTGATTTTTTCCATGGTCTATTCCCGATGATCCCTTGTAGTACGGGGCTGAATGGAGATGACCAATCCCAGGCCTGCCAGCAGTTGAAAAACTTTGCCGATTTCTGCGGTCGGCTTTCCCCGCTCGATCTCACCAATCAGTCGTGGTCCCACGCCAACAAGGGACGAGAGGTCCTCTTGGGTGATCCCCTGCCCTTTGCGAACTTGGCGGATCAGGGTACCGAGCTGTTCGGGATTTGAAATCTTCCCGTTCGGTATACTTTTGTCGTTCATGAGGGCTCCAAGTTTAAAATCTTCCTTTTCGGTAAGAATATAGGCTGGTGAAGAAAAAGACAAGGCATATCTTCCCGTCCGGGAATGATTAGCCATATCTTTCGAGGATGCCCCTGTTCAGAACTCAAGAGAGCAGTGGCAGAGGACCGAAAACAAAGGGTCTGAAAAATCTCCGTTTGACACTTTCGCCAACAAGCTGCCGCCTGATGATACCAATCTGCCGACGCAGTTCTTCACTTGTCTCAAGGCTGGCCCTGTTTCGATCAACAGTACTGCCAGCCGGGGGGCACTCATGCATGCCGCAAACCCGGCTGATCGCCAGCAATCCATCGCTGCGCGACCAGCCAGGCCATTCCGCCTCTGTTTATTCTGCCGAACGCTCCAACTCTTCGACCCAGGCCTGCTGCAGCGACAGATGACGCAGGAATTCGGCGGCATACAGGAACTGCTCCGACTGGATCGGCACGTTGAGCTGTTCTTCGCCACGCAGCACCGAGAGCGCATAACCGCTTTTACCGTTACGGGCCCAGTGCTCCACCGTCAAACGCGTCTGGACCTCACCCTCGGGGCCGGCAAAAGAGTGGTTGAGGCTCTCCTGGCCGCCGTCGCGGACGATTTTGTGGATCTTGCCGAACAGGGAGAAGGCTTCTGCCGGTTCGATGATGAAACGGATCGCGTTGCTGCCGCTCTCCAGGCGGAAGAAGCGCATTACGATGCGTCCTTCGGTAGCCCGACCCTCGCTGCGACGTTCGTGGGGGGTAATGGAAACTCCGGCTTGCCTGGCATAAATGGTGATCTGTGGAATTTTGTGCATGTTTCCCTCCTGTTGAATGAAATAGCCGCAGTGCGGCGCAATGACATCATAAAATACAAATCTTTTCG
>JBPPMD010000167.1:0-4049 GCA_051305875.1 Desulfuromonadales bacterium | reverse complement strand
CAGTGGTTTTTTGCGCGCTCGCTGCTCTCGCCACCGGTCGTGTGCTGTTTCTCGACATCGCTATCGGGGTTGCTATGATCGGTTTCGTCGCTACCCTGGCGTGGGCACGCCTGGTGGAGATACCTCGCGAGCAAGATGAGGAGTCTGAATCATGAGTGCCGCCGGTGTCATTTTGTTGATTCTCGGCGCGCTGGTGCTGCTGCTGGCGAGCGCCGGCCTGTTCATCCTGCGTGATGCCCTGTCGCGCCAGCATGCAGCGACCAAGGCGGGTTCGTTGGGAATCGTCTGCATGGTGGCAGGTACGGCGCTGATCGGCGGCGACTGGTCATGGGGCTGGCGCGCCTTGCTGATCGTACTGATCGTCTGGCTGACATTGCCGGTTGCCTCGCATGTGCTCGCCCGGGCAGCTCTGCGTGAGCGCGGCGGACGAGACCTGCCGGTGCACGACGCTTTGCGGGAACCGCCTGCCTGAAGTTCAGTCCTGCTGGCAAGAAAGGGATGACCGGATTTTGTTGTCTTCTGAATGAGACGCGACCTCGGTTGACAGTAAGACGGAAAGAGCTAAATTGTTAAGATACTCCTGTGTAGTGTGTTTCAGGTCTGCCCGTCGGTGCGAAAAAGGAGAATCACAATGAAAATCGATGAGATTCGGGAAAGAGGGCGGGCACTGGGGATAGCAGGATTGGATGATATGCAAAAAGCTGACATGATCCGCGCCATCCAGCTTGCCGAAGGCAACAGGGAATGCTTCGGCAATATTTGGAACTTTGAATGTTTGCAGCTCGATTGCTGTTGGCGCAAGGATTGTCTGAACAGGAATTCCGACTGACTCTGCACAGTATCTGTGGATTCTTCCCATCCCCGCTATCAGTTTCAAACGACATCACATTGCAACCTGTCGATTATCATCGTCGGCCAACGGTTGTTAAGCAAGGCTTCTACGAGAGATCGAAAACTGTGCTTGAATTGCGCGTCAATTTTGTTCCCGTTTTTCAGGGAAACATTTGCCGACCTTACGATGATATAAACGTTAAATATTGAACTCTTTGCTCTCCCAATTGACCTGGTTTGCTATCCAGCCAGCTTCGACTCGCGAGCGGTTCAAAATTGACTTTAAGTCATCTGCTCCAGCGTGTATGATGCTGAGTGTAATAAAAAAGCGCTTTCCGGGTGAATGGGCACTTAGCTTCAGGGACGTCGAGGGGTGTGTTAACATTAATCAGGTCAAAAGGTCATTGAGCTGAGGTGTCATATTGATGACAAGCTCTAATGGCAATTGACAAACTTATTTAGCTGGGTGATATATTCAATAGTCATCAAGCAATGCAATGGAGGAGATTCTATGTCAGTCAACAAGGCAATTCTGGTCGGCAATCTGGGTAAAGATCCTGAACTGCGTTACACGCCTTCGGGTACGGCAGTCTGTACCTTCTCTCTGGCGACCACTGATCGTTTCAAGAATAAGCAAGGCGAGCAGCAGGATCGCACCGAATGGCACAATATTGTGGTCTGGGCAGGTCTTGCCGAGATTTGCGGCAAATATCTGACCAAGGGCAAACAGATCTATATTGAAGGGCGCATTCAGAACCGTTCCTACGACGATCGCGATGGCAACAAGCGCTACATCAGCGAGGTTGTCGCCACCGAAATGCAGATGCTTGGTCGCGCCGGTGAGCAGGGTGGAGGTAGCGGTAGTGGTGGCGGTGGCGGTGGCGGTAATCGTCCGACGTCCCAGTTTAACGAACCCTCCGGTAGCCCTGAAGAGCCGCCATTTAATCCCGACGACGATATCCCGTTTTAAAGAATACTATATAACCTTTAGTAAAGTTACAGGCCACAAACCCAGTGTTTGTGGCCTTTTGTCTTTATTAAGAAGTACGTTTTTTTAGAACTCTATACTGGGTGTATTGTTCTCTAGAATTGCATGATCAAGACTAACCAGTTCATCTGAAGACGTAGCAAGGACATTGGCTCTCCCTTCCGGAATCACACCTACATCAGTCTGCTTATACCCTGGCTTGACTTCATTCATCGCCTTCCATCCCCCCGCAAGGTCAGCTCCATTTTCCAAGAGGCAAACACGTTTTTTGAGATCCCCTTTGTTGACCGCACTCCACCTGACAAACAATTCTTTTGAAAACTGCCGCAAAAATAACTATAATTTTAAATCTATGGTTTATTGTAATCGTATTTTGAGATCCATAACAATTTTTTGAGGTGGATGACATTGAACACGACACAGAACCGGCTGGCGGGATATGCGTTTCTGATCGAGCAGTATGGATTGAGTGCTTTGCCGAACTGGCACATGTCCTCCGTCAGCCCGACCGGTACGCTACGCTCGACCATTCAGGATGGGCAGGTGGAATCCATCTATCCCCAGTCCTATTGGCCTGGTGACGGGGCTGGAGACCATCTGGAGTTCGCCCTCAAATATGATGGCGTCAACTTGGGGCTGCTGTCAGCCCTTTTCGACGTGGCCCCGGCAGACGAGATAGCGGCCTGGATCAGCTCGAAGCCGACAGGGAAATACGCCCGCAAGGTCTGGTTCCTGTATGAATTCATGACCGGACGGGAACTCCCGCTGCCGGATCTGACCAAGGGGAATTATATTGAGCTGCTTGAATCGGACCGTTACTACACCGCAGTGCCCGGTCGACGCATGCGGCGCCAGAAGGTCATCGACAATCTGCTTGGCGGGAAATTTTTTTGTCCCATCATCCGGCGCACCGAAAAACTCGCCGCCATGGAGGGGCTCGACCTGCGGAAACGGTGCAAAGAGGTCGTGACTTCTTACCCGCCGGAGCTTCTCAGACGAGCCTTGAGTTACCTGTATAACAAAGAGACAAAGTCATCCTTCGAAATCGAGCACATCAAGCCGAGTGCCTCCCGGACGGAGAAATTCATCGGTTTGCTGGAGATGGCCGAGCACAAGGATTTTTGCGAGAAGCCTCTCCTGATCGACATTCAGGCCCACATTGTCGATCCCCGGTTCCGGGAGACGGATTACCGGGCCAACCAGAACTACGTGGGGCAGACGATTTCCTACCAGAAACAACTCGTTCATTATGTCTGTCCGAAACCCGAGGATCTACCGGTACTGATGGAGGGACTGCTCATCGCCCACCAGGTGATGAAGGAAGGCGCGGTTCCCGGTATTATCCATGCCGCCACCATCTCTTACGGCTTCGTCTTCATGCATCCCTTCGAGGACGGCAACGGCCGTATTCACCGTTTTCTCATTCATAACATCCTGTTCCTGCGAGGCGAGATTCCGAAAGGTCTCATGTTCCCGGTCTCCGCTGCCATGCTGAAAAATCCGGCGCTTTACGATCACTCCCTGGAAGCGTTCTCAAACCCGTTGGTGCGGTTGATTGAATACGACCTGGACGATCTTGGCCAGATGACCGTGCCTGGTGAGACCGGGCGTTTGTATACGTATATAGACATGACCGCTCAGGCGGAGGCATTGTACAATTTCGTCAAACTCACCATCGAGCACGAACTGGTGGAAGAACTCGATTTTCTGGCGAATTACGACAGGACAAAACATGCCATTCAGGAGCTCGTGGACATGCCTGACCGCCTTATCGATCTCTTTGTCCAACTCTGTCTGCAAAACAATGGTCGTCTTTCGGCGAGAAAAAGGGAGTCACATTTCGGGTTTTTGACCGATGACGAGTTGGCTGACATGGAAAACGCCGTCCGGGATGGATACTTGAGGAACTGAGCTTCAAGGAAATGGGGGCTGTGACATGCAGGATTCTAAACATCTTCTCGATTCGCGACCGCTCCTTATCCAGTTCCCTCGCTATTATCTCCTCTCGATCAAGAAAATTTTTGACTGCTAAAACAAACACATTTCTCCGTAAATTACTGTTTTGATTAGTTTTGTTTTTCGTATATAAAAACATGATTTTTCCGGGCAAGGCTTAACGGCCTTGCCCATTCTGTTTTGCTCCCACCTCATTTCATGGCTAATGTTTTCATGTTTGCGCAGTCAGATGGTTTCTGGTAACTTTGACGCTGTTGATTTTATGGTGGGGGAT
>JBPPMD010000134.1:0-2370 GCA_051305875.1 Desulfuromonadales bacterium | reverse complement strand
CGCGCGACGGCCAGCTTCTGACAACAGGTTCCACCAGGCATCTCTGGGACCATCGCGAATCGCGACGACCCTGCAGTATGCCGGAGAGCCTGCGTGCAACTTTTCTTGAAATTGCTGAACAGACCACATTTAAAGGTCCTGAAAAGAACAGACCTGAATCTGATTCAAAGGAGAAAATGCTATGTCCATAAATGCTTACCGTTGGATGATGAGTGGCGTCAATGAGCCGATGACGCGCCAGGAGTTTGTCGCTGAACCCGCAGCGGACGAGGTTGTGGTCGAAGTCGCCGGGTGCGGGGTGTGTCATACCGATCTGGGTTTCTATTATGATGGTGTCCGCACAAATTCGGAACTGCCGCTTGCCCTGGGACATGAAATCAGTGGCCGGGTGGTTGACGCCGGAACGGGCGCCGATGACTGGCTCGGCAAGGCGGTGATCATCCCGGCGGTGATTCCCTGCGGCGAGTGTGATCTCTGCAAACGCGGCAAAGGTACCATCTGCCGCAGCCAGAAGATGCCGGGCAACGACATTCAGGGTGGTTTTGCCAGTCATATCGTCGTGCCGACCCGGGGTCTTTGCCCGGTTGATGAGCAACGCTTGGTCAAGGCCGGGCTGAAACTTGCTGATGTCTCGGTGGTGGCTGATGCAGTGACCACTCCCTACCAGGCGGTCCATCAAGCCGGTGTCACCCCGGGCAGCCTGGCCATTGTCATTGGCGTCGGCGGCGTCGGCGGTTATTGTGTGCAGATGGCCAAGGCCTTTGGAGCCACCGTGGTGGCCATCGATATTGATCAAGCCAAGCTGGATGCCATCACCGAACATGGCGCGGCCATTACCTTCAATGCCCGGGAAATCAACGGTCGTGATCTGAAAAAAGCGATCAGCGCTTTCGCTAAAGAGCATGGCCTGCCGAGTACCGAGTGGTTCATCTTCGAATGTTCCGGCAGCAAGCCTGGCCAGGAGTCCGCTTATGGCCTGATGGTGCATGGCGCCACCCTGAGCGTGGTCGGCTTCACTATGGACAAGGTGGAAATCCGTCTCTCCAATCTGATGGCCTTCCATGCGCGCGCCCTGGGCAACTGGGGCTGCCTGCCGGAGTACTACCCGGCTGCGCTTGACCTGGTTCTGGACGGCAAGGTTGACCTCAAAGCTTTCGTAGAGCAGAAGCCTCTCAACGAGATCAACAGTGTGTTCGCGGCCGTCCATAACCACAAAATGACGCGGCGTGCCATCCTGGTACCCAATGCCTGATCTCTTGGGATGTCGATGTGCAGAAGATTCAAGATTAACGCCCGTTCGCTGGCGCTCACTCAAGACGCAAAGACGCAGAGAGAATCCAAGGTCGAGAGTGAAACAAAACTTCTAAAAAGGCTTCAAGCTGCTCACTAAAGATTTTTTAAATAGTTTTCTTGCTTTGCGCTTGAACTTTTAACGTTTCACTTTTGACATTTAACCCATAGAGGAGATTTACCCATGGCGACAACCGAACAGATTTTTACCGCAACCGCCCCTGCCCATCTCATCGATCATAACCTGATCGACAAGGACGTCGAAAGCCTCTGTGACGGCATGGTTCAATATGAAAAGCGTCCGGCCAGACGTCGTGACGGTTCCGTGGCTGAAGGGCTCTACAACGCCTGGATTATTTTCAACAATCCCAAGCAGTTCAACTCCTATACGACTGACATGGTCAAGGCCACCATCCTCGCCTTCCGTCGCGCTTCGGTTGATCGTGCAGTCAACGCCGTGGTTTTTACCGCGGTGGGTGAGAAGGCCTTCTGTACCGGCGGCAACACCAAGGAGTATGCCGAGTACTACGCCGGCAATCCGCAGGAGTACCGCCAGTACATGCGCCTGTTCAACGATATGGTATCGGCGATCCTCGGCTGCGACAAGCCAGTGGTCTGCCGAGTCAACGGCATGCGCATCGGTGGCGGCCAGGAGATCGGCATGGCCTGCGATTTCACCATCGCCCAGGACCTCGCCAACTTCGGCCAGGCCGGCCCCAAACACGGCTCAGCAGCGATCGGTGGTGCTACAGATTTCCTGCCGGTGATGATCGGCTGCGAGCAGGCGATGATCTCCGGGACTCTCTGCGAACCCTTTTCGGCCCATAAGGCCGCCCGTCTCGGCATCATCGCCGACGTGGTTCCGGCCCTGAAGATCGATGGCAAGTTTGTTGCCAACCCGACCGTAATCACTGATCGCATGTTTGACGAATACGGCCGGATCATTCACGGAGATTTCAAGACCGGCGGTGCCTTCAAGGAAGGCCGCGACCGGCTCAAAGACGGTGAAATTGATCTGAGTATGCTTGACGAGAAAGTCGAGGAACTCTGTGCCAAGCTGATCGAGACCTTCCCCGAATG